>JABGWD010000399.1 GCA_018645725.1 Opitutia bacterium
ATGCCGCCCGAAGACGAAGCGCAACCGAGTGAGACCAAGCGAATGCTCATCGCTGACTGGATCGAGTCGGGCCTTCGTGGCTACGTAAAAAAGGCCAGTGAAGCCGAGGTCGCCACGACGACCCGCCGGTTGACGAACTTCGAGTATCAGAATACGATGCGGGACTTGTTGGGTTTTGAACTCGAACTGGCGAAGGACCTGCCGGTCGATCCGGACAAACCCTATCATTTTAACAATACCGCGAAAATGATGATGGTCGGACCTGACCAACTCATTCGCTACAAGGAAGCTGCCCGCAAGGCCATGGCGAGCGCGATCGTCGATCCGGGAAAACCGGAAATCCATCGGGTCAGCTCGAAGTGGGAACATGGGAAACCCGGCAAAGGGGGGTTGTCTCAAGCCGAGATAGGCGTCTACCAGGGACCCGGGGTCGGCAGGAAAACAGTCGGGGTGAAAAGCTGGCCCAAGACCGGAGAGTTCAGAATCCGGATCAAGGCATCGGGGAATTTCCCCAAGGGGTTTGAGGAAGTTGGGCTTCGATTGGTGATGGGTACGGATCTCCGGCACGATTCGGGGTCGGGAGTCTATCAAGAAGTGGGGACCGTTCATTTGACGAACACGCCTGATCAACCCGAGGAGTGTGAATTCCGGGGGCGTATCGAGAACATCCCGGTTCAACCAGCCAGGGCGGTCAGAAACAAAATCATTCCGCCAAGCATTACCATTACCGCCCAGAATATTTTCGATAATGGGGAACTGAACGATCACCGCAAAAGTGGCTTTGATTCCTCCTGGAGTGCTCAGGCTCCCCGCGTGGTTCTGGAGTCTCTTGAATTCGAGGCTCCCGTGGCAGAGGTCTGGCCCCCCGAACACCATACCCGCATCCTTTTTGAGTCACCGTTGCGCAAGGGAAAACCCGATCAGTACGTACGCGAGGTGATCAAGCGTTTCATGACCCGGGCGTTCCGGCGTCCGGTGAGCGGGGAGGAAGTTGATCACTATCAACGAATCTACAAGATTTACGATGCGGAGTTCGATACGCTTGAGCAGGCGATGCGAGAGACGCTTGCGATGGTCCTGATCTCTCCGCAGTTTCTTTATCATCGGGTCATTGATGACTCCGAAACGAAGAAGCAATACGAACTCGCCTCGCGCCTTTCCTATTTCCTTTGGGGGAGCATGCCCGATCAGGAACTGTTTGATCTTGCTGCCGCGGGAAAGCTTGTCGCTCCCACGGTCCTTGAGGCGCAGACGCGTCGGCTCTTGGCCGACCCGCGGGTCTTGGGTTTTGTCGGAAACTTCACCTCCCAGTGGCTGAGCATCGCCAAGATGAAAACGGTGAACGTGAACCGGGATCTCTTTCCCCGCTTTCTTTATACCGTGCACGTCGGCGAACGGCGCGGACAGGAACAGTTGTTCCGTCCGACCATCCGCGACTATATGCATGAGGAGACAGTGGGTTTCGTGGGCGAACTGATCGGAAAAAACGCGAGCGTCCTCAATATCGTCGATTCCGAGTTTGCTTACCTCAACGAACCGCTCGCAGTTCATTATGGAGTCGAAGGCGTTCGCGGATTGGAGCTTCGTTCCGTTGCGATCAAACCGGAGCATCGGCTTGGAGGCCTGCTGACACAAGGCTCCGTTTTGGTGGGTAATTCCACGGGTTCAGCTCCTCATCCAATCTATCGTGCGGTCTGGTTGCGCGAAGCCATTCTCGGGGACGAGGTCAAGCCACCGCCAGCCGAAGTCCCGGCCTTGTCTGATTCCGCCGGAGATTCCGCCGATGAAGCGGTTTCGATCAAAAACCTGTTGGCTCTTCACCGAAACAACGAAAGTTGTCGCGATTGTCATGTCCGTCTGGACCCCTGGGGAATTCCATTCGAGCGTTACAGTGCCATAGGTAAATACCAACCCTTGGTTCCCAAAGACAAGGTTCGGGTGCGGGGTTTCAACCACAAGCAAGACCAGGATTTTGCTAGTTATCAGGCCTACCTGAAGGCGATTTACACGGAGGAAGTGGACGCCTCCTCCCGCGTGCCTCACGGGCCTGCCGTGGACGGGATGGAGGAACTCAAGAAATATTTGCTCAAGGACCGCAAGGACGAGATCGTTGAAAACGTCCTTCGCAGACTGTTGGCTTACGGTATCGGTCGGGAGCTAAGCTATCGCGATCGATTTGAAGTTGAGAAATTACTGACGTCAGCCGAAGAAGACGGGTATAAGCTTCAAGAAATGATCGTATCCATTTGCCTGAGCCCTACCTTCACCAGTCTCGAAAACAAGGAAGAATAATCCCATGAAACAAAAATCCTGGAATATCAATCGCCGCCAGTTTGTTCGAGGCGGTGGCGTTGCCCTTGCCTTACCTTTCCTCCAAGGCATGTCCTGGGGCAAGGCGTCGGGGAAGGTTCTGCCCAAACGGATGATGTTGAGCTATGTTGCCTACGGTGTTTACGAACCGAAGACCAAAGACGGCTCTCATCATGATTGGAACTGGTGGCCATGCAAGGACGCTGGCCCCCTGACTTTCAATCAATCGGCTTCTCCCTTTGCTCCGTTGAAAGATTCAGTGAGTTACCTCAAGGGTCTCGAACACGCGGGTGGGGTTGGGATGGGTGGCCATAGCAGTGGCGACGTTTTCGCTACCGGCGCCGATATGACTGTTACGGAAAAAACAAATAACGTTTCCGTTGATCAAGTGGCCGCAAAGCTAAACGGGCATCATACTCGTTACCCCTCACTCGTGTTGGGCACCGAGGGTGGAACGGGATCCTATGGGAGCGCCAAGACGCTCTCGCATTACGGTCCCGGGCGACCAATCCCTTCGATGCACCGACCGCAGGAGATTTTCAACCGCTTGTTCAAGCCCTATGCAGGGAAAGGGATCGAGCAAGTTCGAGCCGATCTCAAACGAGAGGCGAGCGTGCTCGATCTGATGCTTGACGACTCCAAGAGGCTCCATCGCAAACTTGGGAAAGAGGATCAAGGCAAGGTGGACGAGTATCTCGACTCCATACGCGCTTTGGAAAAGCGGGTCGAACGAACCAGTCAGTGGACACACCAGCCCTTGCCGAACGTCGATACCAAGGGTCTGAACCTCGAGGTTTCCCACAAAGACCCTGAGCAATACACCCGCTGCATGTACGATTTGCTTTATCTTGCCTTCCAAACGGATTCCACCCGCTTCGCCACCCTCATGCTTGAAAGCGAACACTCCAGTGGCAGCGAGTTGTGGAACTATGCCAACTACGTGCTAGGGTACAAAGGGGCCACCCACGACATCGCGCACAAGCGACCGACCGAATCAGGGCAGTGGGACAATTGGCGGGCCAAGCAGCATGCCTATTTTCTAGAGCGCTTGCGAAATACTCCCGAAGGGGACAGCAACATGCTGGACCAGACGGTAGTCGTATGGGGGTCAGCCCATCCACACGCGTCCCACAATACTAGGAACTACCCGATTCAGGTGGCGGGGGGAAAAGCCCTTGGATTCAAGCACGGGAACCTGCACTCGTTCGAGGGAGAGAAAAAGGTGCCGTTGGCAAACCTGTTCGTTTCCATGCTCCATGGGGTGAGCGCGCCGGTCAAGTCTTTTGCCGACAGCACCGGAATGATGACCGAGTTGATGGTCTAGGCATGATCATGCTTCGCGCCAATCACTTTTGACCGCACCTGTTTTCGGAGAAACCCAGTTGATCAATTACCGTATTACATAATGAAAAAACCTAACTGTTTTCTTTACGGGTTCATGCTTTTTGCGTTGATGCTCGGGCATGAGCTTTTTGGGGCCGACGCGTTAAAGACGCATGGCATATTCCGCAGCAACATGGTTATTCAACGCGACAAGCCCATCACCATCTGGGGGTGGGCTCCGGTTGGAACCGAGGTCGAGGTCTCGTTCGGCAAACGATCCGCCAAAGCCAAGGTAGCGGGCGAGAAGGGGAGGTGGCAGGTTACCTTTGACTCCCAGTCAGCAAATTCCGAAGGACAAGAACTTGTGGTGAAGGCGGGCAAGGAAGTCATTCGGATGGAAAATATCCTGATCGGCGACCTTTGGGTGATGAATGGCCAAAGCAACATGGCCTTCGCTTTGAAAGCCGTTTACCAAAACGCATTTGAGTCGGCCCAGGCCCACTTGCCTTTGATGCGTCATGTCCGGATCAACTCCTATGCGGAATCCGAGCATGTCGAAACCGATCTGAAGGAGAAGGATCTCAATGGGAACGATCCGGACAAGAATTGGAAAGTGGTCATGCCCGAGGTCGCTCTGGATATGGGGGCGATCGGATACGTTTTCGGTTCGAGGTTGCAACGGGCCTTGCAGATACCAATCGGCATCATCGACAATTCGCGCGGCGGCGCTTCACTGGAGAGCTTGGTGCCCCGTCATAAGTTCAAGGAGCACCCGATGGCAGCGGAATACCTGGCCTGGGTGGATAAGCGTTATGCCGAGTTCGACTGGGATGAGGCACTGAAGAAGCCGATTGAGAAATGGGAAAAAACCGTAGCCGAGCAGCGCAAGAAGGGTGTGGACGAGGACATGCTGCCGCCCAAGCCGATCCGTGAGACTTTGCGCTCGTGGAACGTGCCTGGGCGTAGCCCCAGTGACGCCGCATCCTGCTACAATGGAATGTTCGGGGTGTTCAAGGGCCTGAATATCAAGGGTGTTGCCTTCCACCAAGGTTTCAACAACGCCATGATGAACACCAGTTGCAAGCCCAGGTTCTATCGAGTGCTAATGAAACTGATGGTGGATGGCTGGAGAGAGGATTTCAATGACCCGCAATTGCCCGTGGCCATCCTTGG
>JABGWD010000400.1 GCA_018645725.1 Opitutia bacterium
CGGTGGCATCCCACCTCAAGCAAGCCGGTTACCACACCGCGGTCATCGGGAAGTGGCACCTCGGGCTTGGCTTTCGGAAGGACGCCAAGGGCCAGTGGGACTGGAGCAAGCCCTTGGATCATTCACCGGTTGACCTTGGGTTCGACCGTTCCCTGATCATTCCCGCCTCCTTGGATTTTCCTCCATACGTCTATATCGAGGGCCGCAAGATCACGGGCTTGCCCGACCGTACTCAGCCCAAGCAGGGCTTCCCGGGTTATCTGCGCGAAGGAGAGCTTGGTTCCGACTTTTCCATCATCGATTGTCTGGATCGCCTCACGCAGGAGAGTTGCGACCATATTCGGAGGCGTTCGAAAGAGAAAAACCCTTTCTTTCTTTATTTTCCTCTGACCGCTCCGCACAAGCCCGTTTCTCCTCATCTCCGGTTTCAAGGAAAGTCCAAGCTCGGACCCTACGGGGACTTTGTGATGCAGGTCGACTGGACGGTGGGGCAGGTGGTGAAGGCGGTGGATGAAGCGGGAATCAAGGACACCACCCTAGTCATCTATACAAGCGACAACGCTTCCTTTATGTACCGCGAGTCGGACAAGGACAAACCTCACCATCTTTCCGACGAAACCGAGCAAAGATATTTCGAGGGTGACCACACCGCCAACGGTCCATGGCGTGGCACCAAAGCAGACGTTTGGGAAGGCGGGCACCGGGTTCCCACCTTTGCCCGATGGCCCAAGGGGATCAAGGCGGGTAGCGTTTCCAAGGAGACGGTTTGCCTGGTCGATTTGTTCGCCACTGCATCCGAATTGGCCAAGGCCACGCTTCCCAAGCCGGACGAAGCGGCTCCCGACAGCTTCAGTTGGGCTCCCCTGTTCAAGGGCAAGCCCGGTCAGTTCAGGCGGGCTCCCGTGATCAATCATTCCGCTTCCGGTATGTTCGCCATCCGGATGGACGAGTGGAAACTCGTGCTTGGCAATGGATCGGGAGGCAGAGAACAGCCGAGGGGGCGTCGTTTCACCCCGCCTTGGCAACTCTTTAACCTCGAAGACGACCCAGGTGAAACCACCGACTTGGCTTCCCGGGAAACCGAGCGAGTCCAACGGATGGAAGCCGCTCTCTTTCAAATTCTCGCCAACGACAAAAGCCGCAAATAAAGAATATGAACAAAAGAATAAATCTCGTAGCTATCCTTTCCCTTCTCGGGATTTTGGGCCTATCCGTAGTTAACGCCAAGCCACTGAAGGTTTACGTATTGTGTGGTCAGTCCAATATGGAGGGGCATGCCAAGATCAGTACTTTCGAGGCGATGAAGACGGATCCCCTGACCAAGCCCATACTCAAGGAAATGATTGATGGGAAGGGAAACCCCGTTGTTTGCGACCAGGTGTGGATATCCTATTTCACGGGCGGAGGAGACAACATGGGGGAAGGTTTCGGCAAGCTGACGGCCGGTTTCGGTTCCCGGAGAAACCCTGCAGAAGCTGGTGACAAGATCGGGCCTGAATTCACCTTTGGAATCTATATGCAAAAGGCTCTGAAGGAACCGATCCTGATTATCAAGACAGCCTGGGGAGGGAAGTCGATTCACACCGATTTCCGTCCACCTTCGGCAGGTCCTTACCCGTTTGGCGAGCAGGAGCTTGAAAACCTTAAAAAGCGGGGAAAGAACCTTGATGAAGTCAAGGCGGACAAGGCGGAACAAACGGGGCGCTTTTACCGTCTGACGATCGAACACGTCCGCCGTGTCCTCAAAGACGTTAAGCGCGTATACCCCGGTTACGACCCGAAGGATGGCTACGAGCTTGCGGGTTTCGCCTGGTTTCAGGGTTGGAACGACATGGTGGCCGGGGGAACTTATCCGAACCGCGGGCAACCCGGTGGGTACGATGCCTACAGCGAATGCATGGCCCATTTCATCCGCGACGTGAGAAAGGATCTCAAGGCGCCTGAGATGAAGTTCGTGATCGGCGTAATGGGGGTGGGAGGACCCTTGGAAAAATATGCCAGTCAACGCTACGTCCCTATTCACGGAAGTTTTCGCGAGGCGATGGCGGCTCCCGCATCCATGCCGGAATTCAAGGGTAACGTAGCGGCGGTCCGGACGGCTCCTTTCTGGGACGGGCGCCTCCAGCAAATGGAGGACAACCAGGGAAAGGTCAAGCAGATGGCCGGCTTTCTCAAGAGCAAGCACCGGGATCACCCGAATAAGGACGGATCGATGGACGCGAAAGCCCAAAAAGCTTACCTGGACAAGTATCGCACGGAGTTGATTTCGGCGGAGGACGATGCCTATGCCAAGATTGCTCGATCGAATGC
>JABGWD010000401.1 GCA_018645725.1 Opitutia bacterium
AAGGTGCTCTTTCCATCGTCCACGCTTCCCGCGGTAGTGAAGCGGAGCAGATCCATATCCAAGTAATTGTTTTCTTCAGTCATCGGAAATATTATGTGGTGTTTAGAAGTAGCCTTGTTTCTTTCGATCTTCCATGGCCGCCTCTGACCGGCGGTCATCTGCCCTCGATCCCCTTTCGGTGACCCGGGACGCTGCGACTTCGGAGATCACTTCGTCAAGGTTCGAGGCTTTTGATCGGACTGCCCCCGTACAGGTTGCATCACCGATTGTACGGAAACGCACGGTTTCGGTGGTCGGGTTTTCGTTTTCCCTGGGAATGACGAACTCGGAGACGGCCAAGAGGCTTCCGTTTCTCTCCAAGACTTCTCTTTCATGGGCAAAGTAAAGGCTGGGCAGTTCGATTCCTTCGATCTTTGCATACTGCCAGACGTCCATTTCCGTCCAGTTGCTCAATGGAAATATTCTGAAATTCTCCCCCGGTCCCTTTCGTCCGTTGAACAAGTTCCAAAGTTCGGGCCTTTGGTTTTTCGGATCCCATTGGCCAAAGGCATCCCGATGAGAAAAGAAACGTTCTTTTGCCCGGGCCTTTTCCTCATCCCTGCGACCCCCGCCAAGGCAAGCATCGAGGGATTCGCCATCTATTGTTTCAAGCAGGGTTACGGATTGAAGGGCGTTGCGACTTGCGTCAGGTCCGGTTTCCTCGACTGCCGTGCCCCGGTCGATCGAATCCTGAACGTATCCGACGATCAGTTCCACTCCCAGTTTTTCGACGAAGCTGTCGCGAAAGTCGATTGTCTCTACGAAATTGTGTCCGGTGTCGACATGGGCGAAAGGAAAGGGGATCTTGGCCGGAGCAAATGCTTTTTGAGCCAAATGAGCCATCACGATGGAGTCTTTTCCTCCAGAAAAGAGCAAGCCGGGGCGTTCGAATTGAGCGGCGGTTTCACGTAATATGAAAATGGCCTCGGCTTCAAGTTGGTCGAGGTGCGTTAGGTTGTAGTTTCTCATGCGGGTAAAATCGTCAGGCGGGTCAGGCGGAAAAGATTCAGAACTTGATTACTTTCAATACGGATTGAAAAAGAGTGTCGGCGGATTCATCGAGCGAAGCGTTTTCCGTATCGATCGTCAACCATGGGTCGGTCGGTTGCTCAAAGGATGAGTCTTTGCCTGTGAAGGAAGTGACGTTTCCTTCTTCGGCCTTTGCATAAAGACCTTTGACGTCTCTTTGCCGG
Organism: Opitutia bacterium; assembly: GCA_018645725.1. Lineage (GTDB taxonomy): Bacteria > Verrucomicrobiota > Verrucomicrobiia > Opitutales > Seribacteraceae > Seribacter. The sequence goes on from JABGWD010000401.1 coordinate 1,233, forward strand.
CAGACGTCGAAGGATGTCTTGACGTAAATTTCGAAATAATCCGAGTGACCAATGACGTTCTTGGCTTGTTTGCGGAATTCATCCAGTGGCGTAATGAAGGAGACGATGACGACCATTCCGTTGTCGACCAACAGTTTCGCGACTTCACTGACCCTCCTGAGGTTTTCCTTCCTGTCTTCATCCGAGAAGCCAAGATCCTTGTTCAGGGTGGAGCGCAGGTTGTCACCGTCCAATACGACTGAATGTACTTCGCGATCCGACAGGCGTTTTTCCAACTCTATGGCCAAGGTGCTTTTCCCTGAACCCGAGAGCCCGCAGAGCCAAAAGACCGCGCCTTTGCGGCCAAGCTGCCGCTCCTTTTCGGGGCGGCGCAGCAATCGGTCTGAGATTGGATATATGTTTTCGTCAGGCATCAAAGGGAAGGTGAACCGTGAATTATAGGAAAAAAGGGAGAAAAGTAAAAGCGAGAACACGTCATACGTGTTCTCGCTTTAGGGGTTGAATGGGCTGAATGGGGAATTCAGCCATTCGGGGGGGTATGAAAAACAACTTAGTTGGTTGGAGCGGCTCCTGCAACGTTTAAAGAGATCTCGATTTCATTGGCAACTTTTTCAAGTTTTTCTCCTGCCCGGATCCCGAAGTCGTCACGCTTGACAACGAATTTCGATCGAATGACGAGCAAGTCGCCGGCGACCCGGTTGCGTTTCTCGAGCAAGCCTTTCAAATAAGTTATCCTGACGGGTGCATTCATTTCGATCGTGACGTTGCGAATCGTCATCTTGCCTTTGGCGTCGGCGAAAACGTCGATTCCTTTTTTGCGGATATTTTCCAGCTTGGTTAATTTAAAGCTGATCGTCGGGTGTTTTTTCACGTTCATCCAGTCGGATCCATGGATATGCTCCTTGAGGACGGGGTTGCCCACGTGAAGGCTGGCGGCATCCAAAAGAATGGTTCCTTTGGTTGAAGAGGGGTCCTTCGGGTCGAACTGGACCGTTCCGGTGATGGCGTCCCCGGAACCGTTGATCGATTCCAATGGGGCGTCCATTTGGAAGATTACGTTGTTAATGTTTTTGGGGTCCTTGAAGTCAAACTTGATTGGCCCGGCTCCAAGAGTAAGTCCGGAAAAAAGAAAAAGAGTGAGAATGGAGTTTTGCATAGGGTGTTAGAGAGAAGTTAATTTTTTCGCTTATTCAACAACTTTTTTGGAAATCTTCGAACTTACGTAAAAGGGAACCAGGGAGGTTGCTATGGAAACAATGAAAAGAATTGTGCCGACGATCGGGGTTTCGATCCCGAGGACGAGCTTTTCCTCCCAGATTACTTGCTGCTGGAAACCCAGCTCAGGCATTCCTTCTACGATCGGTATTTCCCGGGTCGTCTGGACGCTTGTCTCCCACAACCCCGTGCGGGCTCCATGTTCATGCCACATGAAGACACTTGCCGAAAGGCAGGCAATGGCCACCAAGATAGCTGCCAATCCAAGTGAGCGGAGAAAAAGAACCATGCGGTTTCAGGCTCTTGGGTGAGCGAGTTTATGAGCTTCCTTGAGCCGAGAGACGGAAACGTGAGTATAGATTTGGGTCGTGGAGAGGCTCGAGTGACCAAGAAGTTCCTGAACCGCCCGTAAGTCAGCTCCGTTGTCTAGGAGATGGGTGGCGAAGGAGTGGCGGAGTTTGTGTGGGGTCAAGTCCTCGGGTAGTTCTGCCAACCGAAGATATTTCTTGATCATTGACTGGACTGACCGGGGAGTAAGCCTGCCTCCGTGGCGATTGATCACGATGGGGGAATGATGAGATGCGTCCTTTGCGAAATCGTCCCTGAACCTGCAGACCGTGGCAAGGGCAACCTTGCCAATGGGGCATACCCTTTCCTTTTGTCCTTTTCCCATTACCCGGACCGTTGCCCGGACCGTATCCAAATGACCGTAGTCAAGACCCACCAGTTCACTGACCCTCAGTCCTCCCGCATAAAGGAGTTCCAAGGCCATTAGATCACGCAAAACAAGGAAATCCTTCCCCTCTTTCTGCGATTGCTTTTCCTTCGGTTGGGAGAGTAGTTTTTTGGTTTGTTTTTCGGTCAGGAATTTGGGGAGGGGTTTGTCGGGCTTCGGCAGGGTAAGGTTGTGGAAGGGATTGCCTTTGCAGTATCCTCTGGTTTGGCAAAACCTAAAGAAGCCTCGAAGACCGGAAACGTGATTGCGAAGGGTTCGACGGGAATACTTGGATTGAAATTCAACCAAATAAGACCTGGCATCGCTTTGGGTGACTTCCCTGATCTTGACGCATTGCCCCAAGTCGCTTTTCAACCAATCGAAGAATCTCTCCAAAGCCTGACTGTAGTTTCTGCGCGTGTAGTCGGAAAGCCGTCTTTCCAGAGACAAGTGATCAAGAAAGCTTTCAACCTCAACGGGCTTGGGGTCAATCTCATCGGGGGGAGTCACTTGAACCTTACCCAGGTCTCGACGACCAATTCGTAAAGTGAAAAGAAAAGGATGGTGACGAAAGTGATGATGGCGATCGAGAGATAAAACCCGAATCCGGTTTCGGCCCGCTTGGGTTGTTCCTTCCTGTAAGCGTCCGAGGTATTGTCGTAGGGCTCGATCGAGACGAGATTGTGGGTCCGTTCTTCCCTGCTCCGGAGTGGTTTCTTGCCTTGCATTGTTTACTAACTTGCGGGGCAATTCCTCCTTTGGCAAGTTGAACAGCCTTAAAAATTTCTTCTAGCTCAAAAGGAAAGGCTCGATTTTTGATCTGCAGGCGTCAAATGAATCCTCGAGAAGGTAGTGCCCGGACTCTTCCATCCGGTGTACTTTCAGGTGGGGCCAAATTTCTTCCCATTTGCCAAGGAAACCGGGGTGAAAGCAAAAGTCTTTCATCCCCCAACAGCTTAGGATCGGCGTATCGAGATAGTTCTTCAAGCTTACTTCGGTTTCCTTGAGCAGTGGGAGACTGGGGTGATCCGGCTCGTAAGGAATGTCCCGAACGAAGCGCCAGACGGCAACCCGGTCGTTCCAGTTGCCATATGGGCATAGAAAACCTTCCTTTACTTCTTTCGGGAGCGTTTTGCTTGTCGCCATCCAGGTCGCCGGTCCCGCGAAACCATTGAGGCCACGAACCAAAAGGCTTCCCAATATGGGCAGTCGACACAGGAGGATTCTTTTGGGGACACTCCGGGAGGGGAAG
>JABGWD010000402.1 GCA_018645725.1 Opitutia bacterium
GGACGAATTCGTCGACCTGGTCCGTTTCATGTCGGAACTCGGCAAAGAAGGAAAGTACAAAACCACCACCAACCGTTTCGCCCGCTTTTGGGAAGTCTTGCCCGCAGGGTCTCCCAATCCCGGAACAGTTCACCATTACGGGGCCAAAATGTTCACGCAGGAATTCAGCGGGTACAAATGGAAACCCTTTTACGCGATGGTCGGGGGAAGCATTCCGGTTGACGAGGTGCCGGTTGCCTTGAAGCGAAGAGCGGATGAATACCAGGTTTTGCGCACTCACGTCGAGGTGGCGAAAGCGGGCAAGCACAAGGTACGCTTGAAGGGGGACTCCAACCGTATGGATTTGTTTCTGGATGGAGAAGCAATCGAGATTCCTGCGGATCGCACGGAAACGGAACTCGAACTTGATTGCAAAAAGACGGGGAAACGGGAGCTCATGCTTGTGCTCCAAGGATCCAAGTCGAGCGGACAGGTGTCACTGGAGGCCTTGTCCGAGGATTTGACCATGCTCAATTCGCTGTAGGCATGAGACCCGCGAATTTACCGTTCTTGGGCATCGTTTTCCTTTTCCTTTGTAAGGTTTGTTGGTCAGACCCATTGATCGTTGCCCACCGGGGAGCTTCCCATGATGCGCCCGAGAATACCTTGCCCGCCTTTGAGTTGGCATGGAAGCAGGGTGCCGATGCGATCGAAGGAGACTTTCTGCTGACCAAGGATAATCGGATCGTTTGTATTCACGACCGTTCCACCAAGCGCTTGGCCGACCGGAATCTGGTCGTACGCGAATCGACCTTGAAAGAACTGCGTGAACTCGATGTCGGCCTGCATAAGAACGTGAGCTGGGAGGGAACGAAGATTCCCACGATCGCGGAGGTGTTCGCCACCATTCCCGAGGGCAAGAAAATCTTCGTGGAAGTGAAGTGCGGACCGGAAATCATTCCGTATCTGGTCGAGGAGATCGGGAAGAGCGAACTGAAGACCGAGCAAGTCGTTTTGATTTGCTTCAGACAGGAGGTGGTCAAGGCGTTCAAGCAAGCCCTGCCCAAGAACAAGGCCTACTGGTTATCCAGTTTCAAACAGAATGAGGAAGGCGTGTGGAAACCCTCGCTCGAGACCGTCCTGGCGACCCTCAAGACCACCAAGGCGGATGGCCTTGATTCGAACAAGAACGTTCCTGTCGAGATCGCCAGGAAGATCATGAAGGATGGCTACGAATGGCATGCCTGGACGGTCAACGACGTTGCCACGGCCAAGAAACTGAAAGCGCTTGGGATTCATTCCATCACCACCGATCGGCCCGGTTTGATCAAGGGCTCATTCTAAGAGGACTTTTCGCATGACAAAAACAATCGCGTTTCTTTTAAGCGTCTTTGCCATCGTTCATTTTGGCTATGCCCATCGCTTGGCGTTTAAGCCCGTGGAGTTCGCCCTTGGGGAGTCGAAATGCTTCGTGTTGGAAGCCAACGCGACGGGGGATCAAAAGCCCTGGGTCTGGTACGCTCCCACTTTGCCTAGGCATCCCGATCCATCCCATACCTGGTATGTTGAGCGTCTCCTCTCAAAGGGGATCAGCCTAGTCGGGTGCGATCAGGGGGAGGTACGCGGTTCACCCAAGAGCGTGGAAGTCTTCACGAAGTTTTATCATGAAATGGTCAAGCGCGGATATTCGAAAAAACCGGTTCTGCTCGGGCAGAGCCGAGGAGGCTTGATGATGCTAAGCTGGGCGGTCAGAAACCCAAAGAGGGTGGGGGGCTTCGCGGGTATTTATCCGGTTCTGAACTTGAGAAGTTGGCCCATGAAGCGAAACCTCGGGCCAACCCTGGCGGATTTCGGAATGGATCGGGATACCTTTTCCGGGGTTGTCGATCAGCACAACCCAATCAATCATCTGTTGGGTTTGGCCAAAGCCAAGGTTCCGATATGCATCGTGCATGGTGATTCCGATCGTGTTGTTCCGCTTGAAGAGAACAGTGCGATCGTGGCGGAGCGTTACTTGAAGCTGGGTGGAGAAGCCAAGATCGAGGTCGTGCCGGGTAAGGGACATCAGGTTGACGACGGCTTCTTCAAGTCAACTGAGTTGATCGAATTCATGATCAACCGTTCAACCCCCTGAAAAGGACGGGCAAACGAGGGAATCCGCCTAGACAAAGCAGTCAGTTTCGCTTTTACTCAATCGCTATGAAAACCAAAAAAGCAAACTTCCTGCTCGCTAAACCCCTTCTTTTACTCCTCGCGTTCTGCATGCCGGGCATGCTTGCCTTTGCCGGAAAGCAAATCGACCTTTTGACTCCCAAAGTGATTGGCTTGAATAAAAACTGGGTTCTTGAGAAAGGGATTCTTTCCCCTTCGAAAACACCGGGTGGA
>JABGWD010000403.1 GCA_018645725.1 Opitutia bacterium
ATGACCTCAAGGTCTACGCCGCCATCGGTGACCATGAGATCCGGGACAACCCATGGCGGGGAGCAGCCGCGACTGCCGTTCCCTTTTACAAGGATGCGTTTCGTCGACACCTCAAAATGCCCCTGAACGGCCCCGACCACATGAAGGGAACTGCGTTTTACTGGCTCCACAAGAATGCTCTGCTTGTCTCGGTGGACGTCTTCGAGAAAGGCAAGAGCAACCAGGGTGAGATCGCCGCCGGGGTGACCGGCAAGCAACTCGAGTGGTTTGAAAAAGTCCTCCGTGAGAACGGGCCCAAGACGGACCATATCATCGTCATGGGACATACGCCCATTCTTCGTCCGGTCCGAACCTTCAGCTCATCCGGTATGCTGACCGTCCAAGGACGTGATTCCGACTTCTGGAAAGCCATGGCGAAGCATGGCGTTGACCTCTACCTTTGCGGGGAGGTGCACGCCGTGACTTGCACCCAGCGCGACGGTATCCAGCAAATCGCCCACGGGGGCCTGATCGGACGCACCACAAAGCCCAACTACATGGTCGTTACCGTGCGCAAGGACAGACTCGAACTCAACCTCAAGGAAATCGACCTCGTCAACGGCAAGGGACGGCTCTGGCAAAAGAACAAGAGCAAAGGACCATGGGACACCATCACCATAACCGAGGAACGCAAGAAACAGGGCTTCACTACGATCGGGAAAGTCAGCATAAACAAAGAGGATGGCGACAAGAAGTTCGAAACCCGAACCGGCTTCTTCATCGAGAAAAACAACCCCAAATAATACTTGCTCATGAATCTCCTCTCAATTAGCGAGTGATCTCTAATGTTCTCCCATTTAAGATGAATATACGACCAAGCCGGAAGCACATACTGATCGCTATTGGATTCCTCAGCGTAGCGTTAGCCGTGCTTTACCCCATTCGCGGGATGTTTCCGCCATTCTACTACCAAGAGTTTAACGCCGTACAAAACAGGCTGGATAATATTGATCGCTTGCGAATTCGCGATTCTTGGCAACACAAGGACATCGTTTTGGAAGATTGTGGGTTCGACGTTTCCATCGATAACCGAAACGCCTCCTTGACCTTCACCGATCACCAAGACTGGGTTGCCTTGTTCGATAAAATTGACGGGATTCGCATTCCCGTGGACGGCCATCAACGCTTGGTGACTCGCGAACAAATGAATTCCGCCGGATTGGAAATCGATGGCCTATCCGACATCCTCGAGAACCTTGGCTCAGTCATTGAATTTTGTTCGGATCAAGCAAACCCCGTCCTTGTGCCCGATCCCCAATACGATTACCGTGCTCATTTGAACTATGCTCAAATCAAATTTCTTTGACGCTTACGGACCGGGTCGATGAAGATGACAATAGCCGTCCTACCCGTTCATTTAGGAAAATAAAATGAAATCAAAATTCGCTTGTCTTGTAACCGGAATCCTTTCACTTGCCCCATCGGTCCTTTCAGCAAAGAAGCCAAACGTTTTGTTTCTGATGTCCGACGATCTCAATACGGCATTGAGCGGATTCGGGCATCCGCAATGCAAAACACCGGAGCTAGACAAATTAGCCGAGCGGGGCCTGCGCTTCGAGAACATGCATTGCCAATACCCCGTTTGCGGGGCGTCGCGGGCGTCGCTTATGTCCGGACTCTATCCCTACACCAACGGCACGCTGGGCAATGCCGGCACTCTGCGCGGCAGCATGCCAAAAGTCGTGACGATGTCTCAATTGTTTAGAAAAAACGGTTACCGCGTCGGGCGTGTCAGCAAGATCTACCACATGGGCATCCCGCCGGAAATCCTCGCCGGCACCGCCACCCGTGACGATCCGCACTCCTGGGATGAGGTGGTCAATATCAAGGCGCCCGAACAAAATGCCCCTGGTAAAAAGACGAATTGGTCACCCAAGAACAAGAGCTCGCAATCCTTTACGGGCGTAGTGGCCGAAGGCGATGATTTGGCGCATGCCGATGGGATGGCCGCCAACCACGCCATCGACTTCCTCAAGCGCCACAAGGACAAACCCTTTTTTCTCGCCTGCGGCTTTGTACGGCCGCATGTCCCGTTGGTTGCTCCGGCGAAATATTTTGACCGCTATGACCGCGACGCGATGATCGCTCCCGTGGTACCGGATAACGATCTGGAAGACGTACCTGAAATCATTCGCAACTATAAGCGCAACAGCACCTCCTACGGAGTCACGCCTGAACTGCACAAGGGCTTGCTCGAAGCCTACTATGCGAGCATTTCCTACATGGATGCGCAAGTCGGCCGTGTACTGGATGCCCTCGAGGAGCTAGGACTTGCGGAGAACACAATCGTCGTGTTCACCAGCGATCATGGCTACCTGCTGGGGGAGCATCACAAGTTCCAAAAACAGCACTTGTTTGAGGAAGCCACCCGCGTCCCCTTCATCGTCAGTGTTCCATGGATGAACAAGCAACACGGCAAGGGGACCAAGCATATTACCGAACTCATAGACCTTTATCCAACCCTTGCCGACCTGAGCGGATTGAAGGCTCCGAAGAACCTGCACGGAGCGAGCATGGTACCGCTCCTTGAGAATCCTTCTTCCGATGATTGGAAAAAGGATCTCGCCTTCACCATTAGCCGAAGCGGCGGAGAATCGATCCGCACCCACAACTGGCGTTTTACGCATTGGGGCTTTGGGGCCGGTGGAATGGAACTGTATGACCTAAGGAACGACCCCAGCGAATTCACCAACCTCGCCAGGGATTCCGACTATTCCACAACTCTCAAAAAGCTGAAGAAGAAGCTTGAGTCCAAGCGACGGGACGCTGGCTATTCTGCCAAGCGTTTCGGCGGAAAGAAAAAGTGAGAGCCAAAGAGATATTCATTCTAGCTGCGTAACTTGTTCCTGCTTTAAGCCGTTAGAATTCATCATCGTGTAAATCCTATAAAGTAATTCATTCACAAAAGCATTCTCTTATGCCCCATCGTTTCTTCCACCTTCTTTCCTTCTGTCTGGTTGTACTCGGTGCATCGGGCGAGGTGCCCGGCATTCACTTGGCCGACAAAACCTTGAAGGTGGAGCTCATCGACACCAACGAGAAGGAGTTCTTCATCAGCCAAACGATGGACCTGTCCGGGCGTCTGTTCGTCGGTTGCCGCGAGGCCTTGTACGTCTACGAACCAACCGCGGAAGGTGGCTTCGGGCCACGACAGGAGTTGTACCGCTTCCCCAAAGATTCCTGGCTGTATGACCTCGAGGTCTATGGCAATGACCTCTTTGTGCTGACCAATACGGCGCTCTACCGCATGCGCGATGCCGTCACCCGGCGGAACAACCTGAAACCTGAGAAATTGTTGTGGGGCAAGCCCCAGGGCCACTTTCATCAAGGCCTGCATGGGATGGAGTTTGGCCCCACCGGCGACTTGTTCCTGTCCATGGGGGATCCGCAACCGCACATGCACTGGGACCGCTCGCGTCCGGACCACTTGTGGCATTGGACCTTTTACGTCGGGCCGGACAACAAGGAAGTGCCGTATACCGGGGTAGGGGCTGTTTTCCGCTATCGCCTGGAGGATTACTCCCTGACCGTTCACGCGAGTGGCTTGCGCAACAGTTGCGGGATATCCTTCGACCCGAACTGGCGTTTGTTTGCCAACGACAATGACCAGGAAGGGGCCGCTGCGTCACCGGGAAAGCTGGTTTATGCCCCGCGTCATTCGTGGCATGGCTGGGTGCGGGGATGGTCGGCTCGTCAAAGTCCCAAGCGATGTGATTTGTTGCCCGTGGTCAACCTGGAACTGGATGTTCCGGTGGGGCAGTGTTGGTACGAAGG
>JABGWD010000404.1 GCA_018645725.1 Opitutia bacterium
GCCTTGGCCAAGGAAGTTGCCGCTTACGATGAAGTCGGTGAAGACCTGACAACTTCGCTCGGTGACTTGCTAGACGAAGCGACCGCCTCGGATTCCGAAGACACTGACGAAAGCTAAGGGCTAACTCAGTCGGGGGCGCGTAACAATAATTCGGCTATCGGCCAAGTCCGCTTCCTTACCGGTTGTTCTTGTCTTTCGTCTTCGCTCAACCCGGTTCTTTCGGGGTTGGGATGACCTTGTGTTCGTCAGGCCAAATTGGCCTGTTCGAGAATCCCTTTCAGGATTTGCGCCCGTTCTGCAATTCGTTGCTCTTCCTTGATTTCTTCCGCCGTCCGTTGTTTCTCCATGGAGGTCATGTTCTTGCGAAGTTGTCGTAGGGCTTGTTCTTGAAGTTGACGAACCCGTTCCCTCGTCACGCCGATCTTCTCTCCGACTTCTTCCAAAGTCAGCGGTTCGAGACCTTCCAGACCAAATCTTAGGCGAATTATATCAGCTTCCCTCGGTTCAAGCTGGGCGAGCACGCTGTTCACGTCGCCGACCAAGCTTTTTGATTGAAGCCGCTCGTAGGGATTTGCCGCCTTCTCATCAGGAACAACCTCACCTAATGTCGATCCCTCGTTGTCACTCAAAGGGGAATCCAAGGAAGCTGGTTTGCGACTGACTGATTTGAGGAGAGTTATCCGGGAAACCGGTAGGTTCATTTCCGCGGCGAGCTCATCATCCGTAGGGTCGCGACCCAAGCGTTCGGCCAATTCCGTCGATGTCCTGCGTATCTGAGTCACGCGATCCACCATGTGTACGGGAAGCCGTATGGTTTTGCTTTGGTTGGCCAAGGCTCTCTTGATGGATTGTTTGATCCACCATGCGGCATAAGTGCTGAGCTTCCCTCCCTTGGTCGGGTCAAATCGTTCGACCGCTTTCATCAAGCCGATGTTTCCTTCGTTGATCAAATCCAAAAGGGAAAGTCCTATGTTGGAATATTCCTTGGCTATTTTGACGACTAGCCTGAGGTTTGCCGTGATCATGGTTTCACGGGCTTTGTCATCTCCATTCTTGATTCGATCCGCCAACTCGATCTCTTCCTGTACGCTGATAAGGGGGATCGTCGAAATCTGGCGCAGGTATATGCCGAGGGACTCTTGCTCGTCGTTTTGCATCAATGGTTTACCGCTTGTCGGGGATTGGGTTACAAATTGTATTCACTGAAGATATTAGCATTCGATGGAGAAATCTTACGTTTTGTCTAATGATTGTTAAGACACTATCAAACGCTGATTCGTTCAGCCAAAGCCAGCGCATTGAGCATTCCTTTGGCTTTGTTGATCGTTTCGTCATATTCATTTTCGGGGACTGAATCCGCTACGATCCCTGCTCCTGCCTGCAGGTGCAGGACGTTGTCTGCGATCATGGCCGTTCGAATTGCAATGCATGAATCGTGATTTCCCTCGTAGCCGAAATAACCGAGGGCACCGGCATATGCGTTTCTTTGTATGTTTTCAAACTCCGAAATAATTTGCATTGCCCTGACTTTGGGGGCACCGCTGACCGTACCGGCGGGAAAAGTGGCCCTTATCAGGTCAAAGGCATTGCAGTCGGGCCTCAGTTTCCCGATTACTTGCGAAACGATATGCATGACGTGGGAATACCTTTCGACGTTCATATATTCCGCTGCTTGAACGGAGCCGATTTCGCACACCCGCCCAATGTCGTTGCGGGCAAGATCGACAAGCATCAAATGTTCGGCTTTTTCCTTTTCGTCAGCCAACAAATCCTTTTCCAGAAAATCGTCTTCCTCTTCGGATTTTCCTCTCGGACGGGTTCCGGCAATCGGCCTGATCAGGACGTCATCCTTCGTTAGGCGCACGTGAACTTCCGGTGAGGCGCCGACGATGGAGTATTCTTCGGATTCCATGAGAAACATATAGGGCGAAGGATTGATCGCTCGTATTGCCCGGTAAAGATTGATCGGAGGACAGGTAAAGGGAACCGAAAATCGTTGTGAAAGAACGGCTTGAATTACGTCGCCAGACTTAACATACTCCTTTGTCTTGTCGACCATTGCCTCGAAATCCTCCTTGCTTACGTTGCCCGAGGGGACTTTTCCCTCGTAGGCATTTCCGATTGGAGCAGGCTGGAGGTCGGAAGGAGAATTCAAAAGTTCGATGGTTTCCTCAATCCTTGCACATGAGCTTTGGTAGGCTTCGGTGGGGTCACTCCCGACATAGGCATTCGCGCATATCGCAAGGGTTTGGCAGGCATGGTCGAAGATGAGGACCAAGTCCGCGATCATGAAGAAAAGCAAGGGTAGTCCGAGTTGGTCATCTTCGGGCAAGCCCACCGTTGGCTCGATGCGGTTTGCATACTCGTAAGAAATGTAGCCAACCGCACCTCCCGAGAAACGAGTGTCATCGGCTGCGCCCAAGTAACGAATTCCCGCAAATTCGTCTTCAATGAGTTTCAGGGGATCGTCGGGCGTGGAAATGCTTCGCGGAGCTTTTCCGCGTTCCTTGATTTCGGTCGTTGA
>JABGWD010000405.1 GCA_018645725.1 Opitutia bacterium
GTCAATGAGACGGACCGACCAGGTCACTCCATCTTCGGTGGGTGAAATCCCCGCATAGGCAAGGGGTTCGCCCCACCCTTGAGCGGGCGAATAAAGCTTACCTTCGAACATTTTAAATTCAGCGAGTACACCAACTGCAATATCCAAAGCTGAGTAGGCATGAATGCGCAAATCGTCCTTCCGGTGAAATTGATCGAGATGTCTCGCCTCCCGGATCCCCTCTTCCATCAACCGCAGACAAAGAACCGAAAGCAGGACGATCAGGGCAAGGATGAAGACCAAGATGGAACCTTTTCTCCGGTTCTTGGGAGATCTCATTGAGACTCCTCCTTCAGGCCATTGGGGGAAAGCCTTTCGATGGGAATGGTGATCGTCCTGTCCAAATCCTCCTCCTCGCCCCGGAAAACCAATTTGACGAAGGCCGGCAATTGAAACTTTCCATCCGTCTTTTCGCTTTCTCTCAAATCAGTCGGGTACTCCCACTCCTTGATGTCGAGTTCCCCATCATCCTCGTCTCCGTAGTAGCAGTAATGAATGGTCTCGCAAAACGGACTGATCATGGTCTTGAACAATTCGTCCTCGTCCTCGGGCGCCATCTCGCCCTCTTCATTTTTCTCAAGCTCCTGAAGTTCCGAAAACCAGGCGATGCTCAAACCTTCGCCTTCTTCGAAATAGAGATAGGCATGGATCCGTTGAGCCGGACCTTTGGGCCAAACGAAGAAAGGAGGGGCGTCCCGAAGGTAGAAGTGAATCAAAGGATCCTCGCTCTCGGAAAAACCGACCGGTCGGCGCAAGTCGATGGCCTGGTTTCCCGAAGAATTCAGGGTCGGCACGGTTGCTTCCTCCATGACTGCGGTAAGAAAGCGGGAGACGCCATTGACGTGAGCATCGAATGCATCCTTGGAACTCGGTCCCTCTACCCATCGTTTGGAAATCGAAACGAGCAGGTCGGTCGAGGAAACAAGCAAAAGCCCACCGATGGCCAACGCCACCAAAACCTCAATCATGGAAAATCCTTTTTTCATCAAAACCTTCTTCGTTCTTCGCGCATTTCCTCGATTTTCTTTCTTTTGTCATCAACCAAACGACCCCGATCGGTCGAAAAGTCGGAATCCTTTGACCAAGTCGGACGGAACAAGTACATGACGTAGGTTTTTTCGCCACCCTCGACCTCAAATTCATCGCTACCGTCATAGGCAAGGGTCAACGAAACCCGGAAAACGTCCAGTACCTCAGTCATTTCGATTTCCGTTTCCCAACGAACCTCTCCCATGGTAAGGGCTTGAATATCCCCCCCGTCCTGCATTTTTTCGTAATCGGTTTGCTTGAAGATCTGAGCTCTGATCCAAACCAAATCCCCTTCCAGATCCCTGAAATTCTTCCGGTTGACGATTTCCTTCGAAACCAAACCCACGCCTTCCACCAAAAAAACGGCCGACATCCCGAACAAGGCCAGGGCAATCAGTACTTCGATCAGCATAAAACCGACCGGGGAAGGCTTCGGGGAGATCCTTTCCTTGGGGGACTCGTTCATTCCTCCTTGGCCACCGGATAACCCGAAAAAGGGTCGAATTCGATCATTTCGACCTCCTCTTCGCCCGCGATTTCGATCTCCACTTGAAAAGGCATGCTCGTACCAAAATGAAACGGGACTCTTCCGACAACCAAGAGATCGTCGTCATACGAGGAATCCCCTCCCGACAAGCCGGCCAAGGGTCCCGTTGCCCTGAAAATGACCTGAGGGAGGAGATCTTCTTCCCTCAATTCCTCCAAGTCCTCTTTTTCGAATATGCCGTGATTGGCCAAAATCTTTCCCGTTCCATCCGAGACGAGAAAAGTCGCATTTTCTTCCCAGTAGGACAAATAAGTCGCGCGCTTGCTTTCGCTCGCAAAGTAGAAAGAATCCATGACCGCCTTACCCAGTACCCGAGCAGGAGGTTCGTACTTGCTCGCTTCGACGAAGGCCCCCGCATTGATTGACACCAAACCGATCAATACGCCGATCAAGGCCAGGACAAGCAGGACTTCGATCAGGGTGAAAGCGCGAACGCCACCCGGGCGCCTTCGTACGATCAAATCACCCGTCCCAGTTTCCGATTGTTTTTGTTCCGTCCGGGGTTACGGTCCACAAATCAAAGTCACCGGCATTTTTCGTACCAGGATATTTGTACTGGTACTGATTGCCCCATGGATCAAGCAGTGCGGAAGATTTCTTGACCACTGGATCGACACCCGCCTTGGGCGGACTCATCAAGTCATTCAGGCTTTTGGGGTAGGTTCTGGCCTTGAGGAAATACAATTCCACGTATTGCTTCCCTGCCCCATTTACCCAATTCTGAGCAGCATCCTCCTGGCCACCGCTAAACAAGTCGCCCAATCCGTCGATAGACAAGGCCGCCACGATCCCGATCAAGGCAAGCACGATGAGAATCTCGATCAAGGTGAAACCGCGGATTGCCTTCTTGGTAACCGGGGAAACGGCGTTTGGCGTCTGAGAAACAGCTTTGGACGTAGGTTGATTCATGAATTCATTATAGCTCAATCTTTGCCCCTTTGGCAAGTTTCGAGAGAATTTGTCATTTCCAGCATATGTCCCCACTCGGAAATTCCCCACGTAATTTAAATATTCCGATCGGCTCGGGATGCTCCGAA
>JABGWD010000044.1 GCA_018645725.1 Opitutia bacterium
GCTTGTCTCCACCGCTCACGAAGTAAAGCCAGTCCGATGTCTTGGCATCGAAAAAGAACGGGTAGGAAGTGTTGTTCGTCCACAACCATCCGCGATTGGGATGATAAAACCAATCAACCGTATAGGGAGTGACTTGCGAGACATTCGCATCGGGGGTGCTTATCGCTTTTTCGTATTCGCTTGCCGGAACCAGTTTCAGGAAATCGGGTTTCGACTTGATGTAGTCGAACAAAACGGCATCCGAAAAGTTGGGGTTGCACCCAATCTCCAGTTCCTCCTTGTCGGACAATCCGTCCCCGTCGGAATCGTTGCTGTCCTTGTTGGTTCCGTAGGTGACTGCCTCTTCGTAGTTGGATAAACCGTCCTGGTCGTCATCCGCCAAGTCGCGTGCAAAATACGCAAGCAAAGTACGGTCCGTCTCCATCGTGAAAACGATTTGGTTGGATGTGCTGTTGTAATCCCCCTCCCATTTCACGAAGACGTAACCATTGATTGGGATGGCCTGAAGATCGATTTGAACGTCGCCTTCGATTTGGCTTAACAAACTGCCTTGCGGAATCGAGCTTATTTGGTTGGCGTGAAGATGAATCCGTCCGGGGTTTGTTTCGAGGTTCGTCCCTCCATCCAGTTTTACCGAGGCACTGAAATTGAAACGCGAAGAAGGGGATGAGCTTGGTAGCGAGCCCAAGATGGCCGCAGTCGAAAGGTCGGGAACCTCTTCCAAAGGTTTGCTCAAGCTCGCGGCGGCATCCGAAAGATTGGTCCAATAAGTCGAGTTGGGCGGAGACGCGCCGAGGGGAACCTCGCTCGTTGCGATGTATGAATCCGACCCAACCAAAACCAATGAACCCATGGAGTAATTCCACTGCGGATCGTAAGCGGCGATCGGACCATTGCTTGCCTTGGCTTGGGGCGATCCGGGGAGAGCTCCGAGGATTTCTTCGATTGGCTTGCTGGGTACTTCCTCCAAGGGCACTCCCAATTTCGATGCGGCGGCGGCCAAGTCCGCCCAATACGCGGGGTTGGGAGGGGTTACGTTCGCCGGAACGGGTTGGAGGGCAACGTAGCTTTTCTGCTCGAGGATAACGAGGGATCCCGTGGCGTAGTTCATGTTCAATTTGTAGGCGGAGATGAAGGAAGGGAGAGTGTCGTTACTGTCAGGGGGAGCTGAACCCGGCAGGCTGTTCAAGATGGTCTCCGTGGAAAGCGAGGCAACGCTCTCGACCGGTACGCTCAACGCACTCGCGGAGGCAGAGAGGTTTGTCCAAACGCTTGAATTGTCAGGAGGATTCTTGCCCGTTGATGCGGCTGTCGCAATGTAAGACTGGTCTCCCACCACCACCAAGGCTCCTATGCTGTACGATTCGGTGGAATTGTACTCCGTCGGTGCATTTGCTTGAAGGGAATGGGCCAGAAACGCCAGCGAACCCGCTAGAAAGATGAAGAATTGAATGGATTTGAACATTTCATACAGTAAGCGCAACCATAAGGTGCAGTCAAGCGGGGGGATGGGGTGGGGCTGGGGAGGTCGGGTGGTTTGCGTCAGGCTCGAAACCCTGTTGTGGCGGGCTACTTTTGAGCCGGAGTTTTTTTACCTGAACAAAAGTTTTCAGGTTATAAAATTTATTGAATATTGTAATTGGACAAAGAGACGATGGGTGTGATGATACGAAAACATTCGGAAGTCATTTTAATTCCGAAGACCGAAACAACAATCTCCAAAAAAAGGAAAATCAAAATGCAGTACAAAGTAATCGTTGAAGATGCGACCCAAGGATTGATGGGAGGCGGAGCCATGGAGTCGGCGTCGATGGCCTTGGCTGAAAAAGTGAACGAATCCATTGGCGAGGGATGGGAACCGCTGGGAGGGATTGCCCACAGTGAGGACAGGCAGGAAAACCCCTATCTTCTGCAGGCAATGATCAATCGTAATGCGAGGCCGGTCGAGCAGACGAATGAGTGAAGCCTGACGCCTGGTTAAGCTTCATTCCATCTTCGTTTCTTTTGCAGGGTAGGGTCTGACTATCCGCCTTCGCCTTGGAAGGATTTGCGGTTGATCTCCTTCCCGTCTTGATCGTACGAAACCCAAAGCCCCGACTTCTTTCCTTTGCGGAAGGTTCCTTCCGTCTTTTTCTTTCCGTTTTCGTGAAATTCGGTGAAAGAACCGTCCGGTTGCCAAGGCGCGTTTCCTTTCGCCATGCCAGTGCCCAGAAGAGCTTCGTCGACCCGGGGTTGAGGTAGTGCCGAGACCGAGACAGGAGAACTGGGGAGATCGGCCAAGCTTTCCTTTCGCAAAGGCTCGTCCTGCTCGCTTGACAGGGCTTGCTCGATCTTGAATTCGTTCAACTTGGCGCGAATTGAATCCGTGCTTTTCTGGACAGCGGCAAGTTCCCGCTCATGGATTTCCAGCCTCTCATGGGCGTCATCGGACAGTCTTTTTTCATCTTCTGCCTGAGCTGCCATCTCCGAGGCAATGGCTTGTTCCTTTGCCAAACTGTTTTCGAGAAGGTTTTCCAACGTTTGTTTGACAAACTCTGCTTTCTGTCCCCTTTCCGTTCCATGCAATTTCTCGTACTCATGTTGAACGAGGTCAGCCACAATCATTGCGCCCCTGGCGCTCCTGGCTCGGGCAGTGATCACGAATCGGGGTCTGTTCGCGCTTCCACCCACCTCAATGCCATAGGAAAAGCTCGAACCGAGTTCCATCCTGATCCCTTCCATTGCAAAAGGCGCCAGCAAAACCATTTTGTACTCTGGTTGGTTCAAACGCGAAAGGACCTTGGCCCGTAATTCCTGACTGTTCAGACCTTGGGTATGCTTGAGAATCAATCCGGTCAGGTGTGAATCTCTCTCCACGCTCTTGAGGTTCAGGATAGCTGGTGGGGGAATGAGGACGAAAGAGGAGGACGATTCATATGAATCGGGATCTTTGGAAACCACTTCGCCTTTCCTGAATTCCAGTTCCAATTCGGCCGTCCCGTTCGGCCGCCATCTCTTCAACTTCTTAAGTTCACCACCTTCGAACCGGGCGATGGCCCGAACCTGTCCGTTCGGGTATTCCGCCTGAGCCTTGCCCGTAAAAGGAGATTCCGTATTTTGCAGGTAAACGAGATCACCCCGCAACTGCATCTTGGCCAAGTCCTCGCTTTTCCGGGCATCCGTTTCCTGTGGATCGGGACCGGACAGTTGTTCGTTGTTTCCGCATCCCCAGGCCAGAAAGGCGAAGGACAAAGTGAACAAGTTGATTTTCATGCCGCTACGATAGGTCTTTTGGGGTTTTCCCATTACAAGTTTCAGATGGTTTTATAAAGTTCAATTGTTGACCAAACCGCACCTGGCCCCTTCAGTCAAGGTGGTATGGACGGACTGGTTCTCGGTAATCGCCCCGCGCTATTCATTCCTCTTCTTGTCCTTGCGAGGGCATAGCCCGTGGGGTGGTTTTGTTTTTATTTTTTCGTGAAAATTGGGTTTTCCGGGTTGAAAAGCAGGAGTCCCTGGACTTGAATCCTTTCAGGATGGCTGATCAAGGAAGAAGAGGAACGTTGCGGATGCATGGGCATCGTTTTTGGATGATTTCCTGTATCATGCTCATTCCTGCTTTCGGGCAAGCTGCGGAGACCAAGGTCACGATGGCCAAGGCCACCCCCGAACAGGCCACCTTCTTTGAGAACAAGGTTCGACCTCTCCTGTCCGAGAGTTGTTTCCGTTGTCATGGCGGAGACCCGAAAAAGGAACCCAAGGCCGGGCTTACGTTGACTTCGCTTGAGGGGATGCTGGTGGGGGGCGAATCGGGACCGGCCCTCGTTCCCGGAAATCTCGATAAGAGCCGGATCATTGAGGCGGTACGTTACCGAAACGACAATATGGCCATGCCCCCCAAGAAACCCCTCCCTCCCGAAAAGGTGAAGATCCTCGAGGAGTGGGTGCAGTCGGGCGCCCCTTGGCCGGGATTCGAGGGCGAACTGGTGGTGCAGGACGAGGATTCGGGAGAACCGTATGATTGGGAAAAGTTCCGCAAGGAACACTGGGCCTTTCAGCCGGTGGCCAAACCAACCTCTCCTCCCGTTCAAAACGGCAAATGGGCGAGAGGGGATCTGGACCGTTTCGTCCTGGCCAAGCTCGAGGCCGAAGGGTTGAAATCCAACCCGCAGGCCGACAAGAGAATTTTGCTTAGGCGGGCCTATTTGGATTTGCTCGGACTGGTCCCGAAACCCGAGGAGGTCAGCGCTTTCATGGCTGACGATTCGTCCGATGCTTTTGCCAAACTGATCGACCGTCTGCTTGATTCCGAACATTACGGGGAGCGCTGGGCCAGGCACTGGCTCGACGTGGCCCGTTACAGCGACGGTCTGGGCGGTTTCGGGGATGGACAGGATTTGCCCGGTGCCTGGAGATACCGGGACTGGGTGGTCAAGGCACTCAACGAGGACATGCCTTTCGACGAGTTCGCCCGGCGTCAAATTGCGGGGGACTGCCTGGAGGAGGAATCCAAGGATCCGGTGGCCACCGGTTTTTTTGCGATCGGGCCGACCTACAAGGGGGACGGTGGAGATGCCGAGGCGACCAACGCCGCCAAGGCCGAAACCCTGAGCGACCGGGTGGACACTTTTTCCCGGGCCTTCCTCGGGCTGACCGCCGCTTGCGCCCGTTGCCACGATCACAAGTTCGATCCGATTTCCATCAAGGACTACTACTCGCTCGCCGGGATCTTCAACAATTCACGCCTCAACCTCAATCATCCCCTCGGGACGAAGGAGGAAATCGATGCCCACAACGCGGGCAACGCCGCGGTCAAGAAAAAGCAGGACGAACTCAATGCCTGGTCGGCCGAGGTTCGGGAGGATGGCATGCGCAAGTTGATGAGGCAGGCCAAGGATCACTTGCTCGCCCTTTACCGTTACCATCGACAGCGCAAGGAAGAGGGAGGCATTGCCGACCGTAACAAGTATGCCACGGAGAACGGGATCGAGCCCAAGAGACTGGACCAATGGGAACGCGTCATCAAGGATGGGCGCAACAAGGGAAAATTTCCTCTCCTCGCGGCCTGGTTCGAGAAGTCCCCCCTGGATGAAAAAACCGAAGCGACCGAGAAGGAACTGACCGAACCGGTCACTTCGTTTCACGAGCGTATCGTTGCCATTCTCGACGGCTTGGACGAGAAGGATTTGAAATGGCGCGAGGACATGAAGGCCCAGGGCAAAAAACTCGCCCGGCCCAAGGCATCGAAGGAAGACCTGACCTTTCTCAATCATTTGCGGGGCGGACCATGCAAGATCGGCAACCCCGACGAGCTCGGTGGGGAAATCAAGGAAAAGCACAAGGTCATGCGCGACGCCGTCGCCCTGTCCCGTCAGGACGTCCCCCCCAAACCACCCACCGCTCACGTGCTCAACGAAGGCGGGAGCTCGGATATGAACGTTGCCCTGAGGGGGAACTTGGCGAAAAAAGGGGAGGTTGTCCCCCGGCGCTTTCTGCGAGTTTTGGCGGGTGATGAATCGCCTGTCTACAAGCAAGGGAGCGGACGCAAGGAACTGGCCGCCGCGGTGACCGACTCCACCAACCCGTTGACCGCCCGCGTAATCGTCAACCGGGTCTGGCAGTGGCATTTCGGGCAAGCCATCGTGGGCACGCCGAGCAACTTCGGAATCCTCGGGGAGAAACCCTCCCACCCCAAGCTCCTCGACTGGTTGGCCTCGACCTTCGTCGAGGAGGGCTGGTCCCTCAAGAAGCTCCACCGCAAGATTCTTCTCTCCGCTACCTGGCAAATGAGCAGCGCTCACGACGAGGCCAAGTTCGCCAAGGACGGGGACAACGTTTTTCTCTGGCGCATGAACCCGCGCAAGCTGGATGCGGAAAACCGGAGGGACAGCCTGTTGGTGGCATCCGGCGAACTGGATTCCACAATCGGAGGCGCTCCCACCACGAACATTCTCGGTTCCCCACGCCGGACTCTTTACTCGAAGATCAGCCGGAGCGGGGATCGTTTTGATTCCGATGCCTTCCTTCGGTTGTTTGGCTTTCCCGCACCCCAGTCGACCAGCGCCAAGCGGGCGGTGGCCACGGTTCCCCAGCAATACCTTTTCATGATGAACAGTTCCTTCATGCAAAAACGGGCCCAAGCCCTCGCCCAGACTCTTCAGGAAGAGAAGGAACCCGGGGACCGCATCCGGACACTTTACCAACGTCTCTACTCGCGCCTGCCTGCTCCCGAGGAGACCGAAATCGGGCTGGCCTTTGTGGAGAGCGGATCCGATCCCAACAAAATCTGGGCACAATATGCCCAGGTTCTCCTCAGTTCACACGAATTCATGCAAATCCAATAAAGGCGAAAATGAAATACCAAAAACACTTGCGCGAATATCGGAAATCCCTCCTCGAACCCGTCACCCGGCGGGACGCCTTGGGCAAGCTCGGAGCCGGGATGGGGAGCATCGGACTGGCATCCATGCTGGGGCAGGGGA
>JABGWD010000406.1 GCA_018645725.1 Opitutia bacterium
CCGAACCGTGGCAGACGCCCCGGATTGGAATCGCCTGTCGCCAATGGCCCGCCAGGGGATCGGACGGAAAACGTTCCCCGTCGATCACTTGTTCGACCGGATCGCTCAGGCGCGGCACCCAACCCATGACACATTGACTTTTGAAGGAATCATAAAACTTTCGACCAACTTATCACATCATGAACACCCGCAAGGAGACATTCCGCAGGATGACGGTTCCGTACCGTGGCATACGCCCCGGATTGGAATCGCCTGTGGCCAATGGCCCGCCAGGGGATCGGACGGAAAACGTTCCCCGTCGATCACTTGTTCGACCGGGTCGCTCAGGCGCGGCACCCAACCCATGCGACTTTATCCATTAAGGGAATCATGAAATCTTCAACAAACACATCATATCATCAATTAACAAAAGGCATAACATAGGGAATATGGATTTCAATTAGTTCGGTCTGCATACGACTGCAGAATGGAATACGCTTACGCCCAATGGCAAAGCCCTTGATAGATATTTGACGGAATGTTTCGCATTGTCCGAGGGTTAACCATTACAGGCAGATCACGACCTGCATCAAATATCAGGAAAGCAACCATATATACTCACGCCGGAATTCTTTTCCTAATGTTAAAGAGCATTAGAATTTAACTTAACAAACACAAATGAGAACATTTCACACACACAACCAATTCGGATTGGAGTTGAAGGGAGATACCGCCTCTATCGGCAGAGGAGGTAGTCATCCCTTGCTCCAGGCCGGAATGCCAGTCAAGGCCGGATCAGGCCCTGTTCCTGGCGAAAACAACAGACCGTTTTCTTGCCAAAGCAAATGGTCCGTCATGTTAAAAAACCTGAGCCATGGTTTGGAATTCATGGAGAGGCAAAACTCAAACTTGAATAAAATGGAGAAAACCCTTTGTCACTGGAGGAACACTCTTCCCTGTGACAGTACTTCAGGGGAGGAGTCATTTTTGCCGGAAACTTTCCTTTGCCTTCAAACCATATTGGGTCTCTCTGAGGAAAAACTTTTCAATCATCCGCTCTTCGGTTCCGGATTTGAGACCCCGATTCGAATTCACCTGAACCTGAAAGGAGAACGGTTTGTCCAGGAAATTCCTGTCGTACCCTTGTTGAACCAGCCTGGGTTTTGTGCATTGGCACACTCGGGTGCAAGCTCAAGTCGACCAACTGACGGACTGTTCGACACCTGCGAAATGGAATTTGTGAACGCCCTTCTTGTGGTCGACCGAAACCTTGAGGGATTGCGACGCCAATTGCGTACAATTGAAGAAGGCCGCCCACTGCCAACTCGTGACATTCCGCTTTCCAGAATTTCCGAACGAGAATCTCCATCTCCCGTCACATCCGGATTCAATCGATTCATGAATTGGGTAAACAGATGCATCAAGCCCTTGAAGGGTGCTCAGATCCACCACGCATAGCAATTTTCCAATCAAGTATTTTCAGTCAAGACAGCAAACCCAAACCTAAACCACATACAATCAGTTAGCAGAATTTTCTAATCATACATGGGCGTCGTCCCCATCACTAAGACGACAAAGGTAGCAAGGAAGCTATCGCATAATAATCAAGGAGGATTATAACATGCCAATCGTAGTAAACAGTAATACGAGCGCCACCTCGGCCTCGTTCAACCTGAGTCGAGCCAACGACTCGTTGCGTCAAAGTCTAAGTCGCCTGTCTTCGGGCAAACGGATCAACTCACCAGCGGATGACGCCGGTGGATTAGCCGTCGCATACAAACTGGAATCCAAGCTCAACCGCACGGAAGCCGTTGTCCAGAACTCGCAAAATGCGCTTTCATTCTTGCAAGTGCAGGATGGTGCCCTTGCAACAGTGGGCAAAGTCTTGGATCGCATGGGTGAATTGCGTACCATGGCTCAGGACATAACCAAAAACTCCGGAGACATAGAGAACTACTCGAAAGAGTTCCTCGAACTCCAGAGTCAACTCAACCAAGTCAAGCAATCGAAGTTCAACGGGATCAGTCTCTTCTCCGTCTCGGGCGAAACGCTGCAAAACGATGGAGATAACTCTCCCGGCGGCGGTTCATACACTGACGTGAACGGAACTACGGTGTCTTACGACAAGTACGGACACACGCTCTACACCGCAGCCTCCGGTCAACCCGAAGACGGCAGCATCTCGGTGAACGTAGTGAACCTGCAGTTCGTTCTCTCTATCGGAAACCTTAGCGGCACCACCAACACCGCTGGTTCAGACTTGGGCGGATTTGACAATGCCGTTGGAGCTGGCATCACTGGCACCGCTACGGATACAGCTAGGTTTATTAGTAGTATTCTTGACGTCAGCGTAGGGCAGTTTACCGAAGCCATCGAGCGACTTGCCGATATGCGAGCTGAGAACGGAGCGGAGCAAAACAGAGTCATGAACTCCATTGAATTGCTCCAGACCAACCTGACCAACCTGGAAGCCGCACACGGCAGGATCATGGATGCAGACATTGCTCTCGAGTCCACCCGATTCGCGAGGCACAACGTTCTCGTCCAAGCAAGCGCCGCCATGACGGCTCAGGCCAACCAGTTGACCAACGTCGCCCTCCAACTTCTCGGATAAGACATTGGTTCCTTAACTTTCTTCATGCGCTCCGCCCCTTCTTTGGGATGCGGGCGGAGCGATGAAGAGAAGTTACAAAAAAACCGCACGAACACCTTTTGATAACGCCACCCGACAACACCGCCAAGTCATGCAATTAACCAACTACAGTTTTCTAGAGTCCCGCCGCGATTACCTCTCCGCCCATTCCGGCCAAAAGGTTCATGCCAACCGTATCGCCACCGGAGACAAACTCATTGGTCCTGGCAAAGACCTCGGAGCTTTGGGAGTCGATGCAAGTTTGCGCACCAATCGACTGCAAATGAAAGCCGACCGGGTAAATATGCAAAACTTTGTCACCTTTCTCGATGTTCAGCAAAAAACACTCCAGGAAGTGAGGGGCATCTATGATCGCATGAACACGTTGGCTCACCGGGCCCTTGATCCTACCCGAAACGGAAACAACTCTGCAAGCACCGGTCAACATGTGAATGACGGCGGGTCGGATCGTGATCTTTTGAACAAGGAATTCGGTGAACTTTCCAAGCAACTCGAAGACATACTTGATCGAAAAATGAACGGCAGGCTGATTTTCGGTGGCAAGGAAGCCGATTTCACGAAGGGACTCCAGGATCGTAATGATGCCCTCTCGACGGATCCGTTGAAGAACAAGAAAGACCTCCTTCCACAAAGCATCACCAAAGACGTATTCACAACTTCCGGCAAGATCACTATCAAATTGGCACCTGGCGGAGCGGATGATCAAGTGTTCGTATTCAAAGGCGACTTGCCCTCTGCGACTTTCGACAAGTTTTTTGATCCAAGCACTGTCAACAATACCCAGCTTATCGCCGAACTGAAAAATATATGGGAAGAACAGGGGTTATTCAGGACAGGTTCTTGGCAGACGACAGGTGCTTCAGATGACATCGGTACCGACGGTGATTTCCAATACGATACGTTCGAGGTAGAATTTAACGATTGTGAGACTGCGGTGAAATTTTCTCCGCACCCAGACAATATCGGAACTAATTTCGGAAATGATTTGTTCGGCAAAAATGGGTTCGATGGAAAACTCGCAACCAATGTTCCGAACACGAACAGCACCAAGCTCACCATGATCGGCGTAAATATGCCCGGAAACAGTGCAACCTATGAGATTACGGCAGCTTTCAAGCCATCATTGCCATATAACGACATCTTAGTTCCCTCAACCGGTCAGACATTCCCTGCCCTCTCCTTCGGTCCACTCGACTGTGCCGATATCAGTTCTGTTGAAAAGGCACAAAAGGTCCTTTCTTCCCTAGACGCTGAAATTGAGAATTTGACCAATAGCATGGCCACCGTAGCAGCTGCCCAAGGTCGGTATGGGAGCGAAATTCAGCACATGGAGGATATGGAACCCAGGTACGAATCCTTCGGTTCCAGGATTTCCGACACCGACATGGCTCGGGAAGCTACCCAGTTAGCCAAAACCTCGCTCAAGATGAATTTGGCCGAACAAGTCATGTCCAA
>JABGWD010000407.1 GCA_018645725.1 Opitutia bacterium
CCATTCCCGCCTCGCTTTGCAAAGGACTGACCACAGGATGATCCTTCTTGTGCTTTCGCCAATCGTTATCCGGCAAATCATCCAGCCACTTGCGCGAAACCTTTCCCGTGAGCAGACCGGAATGCATCGGGCTGTAGACGAGGACACCGGTTCCTTTTCGTCCGCACCAAGGCAACACCTCCGGCTCGATCTCCCGGGCAAGCATACTGTACATCGGTTGGTTCGAAGTAACCGCTTCGATTGAATCAAGCAGTTCAAGTTCCTCTTTCCAGCAATTGCACACCCCGGCCCAACGAATCTTTCCTTCCTTTCGAAGCTCTTGCAATGTCTCCCAGGATTCCGCCAAGTTCTCAAGTGGCACAGGCCAATGAATCTGGTAAAGATCAATCCAATCGCGACCCAGACGCCTGAGCGACCCATCCACCTCCTCGCGGATGGTGGCAGGGGAAATAAATCTTCTGGGTTTGTTATCCTCTTGCGGAAGAACCCCGCACTTGGTGGCCACGATGATCTCGTCGGCATTCCACTCCCGGAGCGCCTTGCCAACGGCTTCCTCGGACACGCCAAAACCATAGGCATGAGCCGTATCGATCCAATTGATTCCCTGTTCGAGGGCTTCGATAATGGCTTGAACGGATTCTCTCTCGTCCTGATCGCCCCACCCCATTCCCCAATCACCACCGCCGATGGCCCAGGTGCCCATCCCTATCTGCGAAAGAAGAAGATCGGAATTCCCAAGTTTGTTAAGTTTCATAAAGTTACGGTCAAAATCAAAAGGCTATCGATCCCGAAATCCGAGGCGAGTCAAAAGCGATTCATCGGGCAAAATGCACTCTTCCCCTTGAAAGAAGACTCTCTTTGGATTTTAATGGAGCAATGAACACGATCTTCATAACGGGAGCAAACCGCGGAATCGGACTTGAACTCACTAGCCAATTGTTGAAAGAGGGAAACAAGATCATTGCGGGTTGCAGGAATTTGAAAGCAACGGATAACCTCAGGAAATTGCAAAGGGAATTTGAAAAACTTGAAATTATGGAACTTGCGGTCGACGACGAGGATTCGGTGGTGTCCTGCTTCAAGAAACTTTCCGAAGACAACCAAAAGATCGACCTGCTTTTCAACAATGCGGGAATCATGGATTGGAACGACCTGAACGCCGTGACCTCCGATTCGCTGGAAAAAGTTTATCGGACCAATCTCATCGGAGCGCTACTGGTCTTGAGAGCATCCGTTCCCTGCCTACGGAAATCCAACCAACCCCTCGTGGTAAACCTTTCCTCGAGGTTGGGATCCATCGGCCTTCGTGGAAACACTCAATTGGGAGGAGCCATCGCCTACCAATGCTCGAAGGCAGCCCTTAACATGCTGACCAAGCAAGCTGCGATCGACTTGTCGACTCTTGGAATCCGGGTAATATCGCTGAGTCCGGGATGGGTAAAGACAGAGATGGGAGGAATCGAGGCCAAGTACGAAGTCAGCGAATCCGTCCGCTTGATGCTTCAGGCGCTCAAGAACCTGCAACCCGGTGATTCAGGAATCTTCCTGGGCGAAGATGGGACGGAAATCTCCTGGTAATCCCAAAATAAGCCTTGTTCTCATGAGGAACACCGATCAGATTGCCCTGTCATGAAAAAACACCTCATCCACTTGTTCGCGCTCGGCGCTCTCCTTTGCTGGACCAACCTCGACGCCCTGGAAGTCGGAGACAAAGTTCCCGCCTTCGTAGCCCTCGACGAAAAAGGCAACGCCTGGAGTTCAAAAAGTTTTCACGGGAAAAAGCTTCTCTTGGTCTATTTCTACCCCGCTGCCATGACCGGTGGATGCACGAAGCAAGCCTGCGCCTTTCGCGACGACAAGGCCAAATGGAAGGAAAGGGAAGTCGAGGTTGTCGGAGTAAGCGGGGATCAACCGGAGAATCTCGCCCTCTTCAAGGAAGCCGAAAACCTCAATTTCACTCTCTTGGCTGACCCGCAGGGCAAAGTAGCCAAATCCTTTGGGGTTCCCGCCGGCAAAGGAGGCAGCATTGACCGTTTCGTCAAAGGGGAAAAGTTCACCCTCGACCGTGGCGTCACCACCAAAAGATGGACTTTCCTCGTTTCCAAAGAAGGAAAACTTCTCTACAAGAACGACAAGGTTCAAGCCGCTCGGGACAGCTCGATCGTGCTCGACTTCCTCAAGAAAGCGAGAAAACCATAGGATGACGAAAAACCTTTCGGGGAAAGAGCGAGGAAAGCTCAAGTCCGAGGCGAAGACTCGTCCGGTTGATCTCAAGGTCGGCAAAAAAGGCATCACCGACAACCTGCTTTCCGAAATCAGGCGTATCCTTGAGGACGACCAACTTTTCAAGCTCAGGCTTTCCCCTGAGAAATCGACGAGGCTCGAACAAATCGATCATCTTGAGGACAAACTCTCCGTCAGCCTCATATCGATGGTTGGGAAAACCGCGAGCTTCTCGAAGGTGGAGTCATGAAGAAACCCGAACCATTGGAAGAAGGAGATCAGGTTCCCGACTTCGCAACCACTGACGATCAGGGTACGAAAGTCTCAAGCGCCAACTTGAAGGGAAGTAGTTTCCTTCTCTACTTCTACCCCCGCGACAACACCCCCGGATGCACCGTCCAAGCCTGTGGATTCCGTGACCTGTGGGATGGCTTCAAGGGTAAGAAAATCAAGATTTTCGGGGTGTCGGGCGACACCGCCAAATCCCACCAAAAATTTAGAAATAAGTTCGACCTCCCCTTCCCTCTGCTGATGGACGAAGACCGCTCACTTGCCAAGGCATTCGGGGTTTGGGGAGAGAAGAAATTCATGGGAAGAACATTCGATGGCATCCACCGGATGTCATTCCTCGTGGACGATGCGGGGAAGATTGAAAAAGCCTACCACAAGGTGAAGGCGAAGGAACATCCCGCAGAGGTCTTGGCCGAGCTCTGAAGAACTAGTCGGAAGATCGAGCCGGAAGGCTTATCCAGCAAGGGCCGCTTCAACGATACCCGAAAAAGCCCGTGAAGTCAGGGATGCTCCGCCGATCAACCCACCGTCGACGTCAGGTTGGGAAAGCAATCCCGCAGCATTCTCGGGTTTCATGGAACCACCATAGAGAATCCTGACGGTTGACGCAGCGGAGTCTCCGAACATTTCCACGAGAACCTTCCTGATGTCGGCATGAACCTCTTGAGCCATCTCGTCGGTCGCCGTTTTGCCGGTACCTATGGCCCAAACCGGCTCATAGGCCACAACCAAGCTGTCGATTGCGTTGGCAGGAAAATTCTCCAACCCCTCCCGAACCTGAGAACGGACAATGTCAAGGGTTTGCCCTGCTTCACGCTCTTCGAGGGTTTCGCCTATGCAATAGATGGGCTTCAAGTTGTTTTCCACGGCGGCAAGAACCTTCTTGTTTACCGATTCATTGGTCTCGCCGTAAAACTGTCTTCTCTCACTGTGACCGAGAATCACGAAACTTACGTACAGATCTCTCAGCATCTCGGCGGAAATTTCGCCGGTATAGGCACCGGACGGTTGGGCGCACATGTTTTGAGCTCCGAGCAAAACCTCGGATTGGTCAACCAGTTCGGATGCCTTGGCCAATGAGGTAAAGGGGGGGCAGACGCAAACCTGCACGTTTGTCTGCGAACCAACGGTGGAGTTGATTTCCTTTATCAGGTCGACGGTTTCAGTGGCCGTCTTGTTCATTTTCCAATTTCCGGCTATCAGGTATTTTCGGGACATTTCAAAAGAAGTTCAGCTGTTTTAAGATTGATCGAGAATCGACACTCCGGGCAATTCCTTGCCCTCGAGAAATTCAAGAGAGGCTCCGCCCCCAGTGCTCATGAAAGTTACTTGGTTGCCATAACCACTTTGATTGATGGCCTTTACCGAGTCGCCTCCGCCGATGATGGAAAGTCCTCCGCCTTCGGCTACGGCTTTGGCAATGGCAAAAGTACCCTTGCTCGAGTCCTCTATCTCGAAGACCCCCATGGGGCCATTCCATAAAACAGTCCCCGCCTGGGAAACTTCTTGGGCGTAGAGCTCACTGGTTCGAGGTCCGATATCGACCCCTTCCCAACCATCCTCGATATCACCCTCCACTATTTTGGTTTCGCCAAGAGTCTTGGCTCCGAAATCCAGTGCGTTGGTGATCAAGGTATCAACCGGCAATAGAAAATTGACTCCCTTTTCTTCCGCTTTTTTCAGGGCTGCCTGAGCCATGGGGACTTTATCGGGTTCGCTCAGGCTGTCTCCCACTTTTTTGCCTTTCGCCAAAGCAAAAGTGTAAGCCATGGCACCGCCGATAATGATGGTATCCGCCTTGTCGAGAAGCCTGTCGATGACCGTAATTTTGTCACTCACCTTGGCACCGCCGAGAATGACGGCAAACGGCCTTTCGGGGTCTTCGGTCTTCTCTCCGAGAAACTCGAGTTCCCGCTCGATGAGATAACCCGAAACCTTTTCCGGCAAAAGCTCGGCCACTCCGAAAGTCGATGCGTGGGCGCGATGTGCCGTGCCGAATGCGTCATTGACAAAAAGATCTGCGTGGGAAGCGAGTTGACGGGCGAATGCAGGATCGTTCTCCGTTTCACCCGGATGGAAACGGAGGTTTTCCAAAAGTACGACCTGACCATCCTCCAAGTTGTCGATGGCTTGCCCGACTTCTTCGCCTATGCAGTCGTCCAGAAACAAAACGGGAACCGACAGTTTGTCGGCCAGATCCACGGCCACGGAAGACAAGCTCATCGATTCGACTCTCTCTCCGTTCGGACGGCCCAAATGACTCGCCAATACGATTTTCGCCCCTTCCTCCATGAGTTTCCTTATGGTGGGAAGGGCTGCCTTGATGCGCGTGTCGTCGGTAATGGTTCCGTCGGCATCCAAAGGAACGTTGAAATCAACGCGGACAAAAGAGCGCTTGCCCCTGAGTTTGACGTCATCGACAGTCTTTACCTTAGCCATGATTTTTCTTGATGAAAGATAGATAAGGACAGCCCGCAGGCGATCCGAAAAAAGTGGAGGACAAAAGACCCGAAGATCAGACGTGGGAAGCAACCTTCTTCAAAAGATCGACGCAACGGTTGCTGTAGCCCCATTCGTTGTCATACCAAGAAATGAGCTTGAAAAAAGTATCGCTCAAGCCGATCCC
>JABGWD010000408.1 GCA_018645725.1 Opitutia bacterium
CTACGGAAAGATGGCCAACGCCATGTACCTCATGGACCAGTGGGGGCAGGACCGTCCTTTCGAAGGGATCAACGAGCATGGGCTTTTCATCGGTGCCGCTGGCATACCCGATGACTTGAGCCCTCTCGGAAAACAAAAGCGTCAACCGCATGGCATGGATTTTTGCGGAATCATCCGCTTCGTCCTCGAGCGGGCCAAGTCGACCGCCGAGGCCCTGGAAATCTTTCGCTCGATCCCTATCTCCTACGATTTGGATGGCGAGCCCGGCACGGTGGGATACAACGTGCGCAATCATTTTCTCATCGCCGATCCAACTGGCCATTCCGTGAACTGGGCGGACGAGAAGAACTGTTTTACGAGGCGCCTGTCGGTGGGAAAGGGCTTCCATATCACCAATTTCCCCCTCTCCTTCAAGGCCGCCGACTGCAACCGTCACCCTGTCCTCAAGAAAGGGATGGTTGACGTGCGGGGTCCGTCCTCCGCGATGAAGCTTCTGGAGAAGTCTCAGCAAACCATTACGCTTTGGTCCTGTGTCTACGACTTGAAGCGCCTGACCATGGAGTTGTGCATCGATTTGGATTTTGATTTTACCTTCCGTTTCGATTTCAGGGAAAAGATCGCAGAAGGCGAACGGCACGTGGGCTTCGGGGAATTGAGGCTTTGGGAAGGGTATGGTCATCCCCGGGAAAAGGAATTCTCCCTACCGAAAAAGATCTACCACACCGCCGAGGAGCTGAAAAAGAAAGAGTCTTGATTTCGGGTAGGGCGAAATCGAGCATTCCGTTTTCTGATCAGGCCGGTCTTGTGA
Organism: Opitutia bacterium; assembly: GCA_018645725.1. GTDB lineage: Bacteria > Verrucomicrobiota > Verrucomicrobiia > Opitutales > Seribacteraceae > Seribacter. The sequence continues at coordinate 809 of JABGWD010000408.1, forward strand.
CGTTACTTACCAGGCCGGGGCAAGTATTCGTGTTTACGGAAATAAAACAGAAATAGTCGAACAATTGTTTTCAGAGGAAACGCTAACCCCCGTCTCTGAAGCAGAACTGGTCATCGAGATAATGTTTTTTCCTGATTGACGATCCGTATCCTATAGGCTACACTCTTGGTGGTGATCGAAATTCGGAAAACAGGCATATTTGCCAATTGGATCGATGGATTAAAAGACATACGGGCACGTGCGCGTGTCCAAGCCAGAATCGAAAGGCTTGCCTCCGGCAATCCAGGAGATGCGAAATCTGTCGGCGAAGGTGTTTCCGAGTTGAGGGTTAATTACGGCCCCGGTTATCGGGTCTATTTTAAGAAGAAAGGAAGAACCGTAATCTTTCTTCTGGCCGGAGGTGACAAGCGTACCCAGAGTCGAGATATCAAAACAGCATTGCGCCTTGCGCGTAATTTGGAGGACTAAATTAATGAAAAAGACTAGCACAACTCGATATGACGTAACAGAGCATCTCAGGACTCCTGAGGAAATGGCAGCCTATCTGGAAGCCTGTCTTGAAGAATCCAATGGCGATGCATCCTTCGTTGCCAAGGCTCTCGGCGATATCGCTCGCGCAAAGGGCATGACTCAAGTTGCACGCGAAGCCGGCCTTTCTCGCGAGAGTCTTTACAAGGCTCTCTCCGGTGAGCGAACACCCGGATTCGATACAATCCTCAAGGTGACGCGTGCTCTGGGGATTGAACTTCATGCAGCGCCGCTACAGACCCGAGGAGCGAGTTCCGGCCAACAAAGCCATCTTTGACAAGGCCGCCGATTGTGACCGTCACCCTATCCTCAAGAAGGGGATGGTCGCCGCCCAGGGTCCGGCATCCGCAATGAAGCTTCTGGGAAAATCTCAACAATCCATCACCTTGTGGTCCTGCGTCTAGGACTTGAAGCGCCACACTGCCGAGGTACTTAAGCGCAAGGAGTCCTGATCCTTGGTCTCCCCCCCTTCGGCGTTCAGTCCATCCTTGCCGAGAAAACTTGTCCCCACTGCCTTAAATCTAGTTGGACTTTACCCGATATCCGCATAAATTTCAAAGAGTGTACCAATCCCTGAAAGATCATTTGGGAACAATTGCCTTCTCTTGCCTTCTCCTTGCTCTCCTGTTTGCCCCGAAGTCGCTCTGCGCAGCTTCGGAGAGACCGCTTTGGTGGTCAAGGACGCCCTTGGAAACTCCCGCAGTGCCACCCAAAGATGCTTGGACGAGGAACGAAATTGACCGTTTCGTTCTCAAGGAACTTGCCCAAAGAAAACTCGAACCCTCTGGACAAGCTTCCCCCTTGGCTTTGGTTCGTAGGCTGACCTACGACCTGACCGGACTTCCTCCAACCCCTGATGAGATCGACGCGTTTTTATCTCAGTATGCCAAAGACCCTGAGCCGGCCTACGAGCAACTGGTCGACCGGTTGCTTGCATCCCCCCGCTACGGGGAGCGCTTTGCCCGGCATTGGCTCGACGTGGCCAAGTACGCTGATACTTGCGGGTACGACAAGGACAAGCTTCGCCCCAATGCCTGGCCCTACCGTGACTATGTCATACGTTCCTTCAACGAGGACAAGCCTTATGGGCAGTTCGTAAAGGAACAAGTTGCAGGCGACGCTCTCTTTCCCGATGAACCTGATGGTATCCTCGGTCTTGGATTTCTGGCGGCGGGACCGTGGGATTTCATTGGACATTCCGAAGTCCCCGAATCGAAAATCGACGGCAAGGTGGCCCGCAACTTGGACCGTGACGACATGGTCTCCAACGTCTTCAATACCTTTTGCGCGGTGACTATCCAGTGCGCCCGTTGCCACGAGCATAAGGGCGACCCGATCGGTCAGGAGCATTATTACAGCCTGCAGTCGATCTTTGCGGCGGTCGACAAGGCGGACAGAGAGTTCGGTGTGGCTCCCGAGACGGAGCGCCAAAAAACCGCTCTTCAGGCGAGAATCAAAACCCTCGGTGAAAAGATTTCCAAAGTCGAGGCTACCCTCAGGGGCAAGGGTGGGGCGCGCTTGTCCAAATTGGACAAGGAAATCTCGAAGTTGCAGAAGGAAGGCGGTCAGGTGAGCAAGGGACCGGAACACGGATACCACAGTGCCATCGTCAAGACCCCCGGGGCAAAGAAATGGGTGCAGGTGGATCTGGGCGACAAGCTGGAGTTACGCAAGGTCGTCCTTCATGCCTCCCATGATAATCACAACGGGATAGGAGCCGGATTCGGGTTTCCCGTCCGGTTCAAGATCATCGCCTCGAACCGGGAGGATTTTTCCCGTTCGCAGGTTCTGGCCGACCGTTCCGGAGAGGATTTCGTAAACCCCGGGCTGATTCCCGTGGAGTTGACCGTCCGTTCATCGGCCCGGTTCCTGCGTATCGAGGCCACCCGTCTGGCCAAGCGTTCCAACGATTACATCTTTGCCCTCGATGAGCTGCGTGTCCTGGACGAGCAGGGGCTGAACTTGGCCGAAAAAAAGAAGGTCATCGCGCTGGACAGCATCGAGGCTCCGAACCGTTGGACCAAGGCGAACCTGACCGACGGAAAGTGGGCGAAGAGCAAGAGCCCCGCCAACGAATCAAAACTCGCCGGGTTGCGAGCCGAGCGCAAGGATTTCCTCAACTCTCTGGGCTCCCCTGCGGAAAGGGAATCGATGGAGAAGAGCAGAGAGGAATTGAAAAAAGCGGAGACAAAACTGTCGGGGCTTCCCAAGGGCAAAATGGTCTACGCCGCTGCCACCCATTTCAAGCCAAGGGGCAACTTCAAGCCGACCAACGGCAAGCCCCGAATGATCCGGGTTCTTCACCGCGGTGAGGTGACGCAACCCAAGGAACCGGTTCA
>JABGWD010000409.1 GCA_018645725.1 Opitutia bacterium
CGTTCCTCTCCTTCTGCGGGTGGATGGTCCCGGGCTTCTCTTTGCTTCGGTTGCTTCCGTTCTTTGGATTGCCACCACGCTGTATGCAGTGGGTTACATGCGGGGCTTGCATGAACATGCCCAGACTCGATTCTATTCCTTCTTTGCGATCTCTCTTTCGGCGACCATGGGGGTGGCTTTTTCCGCCAACTTGCTGACCATCTACTTTTTTTACGAGATGCTCTCGGTATCCACTTTCCCGCTGGTTACTCACATGCAGGACAAGGAGGCCCGCACGGGTGGAAGAACTTACTTGGGTTATTTGCTCTTTACTTCGCTCTGCCTTCTCCTGCCCGCCCTGAGCTGGTGCTACATATGGTTGGACGGGGGGCAAATCACGATGGATTTTCTGGGGGACGTCGGGAAGGTTGGGTCCTTCGGTCAGACGACTCAAATGATTCTTCTGCTCCTTTTTACCTTTGGTTTTGCCAAGGCGGGGCTCATGCCCTTGCACTCCTGGTTGCCCGGCGCAATGGTAGCCCCGACTCCCGTATCCGCCCTTCTTCATGCCGTAGCCGTGGTCAAGGTCGGCGTCTTTTGCCTATACCGTGTCTATGCCGACGTATTCGGAATCGACGTTCTCAAATCCCTGAACGGGGAGGATTGGATGATCGGGATTGCCTGCGCCACCATCCTCATCTCCTCCCTCATCGCCCTTTCGCAAGACAACCTCAAGCGCCGGTTGGCTTTTTCCACCATCGGGCAACTCGGTTACGTGGCATTGGGGGTTACCCTGGCAACCCAAAACGGGATGGGGGGTTCCGTCCTGCATATCGCCATGCATGCCTGCGGGAAGATCACCCTTTTCTTTTGCGCGGGAGCCATCTTCGTGGCTTCGGGCAAAAAGTACGTCAGCCAGTTGCGGGGTTTGGGAAGAAAAATGCCCATTACCATGGGAGCCTTTCTCATCGGTTCGCTCAGCGTGATCGGTCTGCCTCCCTTGGGTGGTTTCGTAAGCAAATGGTATCTTGTTCTCGGTGCCTTGGATCGAGACGTTTTTTGGGTCGTCGTCGTTTTGTTGATAAGTTCCCTGCTCAATGTCTTTTATCTTTTGCCCGTTGCCGTGACCGCCTTTTTCCGGACCGAGGAGACCGAATCGGATCCCGGCATCAAGGAGGCTCCTTGGCCTTGCGTCGTTCCTCTTGCCCTGACCGCTTTGGGCTGTTTCGCTCTCTTTTTCTTTTCCGACCCGCTCTTGCGTTTGGCGGGTCTTGTTCCATGATCCCTTTTGCATTCGATGACTGAGAAGACAAAGAACCCGAAGGAACCGAAGCGTTGGTTGGATGATGCCGGCAACGTCAAGAAGCTCGTCCGTGGTTTTTACTGGACTTGCGGCCTTGTTATTCTGATCGATCTGATCTTCTCCATCGGTTGGCACAAGCATGCCGCCTTTTCGGACGAGAGCTTGATCGAAGGCCCCGAGACTTGGCCTGCCTTTTACGGAATCTACGGTTTCGTCGCCTGCTCCGTCCTCGTTTTTATCGCCAAGGCTCTTCGGGCCTACAAGGGAAAACCGCTCCTCATGCGTGACGAGGACTATTGGGAAAAATAATGATTTCAGCCTCCACAGAGCTTGTTGCCCATCCCTGTTCGGCCCTCCTTGTTTTCGGCTTGGTCGCTGCGGTTTTGCGGGGCCGCTCTGCCAGCATCGCCATGTTGCTCGGGCCTCTGCTGGGGATGTGGATCGTTTATGATCTGGGGCTGACCTTGAAAGGTTTGCAGGAGGCAAACCCGATGTTGGAGGGTTTTTCTTCCTCCCTGACCTTGTTCGGTTACGAAATGACAAGCGTGCTGGTGGACAAGCAATCTTTGCTCTTCGGGTACCTTTTTCATCTCGCGGCCCTCATTGCGGGAATTTATTCCTTCCACCTGCGTGATCCATGGCAACTCTCCATGGGTTTGCTCTATGCGGCAAGCGCCGTGGGGGTTGCCTTTGCGGGCGATCTGCTCTGCCTTTTTCTTTGGTGGGAAGCCCTTGCGATCACTTCCGTTTTTCAGATTTGGGGCCGCAAGACCGATCGCTCCGAAAAAGCCGGTTTCCGCTATCTTTTCTTTCACGTGCTGTCCGGCTTGGTTCTTTTGGCGGGAATCGTTCTGCGTTATCATACCGTCGGTGGATCCGAGGGCTTTGCCTTGGCCTCCTTGACGGATGCCTTTGAGTCCGGTGATTTGGGCGCTCAACTGATTCTCTTTGCAATCGGGGTAAAATGCGCTTTTCCCTTCCTTCACGTCTGGTTGACCGACGGATATCCCGAAGCCACTCCCACCGGGGCTGTTTTTCTGTCTGCCTTTACCTCCAAGGCAGCCATTTGCATTCTTGCCCGTCTTTTTCCCGGTACCGAATTGTTGATCACGATCGGGGCAACCATGGCGATGTTCCCCATTTTCTATGCCGTGATTGAGAACGACCTGCGCCGCGTGCTCGGATACAGCATGATCAACCAAATCGGGTTCATGGTGGTTGGCATCGGGATCGGCACCGAGTTGGCCATTGACGGTTCGTTGGCTCATGCCTTCAACGACGTTCTTTTCAAGGGTCTGCTCTTCATGAGCATGGGGGCGGTCCTTTACCGGACCGGCGAGATACGCGGATCGGAACTGGGCGGTCTTTTCCGTACCATGCCCTGGACCACGGGTTTCTGTATCGTGGGGGCCGCTTCCATTTCCGCCTTCCCTCTGTTCAGTGGATTCGTCAGCAAGTCGATCATTATGGCCGAGGCAGCTGCCCACGGGCATCACGTGGTTTGGCTCTGTCTGCTTTTCGCTTCCGCCGGTGTCTTTCACCATGCCGGCATAAAGATTCCTTTCTTCGCCTTCTTTGCCCACGATTCCGGACTGCGACCGAAGGAAGCTCCCCTTAACATGCTCATCGCAATGGGGATCGCCGCCTTCATGTGCATCTTCATCGGTTGCAATCCGGACTGGCTTTACGGCATGCTTCCCGGGGGTGCGGCCGGCTATCATCCGTATGATGCCACCCACGTCATTACCCAGACTGAGATTCTTCTTTTCTCCGCTCTTGCGTTCACTCTTCTGAACCTGTGGAAGCTGTATCCTCCGGAATTGAAATCAGTCAACCTGGACGTCGATTGGGTTTACCGGAAGGCCGGTTCTTGTTTTCTTCAGTACGTGGATACGTTCTGGAACCGCTTGAACGATCGGGCCCATTCCTTTTTCATTGGCAAGGTGGCCAAAGGAGTGGCCGACTTCACCAAGGCCGGACACCTCCGCGTCTTCGAATTCCTTTCCGATCCGATGCATGAAATGGGACTTCTCGGGACGGATACGAAGGCGAAGGCAAAGAACAAGTTTCGCAAGAGGACCGAACTGGGAGTTCATCAGGTAGGCCTGACGGCCTTGGTCGGCATTCTCTTTTTGCTCCTGTTCCTGTTCCTCGCTCGATAATTTACCGGCAACCGATCCTCAAATTACTTGCTTTGGATCGAAGGAGGCGCTTATTTTGAAGTGTGTGGAGCAAATGGTGGATAGGGTGTTCGCCCGTTCTTTTGGCGTCGGTTTTTCTTGCGTCATGTCAACTTCTTGACCGAAGCGCCAATTACGTTCCCAAGGAAAAGGTTTGGAACAAGATTGGCGCGGAGGCCCCGGCAATGGGACTGGACCCCAAGTTCGTCTACGCCATATGTCATGCCGAGAGCAGTTTGGATGCGAATGCGGAAACGTCCGTGGCCAGAGGCATGATGCAATTGACGGAGGCCGCTTGGGTCGACGTCACGGAGTTGCATTACAGGCAGGCCTTTGATTGGGAGACGAACGTCGAGGTAGGCATGCTTTACCTGAAACGGTTGAAGGGAATGCTCGAAAGGCAGGGCGTGTTTTCCTATCCCCGCTTGGCGGCAAGCTACAGGTTCGGGTATGGAGCCCTCCGAAAGGAAAAGTTCATGGTCAGCCGTCTTCCCACTCCGGTTAACCGGATTTACCGGAAATTGTTTGCCGGTGACATGGCTCCGGTTTCCCCTCCTTCCTGAGTTGCCGGATGGGAGCCAAAAGTCAGGTCAAGCGAAGGGAACGGGGTGAGCCTTCCCTTGTTTTGCCTTCGTCCTTTGAGGCCGACTTGAGCGGCTTCCTGTCCTGGGTACAACTGGAGAAGGGTTTGGCTCGCAATACGGTGGCTTCCTATGAAACCGATCTGATCCAGTGCGCGGACAGTCTTTTTTCGCAGGGGGTGGCGAACTGGCGAGAGGTTCGGATCGAACATCTTTCCCATTGGTTGGCGTCGTTGACCGAAGACGCCTACGCGGTCGCCAGTTTGTCACGCAAGCTTTCGGCCGTACGGATGCTGGCGAAGTACATGGTTGGGGAGGGTGTTCTCAAGGAGGATTTCCCCGAACTCATGACCAACCCCAAAAAACGTCGACCTTTGCCCGGTTGTCTTGCCATCGAAGAAATCGAATCCTTTCTTGCCGCTCCCGATCTGAATACTCCTCTGGGAAAAAGAGATCGGGCCTTGTTCGAATTGACGTATGGGAGCGGACTCAGGGTTTCGGAGATTTGCGCTCTCCCGATGAACGCAATTGATGCGGAG
>JABGWD010000410.1 GCA_018645725.1 Opitutia bacterium
CGTTCCTCAAGGGCGTCCTTTGCTCACAGACGCAAAAACCCAACGTCATCCTGATCAATGCGGATGACTTGGGCTATGGAGATTTGAGTTGCTACGGGGCGACCAAGGTCAAAACCCCGCATATCGACAGGTTGGCCAAGGAAGGGATGCGGTTCACCGACGCTCATTCCGCATCCGCGGTTTGCTCGCCATCGCGCTTTGGCTTGCTAACCGGTCAATACCCTATCCGTAAGAATTTTTGGGGGCCCACTCCCCTCACCCAGGAACTGACCATCGACCTCAAGCAACCCACCTTGGCCAGCACGCTCAAATCCGCAGGGTACGCCACCTCGGTCATCGGCAAGTGGCACTTGGGCTTCGGCAAGGGACGGACGGACTGGAACAAACCGCTCAAGCCCGGCCCGTTGGAAGTCGGGTTCGATTACTACTTCGGGATGCCCACGGTCAACAGCGGTCCCCCCTTCGTTTACGTGGAAAACCATGATGTAGTGGATTACGACCCCAAGGATCCATTTGTCATGCGTAAGCAATCCGTCACCCAAAAATGGCCCGAGAAAGGGGGCTATGGAGCCATTGGCGGAGCCGAGAAAGCCCACCTTCGCTACCAGGATGAATATGTCGGGACGACCTTTGCGGAGAAGGCAGTGGCCTGGATCAAGAAGCATAGCGAACGACAGAAGAAACAACCCTTCTTCATGTATCTCGCGACCACCAACATTCATCACCCCTTCACTCCACACCCCAAGTTCAAGGGAACAAGCCAATGCGGAGCATACGGCGATTTCATCCATGAACTCGACTGGATCGTGGGCGAAGTGCTCAAGACCTTGGATAAGCTTGAGATCGCCGGCAATACCCTAGTCGTTTTCACCAGCGACAATGGGGGCATGCTCAACGTTACCGGACAAAAGGCCTGGAAAGCGGGTCACCGCTTGAACGGAAAACTGCTCGGGTTCAAGTTCGGAGCCTGGGAAGGCGGGCACCGCGTACCCCTTCTGGCCCGCTGGCCGGGCAAGGTTCCCTCGGGATCGGAATCGGACGCTCTCATCAGTCAGATCGATTTGCTCCCCACCTTCGCTGCAGTAGCGGATGCAAAATTACCTGAGAATGCGGTCATCGACGGAGTCAATCAGTTGCCCGTCCTGACTGGGAAAAGCAAGGATTCACAACGCGAACTCCTCGTCATCTCCCCCAACAGTCCCAAGCACCTGACGATCCGCAAGGGTGAGTGGGTCTATATTCCCGAACAGGACGAAGGAGGCTTTCAGGGGAAGGAGATCGGGAATCACTTGTTGGCCGGCTCCGCAGCCCAGAAACTTACCAAACTGGTCAACAGCGACGTGACCGATGGGAAAATCAGCAAGGATGCCCCGCCCGCCCAGCTCTATAATTTAAAGACCGATCCCTATCAGGCAAACAACCTCCACAACGAACGCCCCGAAGTGGTGGCCGAGCTATCTTCCCTTCTGGAGAAATGGAGAAAGGCCATACCCGCATCTCCCCGACTGGGATGGATCAACCTCAGACAAGGCGGACAACCCTCTCCAAAAAAGGGAAAAATCAAATCCAACCCGGCCCCCAAGATTCCCGCAAAGCCGAGCGAGCGAAGCGTTTCCCTGGACTTCGAGACGGGCAAGCTCGCGCCGTGGAGAATAATCAAGGGGAAATTCGGACACCTCATCGGAAACCGGACTCATTTTTTTCGCAGTCAGTCCCTGTACAACAAGCAGGGTGAGCATTATCTGACGACCTTGGAGGGAAGCCCGGACGCCCCAAAGGGATCGGATTCACAAATCGGAATCATCATCTCTCCCCTCTTCATCCCGAAGGGAGGCAAGATGACCTTCCGGGTAGGGGGAGGGAACGGGCCCGCCACCTACGTCGCTCTTTGTACGGAAGATGGCAAGGAAGTCGAAACCGCCCGAGGCATTAATCATCAAGTGATGCAAAAGGCCAGTTGGGATATGAAAAAATACGCGGGCAAAAAGACCTTCATCAAGATAGTCGATCAATCAACGGACGGATGGGGACACGTCACCGCAGACAATTTTCAGTTTGATGGAAAACTGCTGAAACAATATTCCAAAAGCTCCGTTCACTAAACATGATCATGAAAAAACTAGTCTTAGTCTCGTTTCTTCTCGGCTTCGCCTGTTTTGGCAAAGACAAACCGAACGTCGTATTCATTTTGGCCGATGACATGAGCCGGGACACTTGGGGAGCTTACGGGGGCAAGGAATGCAAGACCCCCAACATCGACCGCCTGGCCAAGGACGGCACCCGCTTTGAACGCGCCTACTGCTCGGTCGCCATGTGCGCCCCCTTCAGGCAGGAGCTCTACAGTGGTCGCTCTCCCTGGCGCACCGGCACGTTACCCAACCATTCGAAATCGGTGGCGGGGACCAAGAGCGTGGTTCATTACCTCAAGCCCCTCGGGTATCGCGTGGCCCTACTCGGGAAATCACACGTTGGCCCGAACGAATGCTATCCCTTCGAG
>JABGWD010000045.1 GCA_018645725.1 Opitutia bacterium
ATTTCTGACATAGGTCGTGATGGCGGCGATCCATTCGTCGTCGTTGGTCCCCAAGGGTAGCATTTGCCCCGGGTAGGTCTTGCCATCGAGCTCGCCCGTCTGGCCATGCAGGACGGTTCGCACGAGGCTGCCACCCGAGCCAAGTACGCGGGGTGATTTGGGTAGGGGAGGAGCCAGGGTAACTCCCGGTTGCCCGACCATGGGGGTACCCTTGCCATCGTTGCCGTGACAGGCAAAGCAAAGTTGTTTGTAAATTACGGCACCGCTTTCCATCTGCTTGCCGAAGTGGGCATCTGTCTTGCGCTGCTTCGCTAAACGGGCCCGCTCCTGAGCGAGCTTTGCCCGATTGCCGGCTATGCTCTTGAGAATAGGTTTGTCAATATGTGTCTCGATCAGGTTGTCCTGAATGCCTGCAAGGACCTCGGAGTTCGTTCCTCCGCTGTAGGCGATCGAGTTGATGGTTTGAAGGGCGACATCGGTATGGGGGTCCTTCTCCAATCCTTGGAATGCAGTCTCGAGAGCTTTGTTTCCATCCGTGAGAAAGGGCTCGCTCACGCGCACCGCCGTCATGCGCACGCGGTGATCGTTGTCCGACAATTTCTCGACGATCAATTTGGGATCCACGGCATCCATTCCCTCCAACGTCCAAAGGGCATGGACGCGCCCGAGGGCGGACTTTCCGGAACGGGCAAGTTTTTCAAGCTCGGGAACAACGGACTTTCCGTCCTTGCGCAGGATGATCAGTTTTTGGGCAGTATCGCGCCACCAACCGTTCGGATGGGACAGGTGGTTGACGAGTTCCTTGGTCGATTGCCCGAGCATGGTGGGTTGTGGTCCCGGCTTGTGGTCCTTGTGTACGAGTCGGTAGATTCTTCCTTTGCCGACGTTCTTGTCGATTTCCCATTTGTCGATGACACCCCTGAGGTAACTTCCCTTGCGGGTCCAGTTCCCTTGTTGGATGATGCCACGATGCATGTCGATGAAGAACATCGTCCCGTCCGGTGCAGTCTCGGCCCCAAGCGGGCGAAAGTTGATGTCTTTGGCCCGCATGAATTCGCTCCCTGGGGTAGCGTTACTCAAGACAGTCATTCCGTCCTTACGGTCGACTTTGGCTCGCCTGATAAGGCGTCCGACCGGCTCTGGAATGAATAGATCCCCGTAAAGTTCCTTGGGCAGTCGATCGCCACGGTAAATACCTTGGCCTGCGCATCCGGTAAAAACGTTGAGTCCACCGTTCGCGCCAACTCGGCGTCGACCACCCTGGACGTCGGGCACGGCTGCTATGGGGAAAACAGAGCGGAAATTGGCTTCAGTTTGACCACCTATGTCGAACATTCCGTAAACGGGGGGTTGTTGAAAGAAAAAGGCGGGGTTTTCGCCGCCACCGGTCGAATAGTAGATTCGTCCGTCGTCATCCGCTGTGAGTCCCCACTGCCCGCCGCCACGAGGGAGTTTCTCGGTCTTGAACTCCCCGTTGACGTAACGGTAGCGGACGTTTTGGTAGGTGACGTATATCCAGTTGTCCAAGTTCCAGATGAGGCCACTTGGCTGGTGTTCCATATTGCCTCCGCGCTTTCCACCTTCAAAGACCTTCACTTTCTTATCGGCCACGCCGTCCCCGTCGGAATCCCGATAGTTCCACAAGTCGAGGGTGTTGGTGATTCCGACCATGACTCGATCGTCCAAGGGCAGGACCATGCGAGGAAGGAGCAAATTATCAATGAACACGGTGCTTTTGTCATAGGTTCCGTCTCCATTGGTGTCCTCATGGCGCGATATCCGGCTTTTCGGGGTTTGTTCGCCGGTGGCGTCCGCGGTTTGCATGTAAGTTCTCATCTCCACGACATAGAGTACGCCGTTTCCATCCCATGCCATGGCAACCGGTTCCTCGATTTGCGGTTCGCTCAGAACGAGCTGGAGGGAATAGCCTTCGGGTAGTTCAATCGATTTGTGGGCATCTTCAATCGAGAGAAAGCCCTTTTGATAGATTTCATCCCCGGGGGCGCCACGGGTTTGAACGACTGAAAGGATTATGGCTAAGAGGGCAAGCAGGCGACGTAAGGATTTCATTTGGTCAAGGTATCTCGGTCTCGGGTTTTGACAAAAGCTAATTTTATTACAACGCAAAATATTTTCGCGGAGGTTAAGGGACGCAAAATCTTGCCGATTAGTTGGGCCAAGTGATCTTTTCTCCCTTGAACTCGAGGGAAATGAATTCATTACTCGTGCAATGGGCGACATGGTCATGCATTCGATTGAAACGCTTCGGGCAAAGGGTTTGAGGGTGACCGAGCAACGCAGAGCGATCCTGGAAGCCTTGGCGAACGCGGATTCGCCCAAGTCGGCCGAGGAAACCTTTTCCGCTTTGCCCGCGGACTCCTGTGACTTGGTTACCGCCTATCGTTGCCTCGAGCAGTTCGAAAAGGCCGGTGTTGTCGAGCGGGGAGTGCGCGAAAACGGGACGAAGGTTTATTGCCTGGGACATGGACATGGGCACCATCACCACTTGACTTGCAGAAAGTGCGGAAGTACGGAAAGGATCGACCTGTGCATGGGCGATGAATTGGAAAAAGTGGCCGAGGGATTCGGGTACACCGAGGTTTCCCATGTCATGGAAGTCTTCGGACTGTGTCCAAGTTGCACCTGAGGTTTCTTGGTTGATTCCTTTTTCGGAAATGAGATTATTCCCCAAATGACAAAAGTAAGGATCGGTATCGTCGGAATGGGAAACATGGGGCGTTTTCACGCTCAGGATTTGCTGGATGGCAAAGTCGAGGGGGGCGAACTTGTCGCCGTGGCCAGTACCTCGCCTGAGAAGTTGAAGGAGTATGGAGAGCAAGGACTAAAGGTTTTTGGTGGTGGGGAGGAGATGATCCAATCCGGAGAGATTGATGCAATCGTCATCGCTACCCCTCATTACCAGCACGTTTCCTTGGGTATGCAGGCTCTTGATGCGGGCTTGCACCTGATGGTGGAAAAACCGATTGCGGCCCACAAGGCGGATGCCGAGCGCTTGATAGCCAAGGCCAAACAAAAAGAAGATCTGGTGTTTGCCGGCATGTTTCAACTTCGCGTGGAACCACGCTACCGCAAAATCAAGGAATTGATCGAGGCAGGGGAACTGGGCCAACTCATGCGCGTGGTCTGGATCATGACCGATTGGTTCCGTTCGGATGCCTATTACCAGAGTGGTGGTTGGCGGGCGACCTGGAAGGGGGAGGGTGGGGGAGTCCTCCTGAACCAGTGCCTGCACCAGTTGGATGCGATGCAATGGATGGTGGGCATGCCTAGCAAGGTGAACAGTCAGGTCGGGATCGGAAAGTGGCACGACATCGAGGTGGAGGACGACGTTTCTTGCTACATGGAGTTTCCAGATGGCGCGACTGGCCTCTTTCTCACCTCCACCGGAGAGACCCCAGGCAGCAACCGGTTGGAAATTGCAGGGACCAAGGGAAGATTGCTCTTGGAGAACGATCGACTTGTCTTTACTCGAAACGAAGTTCCTTCGGACGAGTGGTGCAAAACCTCCAAGATCGGATTCAAGCAACCCGAAACAACGGTCGAAGAGATTGATATCCCCGCGGCGGAAGCCCCTCACTCCATCTTGATGGCGAATTTCACGAATGCCATCCTGAAGGGAGGAAATCTGATCGCCCCGGGAGAAGAAGGACTTGGTTCCGTCGAACTGGCGAACGCCATGCTTTACTCGGGACTTTTGGGAGGACCGCTCGAGTTGCCAATGGATGGAAGCTCTTGGGAAGAGAAACTGAATGAATTGATTGCCGGCTCCACCCATGAGAAAAAGGTTGTCGAATTGTCCGGAGATGATTTCTCTGCTTCCTTTCGCCGTTAATTCGAGACAAGCTCTCCAAACCACAACTCCTATTTAGTCATGCCCTTTCGATTCACTGGATTCGCCGATGAGGCGGAAAAAACGCTCGCCGGACAAATTTCAACGCTCAAGGAGGTCGGTTGGTCTGCGATTGAGCTTCGCTTGATTGACGGGAAGAACGTCTGCGATCAAACGCCCGAGGAGTGGGAACAAACGTTTGCAACCCTGCAGGGCGAAGCGATTGAAATCGTCGGTTTTGGAGGACAGATCGGGAACTGGGCCCGTCCCGTAACGACGGACTTTCAAGTCGATTTGGATGAGATCCGCAGGGTCGCTCCCAGAATGCGTCAGGCAAACTGCAAGTTTCTAAGGATCATGTCTTATCCGAACGATGCCGAGTCTCCACTTGCCAAGGAAGCCTGGAAAAACGAGGTTGCCAGAAGATTGAAGGAGTTGTGCGTAATTGCCGAGGGCGAAGGTATCGTGCTTGCCCATGAAAATTGCAATGGATACGGGGATAACCCCGAGGGCTATTTGGAATTGGTCGAGGAGGTTGGAAGTCCGTCCCTTCAGTTGATTATGGATACCGGCAACAACAGCCTTCATGACAATGACGTGGAAGTGACCTGGGACTATTATGAAGCTTGTCGCGAGCAAATCACCCATGTTCACGTCAAGTGCGCCAAGCCCGGCCCTGACGGTGGGGATCACGTAACTTGTCACGTTGACGAGGATCCCGTGCAGGATCGAATCTTCAGGGATTTGGAGGCCACCGGCTATGACGGCTGGCTTTCCATAGAGCCTCATATCAAGGCTGCCATACATGCGGGCAAGGACGTTGATGATTCCGGTGAAGGCCGGGCCGTCTGGGTGGAGTTTGCGAGCAGATTGGAATCTTTGGTCTCGAAAATTTAAATCTCCTTGAATTTGGCATTACTTTCTTGCTTTGCCGTTGGCAAACCCTTCATTTTGTAGTTTCCCCCGAAATTATCCTTTATGAAAATTCTTACCCTTCTGCTGATTGCATTTCAATGTCTGGTCGCCCCCTTTGCTTTCGGGGATGACGAAGAGAAAAAGATTGCCGAGGCGATGCCTGGCAAGCCCACGGTCAAGCCCAAGAAAAGCCACAAGATATTGGTTTATTCCAAGCCCAGTGGTTTCCGGCATGGATCCATACCGACGGGGATCAAGGGCCTCCGGATCATGGCAGAGAAGACCAAAGCTTTTGAGGCGACCTTTACTCTGGAGACTACCGAGTTTACCAAGAAAGGGCTGGCGAAGTACGATATGATCATCTTCAACAACTGCACGCACGTACAGAAGGCCTTTACCGAACAGGCTCAACGTGATGCGATTCTCGGGTTCATCAAGTCGGGGAAGGCATTTGCCGGTTTTCATTCTGCTTCGGACGGTGGCATGCCCCAGTGGCAGGAATACACCGACATGATCGGCGGTTGCTTTGCGGGTCACCCTTGGGGTGCGGGAGGCAAGTGGCCCTTTTTCGTGGAAGACCCGAAGCATCCCGTAAACAAGGCCTTCAAGGACAAGGAATTTACCTTTTCCGATGAAATTTACCAGTACAAGGGATACGATCGTTCCAAGCTCCGTATTTTGATTGGATTGGATTCCGTCAAGTCGGGCAAGAAGGGGAACTCGAAAACAAACGACTATCCGGTTTCCTGGGTTCGTTCTTACGGAAAGGGCAAAATCTTCTATTCCAATTTCGGGCACAACAAGGCGACTTGGTGGACCCCCTACATGCTGCAGCATTTTCTGGACGGTATCCAATGGGCCTTGGGCGACTTGGACGGTCCTTCCGAATCAGTTCCTCAGTCAAAAAATACAAAATAACCTTTCTAAATTAAACAACCAAACCCAATAAATTCCTTATGAAAGAACAAGAAATCGTCAGTCGCAGAAGTTTCATCGGTTCCACCGCTTTGGCCGGTGCCGCCGCTAGCTTTCCATACGTTGCCAAGGGGAAGGACCTCAAGAGCGATACCATCCGGGTGGCCGTGGTTGGATTGGGTGGCCGTGGTTCGGGAGCCATTGACCAAATTCTGAGTGCCCCCCAAGACTTGGAGAAGACCAAAGGAATCAAATGCAACACCAAGTTGGTGGCCGTGGCCGATGCCTTTGCGGATGGTGAAAAAGTACAAAGGAAACTCAGTGGTTTCAAAAAGAAGTTCGGTGAGGACCGGGTGGACGTGGAGGGCAAGATCTTCAATGGTCTGGATGCATACAAGCAGGCAATCGACAGCGGTGTCGACATGGTGGTCATTGCAACGCCCCCGGGTTTCAAGCCCCAGCAGTTCGAGTATGCCATCAATCAGGGCAAGAAAGTTTTCATGGAAAAACCGGTTGCCAGTGACGTCACGGGGGTAAACCGGGTATTGGCCGCTGCCAAGAAAGCCAAGGAAAAAGGTCTTTCGGTAGGTATCGGTCTTCAGCGCCGGCATGAGGAGCGTTACATTGATTGTGTCAAGCGGCTTCAGGACGGAGCGATCGGTGATATCAACCTGTTGCGCGTTTATTGGAACGGAGGAGGAATTTGGCACCGTCCAAAGACCGATGGCATGACCGAAATGGAATATCAAGTGAACAACTGGTACCATTTCACTTGGGCATCCGGAGACCAGATTTGCGAGCAACACATTCACAACTTGGACGTCGGCTGCTGGATCAAGGGCATGTATCCCGTCAAGGCAAACGGTATGGGCGGTTCGGAGATGCGCATGGGCGGTGACCGGTCCTTGTCGCAAATCTTTGACCATACCTTCGTCGAGTATACCTTCGAAGATGGCACCAAGATGTACAGCCAGGGTCGTCACCTCAAAGGGGGTTGGAGTCACGTTTCGGAGTATGCCCATGGCTCGAAAGGCACCTCCAAGATCGCGTCTCACATCGAGCCATTCGAGGGCCATGGGGATCCCATGAGAATCCGCGGTGCAGGTGGCGGTCACTACCAGGAACAAAAGGACTTGATCGAGAACCTGCACAAAGGAGGTTATTACAACGAAGCCGAGTATGGCGCCATGAGTACCTTTACCGCAATCCTCGGACGCGAAGCCTGTTACTCCGGCAAGGAGATTGACGCGGCCAAACTGCTCAAGGAAGGCCGGGAATATGCTCCGGGCATCGATGATTACACTTACAACACGAAGCCTCCGATCGTGCCTGATGCCAATGGTCATTATCCGGTTGCCACCCCAGGCAAGTACAACCCTTTCGCCTGATTGCCAAGCTCACGGGAGCAAGTCGATAAAATTTTCATCGACTTGCGCGCGATCTGCGATTTTGAGTCGTCATGACTCTTGGGAATGCAGAAGCAAGAGGTTTTTGTTTGCAAAAGCCAAAGCTTCTCTTGCCAATGATTGCTCCTTGGTTGTGCCCGCCAAACTGTTAAAAAATTAGTATGATCCTATCCGACACCTCCATCTTGTCCGCTATCGAAGAGGGCGACATCGTGATCGAACCTTATGTTCGTTCATGCTTGGGAACGAACAGTTATGACGTTCACCTGTCCCCTTTTCTAGCATGCTACGTGGACGAGGTGATTGATGCAAAAAAGCATAACCAAGTGGACAGGTTCGAGATTCCGGAAGAGGGCATCGTGCTGCGTCCGGGCAGGACTTATTTGGGGTCGACCGTTGAATATACCGAAACCCGGCGTTACGTACCTTTTCTTGAGGGTAAATCGAGTGTCGGAAGACTGGGAATTGACATTCACGCCACTGCGGGGAAGGGAGACGTCGGATTTTGCAACCATTGGACTTTGGAAATCTCGGTTTCCCAACCGGTCCGCGTTTATGCAGCTATGCCGATCGGCCAACTGATTTATTTCTTGGTCGAAGGCGAAGTCGCCGTCGATTATTCGAGCAAGGCATCGGCCAAATATAACCAGCGCACTCCCGAGCCGGTCGAATCCATGATGTGGAAAAATAACTTTTAGAACCTTGGAAGACCCTCTTCATCGAGAAATTCTTGAGGAGCACGCGCGTTCTCCGGGCCATCAATCTTCTTTGGAGCAACCTACGGGGAAATCCGTCTGGACGAGTCCCAGGACCGGAAACGTTTGTTCGGTGGCAATCGTTTCCGAGGGTGAGCGAATAACGGGGGTTCAGGCTGAGGTTGAGGGTTCGGCCTTGGCGATTGCATGCTCGTCTCTGATGGGTTCTGCCGTAGAGGGCATTACTGTCGAGGAAGCTCTTGGGTTGGCCAAGTCGGTGATTGAATTTCTCGAGGATGGCAAAGAAACTTCTTTTTCGGGTGACTTGGTCGTGTACGAATCAATCATTCGTTTTCCCGAGAGACATGATTGCGCCATGCTTCCCTGGCGGGCTTTGGTTTTGGCGTTAAAATCCTAGAATGATCTTCCGTACCCTCTGCCTTTTTGCCTGAAATTGTTCCACCCGGTCTGTCGCTGCCGATAGGATGAGTGAGCATTGTGCAATTCGTACTGCCCTTCGGGAAGTTCCTTGAGGAATCGGCTCTGCATAAGGCGTACGGGCGTACCTTTTTGATTCGATAGCATGGGAAACACAAGGTGCAAGGAACGTTCCGCCCGGGTGGTCGCAACGTAAAACAAGCGCCTTTCCTCTTCCAGGTCGCTTTCCCCGTCAATTGCCCGCTTGTTTGGAAACAGACCGTCTGCCAATCCGATTATGAAAACATGTGGAAACTCCAACCCCTTGGACTGGTGAATGGTAGAAAGGCGAAGATATTTCTCTCCTTGTCGTACTACGCGGTCCCCGGATTCGGAGCTCAAGAGAACGAGTTGGGAAAGCATTTCGTGAAGGTTCTCGTGCTTGCTGGCGAAATCAACCAAGCTCTCCAAGTCTTCTTCCCGTCTGGGCCAGTTTTCATAGGTTGCCCGAAGGTATTCATGATACCAACCGTTAATGGCCTCGTCGACAACCTTGGTCGGAGTTGCGCTGCCAGCCAGGCGATCAATTGACCGAAGGGTTTCGACCAAGGCTTCCCAATCTTCTTTGGCGTCAGCGGGAACTTTCTTGAACACGCTGTCCTCGGCCAGCGCATCCGTTATCCTCAGCTCTTTTTCCTTGGCGATCTTTTCCGCATTGGCGAGTAACTTGGCCGCAGTCTTTTCACCAATTTTTGGCAGTAGGCAGGCAAAGCGCATGAAAGCGGTGATATCCTTGGGGTTTGCCACAAATCGAATCTGGGAGACGAGGTCCTTGACGTGAGCCTGCTCGAAAAACCTGAGTCCGCTCGTAATGACGAAGGGGAGTCCCCTGCGGGAAAGCTCGACCTGAAGCTCCATCGCATGGTAGTGGGCTCGATAGAGAATGGCTATGTCGTCGTATTGAGCCCCACAGTCCACGAGGTTCTCTATTTTTGACAAAATGAAATCTGCCTGCTGGTACCCGTCCATGGTGGGAACCACAACGGGCAAATCCTGATGGGGGCGAGAGGGCTTGAGGACCTTGGAATAACTGCTCTCCTCCGCCCGGTTGTCCAGAATGCAGTTGGCCAGTTTGAGAATTTCAGGGGAACTGCGGTAATTGGTCTCGATCTTGAAAATTTTTGTATCGGGGTGCTTTTCGGGGAAGCCCATGATTTGATCAAGGTCGGCTCCCCGCCAAGTGTAAATGCATTGAGCGTCGTCACCCACTGCCATGATTTGGTGGTTGATGCCTATTCTGTCTACGATTTGGGCTTGCAGAGAATTAACGTCTTGGTACTCGTCCACGAGAATGTGGGAAAACCTGTTTTGATAATACTGCGCGGCGTCCTGATTGTTGGATAGCACATCCAGGCAATAAACGAGCAAATCGTCGTAATCGGCCAAACCGCGCTCAAGTTTGACGTCCTGATATTCCCTGGCGAAATCGTCTATTTTCGCCAAGAGCTCGCCATTTGAAGGGTAACGCCCCTTGGCAATCAGCTCCACGGGCTCCATGACGTTGCGGGCGTAACTGATCAGCCCCTTGATTGGCTTGGCCTTCGGGTTTTCCTTGGTTTTGAAAAAACTGGGGTCTAATTCCCGTATGATCTCATTGAGCAATGAATCGGAATCACCATCATCCAGAATGGTGAAGTTCTTGGCTAAACCGACCGAATCACCGTACAAACGAAGAATTTGTCCCCCGACACTATGAAAGGTGCCTCCTAGAAACCTGTGAGCGCCCACACCCGTCAGTTCCTCGACTCTGTCGAGCATTTGCTTGGATGCCTTGTTGGTAAAGGTTAGCAAGAGGATTGCTTCCGGGCTTACCCCTTGAGTCAGGAGATAGGCTACCCGGTAGGTCAATGTCCGGGTCTTGCCCGATCCCGCTCCTGCCAGCACGAGGGCAGGGCCGTCGGGAGCAGTTACCGCTTGAAATTGATCGGCGTTTAACTCGGCCTTGAAATCGATCTCCGGCGTCGTCTTGGCAGGCGGTGGAGATCCGAACATATCCTCTTCTTCATCTTCGTAGTCGTACACGTTTGCTAGCTTTCTCCTAAAGAGACAAATCGGGCAAGCGTATTCAGTCGAGGTTTGTCTGCAATGGCGCCAAATGATCCCGGTGAACGACTTCCGGCCTGTTTTTCCCAGGGAATGCGGCGAGTACTTCGGAGTTTGTCTTTCCCTGTACCTGAAGGAGATCTTCCTTGCCGAAGCGGGAGATACCCCGGGCGATCGTTTTGCCGGCAGGGTTGACGATTTCGACTACTTCGGCCTTGTCAAAGTCCCCATTCACTTCAATCAATCCACGGGCGAGAAGGCTCCCGCCGTTCAAAAGAATGGCTTCGCAGGCACCTGCGTCGATTTGCAGGGTTCCTTTGGGTTCGGGAAAAAAGGCAAGCCACTTCTTTCTCTCGTTCAACTCAAGTCCCGAAGGAGCAAAAAAGGTTCCTTCGGCTTGTCCGTTTACGATTTTGATAAGTTGCTGAGGGTTTTCTCCGCTTCCGATGAAGACGGCGCATTTCGATTTTGTCGCTATTTTCGCTGCGGTGATTTTGGTTGTCATTCCGCCCACGGCCGTAGGGCTTGTGGTCCCTTGAGCCATTTGCTCGATGGAAGGAGTGATTTCTGCCACGAATGGAATGAGTTGACCGGCGTCAGGGTGGGTCATCAATCCTTTGGCAGTGGAGAGAATTACAAGAAGCTCGGCTCGGCCCAAAGATGCCAAAAGGGCCGACAGCACGTCGTTGTCACCGAACTTGATCTCTTCGTCACTGACGGAATCGTTCTCGTTGACGATGGGCACGATCCCTCTTTCCAGCAAGCTGGCAAGGGTTTCCTGAACTTTAATGGAACGGTCTCTACTCTTGAAATCTTCCCGCGTGAGCAAAACTTGGGAGGCAATCAAACCAACGCTCTCAAGTGCTTCGCTCCAGGCATTCATGAGCAAACATTGGCCGACAGAGGCACAAGCTCGCAGAAGGGCGAGTTCCTTGGGTCGTTCTTCAATGCCTAGTTTCCCCATGCCTAACCCAACGGAGCCCGAGCTTACCAATATGGTTTCCATCTCGACGGCCTTCAATTCCCTTATGCCTTCTGCCAACTGAATCATCCGGTCCAAATGAATGCGCCCTTCGCCGGCCGAAAGGATGCCGGTTCCCAGCTTGATCACGACTTTTTTCAACTCTCGAGTCCCCGTTCTTCCTTTTTGGCGTCGTTCAATTTTTCAACCCTGAAAAACTCGGAGGTTCGAATTGGTTGCGAGGACTAAACCTTTCGCAGATCACCCTCCTTGGAAGACAGGGCTTGGTTGATTTTGTTTACACTGTCATCCGTGTTTTTTTGCACGTCTTTTTCCCCACGCTTGAAATCATCCTCCGGCAGTCCTTCCTTTTGGGCTTCCTTCAGGGAATCCATTGCCTCTTTGCGGGAGGCCCGAATGCCAATCCGGCCTTGCTCGGCAAAGCCTTGTGCCACTTTGCAGAGTTCCTCCCTGCGTTCACCGCTTAGTTCGGGCATTGGCAACCTGATGATTTCTCCGGTAACGATCGGGTTGATCCCGATCTTTGCTTCGAGCAAGGCTTTTTCGATGGGGGCCGTGGTCGATTTGTCCCATGGTTGAATCTGTATGGTGCGGGCGTCGGGGGTAGTGATGGCAGCGACATCCCGGAGTTTCATGCTGGAACCGTAAACGTCGACGGTTACGTTTTCCACCATTGAGGTGTTGGCCTTTCCGGTATGAAGGGTCGAGAACTCATGCAAAACGTGGTCTACGGATTTTTGCATATCCGAATCCATTTTGTCGAAAATTTGATTTGTTTCCATTGTGTATTTTGTTTCTGGTTGCCGTTGAATTACTTTTCGCCACTTGGCTGAGAGCGGAGTTCTCTTCGCTCGCTCACTCCTCTACGATCGTCCCAAAGCTTCTGCCGGAGACTGCGGTCCGGATCGATTCCTTCTGCCTTAGGTCGAAGACGAGAATGGGCATCCGGTTGTCCATGCAAAGGGAAAAGGCGGTCGAATCCATAACCGAGAGCCGGTTTTCCAAGCATTCCATGTAGGTGAGCCGAGCATATTTCTTGGCATCATCGTGTTTGTGCGGATCCTTGTCGTAAATCCCGTCGACTTTGGTGGCTTTCAGGATGATATCGGCGGAAATCTCACTTGCCCGCAGGGCGGCCGCGGTGTCGGTTGAGAAGTACGGGTTTCCTGTTCCGGCGACAAAAATGACGATCCGACCTCTCTCCAAATGGCGGATGGCCCTTCTTTGGATATAAGGTTCGGCCAACTTGTCCATGGGTATGGCGCTTTGAACGCGTACGACCGCACCCATTTTCTCCAGTCGATCCATAAGGGCAAGCCCGTTGATTACCGTTGCCAACATTCCCATCGAATCACCGGTCGTACGGTCAATTCCCTTGTCGCATCCTTGGAGACCCCTGAAGATATTTCCTCCCCCGACAACCAGGCCCACCTCTACCCCCATGTCGGAAACGGCTTTAATCTCCTCGCAGATATTTTCCAATGATTGGGCGTGAATGGGTTCGCCCTCACTCCGGCTCCCCAATATTTCTCCGCTGATCTTCAGGACTATTCTTTTGTATTGGGGCGTCATGGGTTATGCGTTCGCAGGAGCAACATTCTTGACTTTGAATGGGCGATGTCCATAGTTTGCGTGCGTAGCCTGGTGGTGTAATGGTAGCACAGGAGTTTTTGGTACTCTCAGTCGGGGTTCGAATCCCTGCCGGGCTGCCATGTTTCCCTTCGGCCTTTGTCGGTTTCTTTTGAGTGGTGTTCTAGTTGTTGGGCGTGGGCGAACTATCGAAAGGATCGAAAGGAGGAGGGGGCGGAGGAATCGCGGGGGCATCGTTTGATGCAGGTGGTTTGTTGAAGATGTCCTCAAGGGGTACCGAGCTGGCGTTTGTCTCCTCTAAAGGATTTGCCGGCGGAACGGGCTGATCTTCTTCTGCGAACGGGTCGAAGGTTGGCGCGGGCGGCGGCGGAGGAGGAGCGGGAACCGCAGGTGGTTGTCCGTCGTTTTCAAACGGGTCGAAGGTTGGCGCGGGCGGCGGCGGTGGAGGCGGAGGCGGAGTGAAGGTATCGGGTGCCGGATCGGTCGGAGGCGGAGGCGGAGCGGGAACCGCAGGCACGGCCGGTTGTCCGTCGTTTTCAAACGGG
>JABGWD010000411.1 GCA_018645725.1 Opitutia bacterium
ACTCATTGTCGTAAGAATCAATGTCCTGCTGGCTTTTCATCGGATCTTGGGAAGCCATTCCCTTCAGTTCGGTCATCCGGTTTACAATCCGGCCCGCCGTTTGAAGCATTCCGTCCTGGACCTCCATGAAAGACATTCCGTTTTGCACGTTGTTTCTCGCTCCGGCCAATCGACTTACTGCGGCGTTGAGTCTCATTGCGACCGAAAGTGTCCCCGGGTCGCCGTGAGGCGTGATGATCTTTTTTCCGCTCGCTAGCTTCTTGATGCTCATTTGAAGAGCGTGCTGGTTTTTACCGAGGTAGTAACTAGCGGTAGCAACCGCACTGTTGTTGGATACTGTTAATGACATTGTTATAATCTCCTTATTATTTGTTTTACGAACCGACCTCCTTGTCGCTCCGTCCGCCGGTTTGAGTTTTGGGCGGCGGATGCCCTTTCATTGATGAGTTGCTTGGTTTTGTCTTTGATTCTTTAGTGGGTGAGCATCAGCACGACGCTCGAAGACATATTGGCTTGAGAGCGTATGGCATGGGGGCTTTGCATGAAAAAGTTGTCGTTCCGCATCTTGCCGTACCCGCCCATGAGCCGGTTGTTCGGGTTTTCGTGTCTGAACGAGACCGAGAGACCTGATGAATCGTCGTTGGTACGAAAGTTACGCTTGCCGCTCAAAAGACGGCTCAAGCTTTGCTGCAAAGATATTGAGTTTCGCGGTGAGTTGAATCCCGCGTAAGACGGGGTCGAATTTGTACTTATGGTCAATGACATGTTTGTATCCTCCTTGATGTTTGTGATTGCCAAAGGACATCCTTGTCCTCTGGTCCGCCGATTGTGGTTGGAGGCGACGGCTCCCCGTGTTGTTCAATTGATATTTGCTAAATTAGGGATTGGGTTCCGGGGGAATGTTTCAGATTCAATGGCAGGTATTGTGTTGCACTTGAGTGAGTGCGATTGCTCGCCAAGAACGCCGAACGCTCATGTTTGGTGACGGTTGAAAAGTTCCAGGTTCCAGTCGATTGACCTGTGCATTTTCGACGCGTCGATGCGTATAAATCTATAATCATAATTTCTTCCTTGATATGTATCCCTGGACATCCGTGTCAGGGGGTGAAAGTTAAGTGTTCATTAATATTTGGTTAACATTTACTATGCTTTTTTTACGTGTATATGGTTGTTGTGAAAATGATGCCATTCCTGCGACTGACTCAGTGCCCGTCGTGCTGCCGTCCATGAAGAACGTGCTGAGCCGAGTGTCTTGTGAATCAGTTGCCTGAAATATGGCTGAAAAATGTTTTAATTATTTGGTTTTATAATTCCTCTGTTTGTTCTTTGGTTGGATTTTTATTTCTGAAAAGATTGAGACTTTACGACTTCCCTATGGTTTTCTCCAAGAAGGTCGGTTCCCCTGGAAGTGCGCTGTCTCGATAAAAGTCATGTGCCATTGCTTTATGTTAGGAGTGACGTAACCACGGATGCGGATGTTTGGTTTGCTTGCGTCGTCATTGACAGACTGAAGTTCAACCTAATGGTTGCTTTTGCCATGTTTGTGGATTCCTCTGAAAAAGAAGTATCTTGAATTCGTGAAATGGACTGACCGAGGGAATTCGTCCGAGTCCGAAGCGACTCAAGTCCGTTTTGAACGATCGACATATTGCTGCCTGCGATTGCGCGACTCCCTGATATGGTCTTGGACAAAGCCCCCAGGTAATCGAGTGTTTGAGTTGCCGAACTGATCGTCAAGAGGTTGTATGTCGAGGTGTCTCCGAAAGTGATTTGCGGGATGGGCGTAAGAGTGGATGTGCCTCCACTTCCCGAGTAAGAGAAAGTGGGTGCCTCTCCCGTTTCGTCTTCCAAGTATTTTCCTTGGGGTGATCCACTTGCATCCGGAACAACCGATTGGGCGGTTTTTTCGTCGGCAGGGTTACCCGAGACATCGCTGCCGGCAATGGATCCGGTGTCATTGTTGGTGAAAGCACCTGACGTTTGTAGGTTGGAGACAAAAGCTTGACCTCCGGTTACACCCGTAAAATCGCTTAGGAAGTTGTCGTTGCCAATGAACCCTATTGCAGGGTGTGCTCCGAAGTACGCATTGATGCCACTAGTCGCGGCATTCTTAGTGGGGTCCTGAAATTGATCTCGCATCCACATGGTCATGTGCTTGATTCCGTCGGTCATTCCTGCATCAACAATTTTTTTGTGCAAATAGCTGATCGCCAAAAAAGAAGCTGCGTATTCCTCGGAAGTTCCGCCCCAGTTTTGGCCAACGGAAATTTCCCCGACTAGGTCGGCAATAGATGTGCCCGACTGAAGGTGACTGCTGACTCGACTGTCGGCTCCGCGGATAAATTCGGCCAAACCTTCCTTGAACCAAGTGTCGCGCTTATGTGAACCTCCGCCTATCAGATCGCCGAAGTAGGAGTTTTGAGCCTGAAGTAAATGGACCATCTCATGAGCAACGACACCATCTGCCGTAGATTGTGGTTGGGTATGAGGAGCAGTGAAGTCAGGTAGATCAAAACTCATTTTCTGCACGTCCGCCTTATATTGATTAGCTCCAGCGCTAGTAACGACAGAAGTTCTCACAAATGCCGCTGAACCACCGACGGGGCCATTTTCTTCGACTACCAAATCCCAGGAGTCAGTGGTTACTGGATCCCAATCATATTTATCTTTGATCAAATCTTCACTGGCCTTAAGCCAGCTATTCTTCAAAGAGTCCAAAAACTCCTTCTTTTCCGCACCGTATCCATTGCCAAGCAACTTTACGCCGTTGAATGAGTTGTCCTGCAATGAATCAAATTGATTCACGAGGTTCAGGAACTCTTTTTGATATGTTGCTCTATCTTCATCGGATTGAATCGAGTTCGTCGAAAGGGTCGCTATTTCGGTCATCCTTGCAACCAGGTTTCCCATGTTTTTCAAAACGCCATCCTGCAACTGCCCATAAGAAATCAATCCCTGCATGTTTTGGGACAAACGACGCTCCACGGTTAGATTGCCACGAAGACGGACGTTCATTGAAAAACTTCCGGAATCCTTAAGTCTTATGTTCTCCCTGCTACCCGAAGACAGGTTCTGGATAGACTGTCCTTTTTGACGGTTCGCATTCGAAATGGCCAAGGATGACCCTCTAGGTTGGAAATCAATCATCTAAACGGTTTTTCGCAATGAAATGTGTTGGGTTTGGTGAATTGAATAAGGCTAGTTTGCTCGAAGTGGGGTTAGCGGATGAGCATAAGCGCGACGTCGTTGGACGTATTGGCTTGGGCGAGCATCGAAGCCGAGGCTTGCACGAGCACGTTGTACTTCGCCATCCGGGTGCTTTCCGTGGCAATGTCGACATCGGTGATTCGACCCTTGGCGACTTCCATGTTGGTCTTGGTCGTCGCGATATTGTCGGATGCGAAGGTCAGGCGGGACATGGATGACCCGTTGTCCGCACGCAAGGTGGCGACGTTCTGCAGGGCTTGGGTAAACACTCCGACTGAGACGTCGCTCAAGTCGATTGCGGTCGCCGTTGGGGAGGCTGCGAAGGACTTTACGTCCCCCGTCCCCGCATTGCTGAATTCGCTTGCCGCAAGGGTGCCTGCATCGATCGTCAGGGCGGACAAAAGCATGGATTTGTTCACGCTGACCTTTGGCCCCGTGGTTCCGTCGGCGCTTACGAATACGCTGATCGTATTGTCGAGCGCGAGGTCTCCGAATTTACCTTCGGCATTATTATCCTCGGATGAGAATTGAGCGAACATGCTCACCCCGTTGAACTTGACCGCGGTCATTTCGTAGAGTTGAACCTGAAGGTCCTGGAACTCACGGTTGTAGTTCGCCACGTCGGACGAGTTCTTCATCACGTCCTGGCTGAGTCCCTTGAGTTCGATCATTCGATTGACCACCTTCCCGGCCGATTCAAGAACGCCGTCCTGGACTTCCAGGAAAGAGATTGCGTTTTGCACGTTTGCGTGAGCTCCGGCCAAGCGGGTAATCGAGCTTTCCAGTTTCATGGAAACGGCAAGTCCCCCCGCGTCGTCCATTGGTCGGGTGATCCTGCTCCCGCTCGAAAGTCGGCTCAGGCTCTTGCGCAAAGCCTCGGTGTTGTGGTTCAGATGCATGCTCGCCCTTGAGGCGGTCGCGTTGCTGTTTATTGTGAGTGGCATGGTTGGTTCCTCCTTGATGTTTGGATTCCGTCAGACTTCCCTGTCGATCGCCCCCAAGGGAGCGGCAAGACCGGCGACGGAGTCATTTTGATTTGTTTTTGAATTGGGTTGAATGAGTGGGTTAGCGGATGAGCATAAGCGCGACGTCGTTGGACGTATTGGCTTGGGCGAGCATCGAAGCCGAGGCTTGCACGAGCACGTTGTACTTGGCCATCCGGGTGCTTTCCGTGGCAATGTCGACGTCGGTGATTCGACCCTTGGCGGCTTCCATATTGGTCTTGGTCGTCGCGATATTGTCGGATGCGAAGGTCAGGCGGG
>JABGWD010000412.1 GCA_018645725.1 Opitutia bacterium
CTTCGAGACACGATGGATTGCCGCGTCGGACTTTAGTCCTCCTCGCAATGACACTGTCGTGGTGTACCGCAGCACTTTCGTCTGTCGCAAATAGAGTGTTGTCATCGCGAGGGCATTAAAAAATGCCCGTGGCGATCCACTGGCCCTCAGTAACCGAACCGCATCCCCTGTACGCGTTCTTCGAGACACGATGGATTGCCGCGTCGGACTTTAGTCCTCCTCGCAATGACACTGTCGTGGTGTACCGCAGCACTTTCGTCTGTCGCAAATAGAATGCTGTCATCGCGAGGGCATTAAAAAATGCCCGTGGCGATCCACTGGCCCTCAGTAACCGAACCGCACTGTCCGAATGTGTATCTCGAGACACGATGGATTGCCGCGTCACGTTGTTCCTCGCAATGACAGGGTGTGTTGTCACCTCTTTGGGCGAAGCCCCAATTAAGGCTATTTTTCGGGCAGGCTTTTCCCCAGTTGCGAGAGGGTTTTCAAGACTGGCTCAGGGATCTTGCCATCCGGGGCGATGGGCGTGTCGAGGGTGACAAGTCCACCCTCCTGGTTGATCGCGCCGATTCGTTCGGTCAGGACGTCGAGCTCGAATTTGGATTCTGTCCCGGCTCCCCATCCTTTGCTCACGGGCATGAGCAGGTGCCAGACCACCCCTTTGGGGGCGGGGAAGTTCTTGGGGGTCAGGGCTTTTCCTTGTCCTTTCTTGACCCGTTGGTAAAAGCCATGGTTTTCGCCCGAGGTGAAGGTTTGGTGAGGGCATAATTTACCGGCCGTGCAAAGCGAGAGGAGCGGGTGGGCGCCCGCATTGAAGGCGAGCTCGGCTTCCGGGTTTCCCGAGCGTACCGCCTGGACCCAGGTGTCGACGTTGTACTTCTCCTTTTTGAGATCCTCGTAGGAATCCCTCATTTCCGTCTTGTACCCATCGAACCACCAACCGGAAACGAGTTTCCCATAGCGTTTGGACCATTCTCCACAGACGTCCCCCCAATTCTTGAGGAATTGCGGGTTAGGGGCTTGATTTTCGCTCCGCAGGAATCCTTTGACCTTCCGGGGGTGGGACATCGGATCGATTCCCGGGCCGACCGGTTTGCCATTGATGCTGGGCAGGGTGTCCTGCATGGCCTGGATCACCTTGTAATGGCGCATGGGGGCCCGGGCGGTCATGTAGATGATCAGCTTGACGTCCCGTTCGGCAAGTTCCTTCCCGATTTCCATGATCAGGTCGCGTTTCGAGGTCCACACTCCGTTCTTCACTCCGAGCAGTTTTTCATAAGCGCTGTTCGGGGCGCAGTATTTTCCCCAGTGCTGACCAATTACGAAAATGATATAGTCGGCTTGGGTGCTTGCGACTGCTTGGGTGAATCCTTTGACGTCGAAGGAGTCGATGGTCCGGTTATAGGACTCGGACGAGTGGTCGACGAAGGCCTCGTAGTGGAACATCAGGCCGAATCGGCTTTGTTCCATCCATCGCTCCTTGGCCAAGCCCAGGGAGGATGTGATGACTAAGAGCAGGGGAGTGAGCAGGGATGATTTTTTCATGAGCGCGGAGTTCTATTTTGCATTGAATGCCGGTATTAGTTTGTGCGGGAGTGTACGGAGCATGGTTCCCATCCCCTTGTTGTGTGCGGTTGCAACGACAACCAGTTCAAGGGTTGGAAACGTGAAAATGAATTGCCCGCCCGCACCCCGTCCTTGAATGCAGTTATAATCCTTGCCTTGAACCGTAATTTCTTGGCTCCACCAAAAATAACCATAATCGGTCCTTGTCGTACCGCTGAAAAGGAGAGGAGAGGTGGCCTTTGTGACAAAGGATTCGGGAAGATGTTGTTTTCCATTCCATTCACCTTGATTGAGTATAAGCAAACCCATCTTTACCATGTCGCGAGAAAGAAAACTTGACCCGGCCGCTGATTTGGGAAGTCCGCTGAGATCCTTTTGCCAGCCGTAATGAACGATACCCAATGGCTTAAGTAGTTGCTCGCGAATGAAACCCTCCGCGGTTCCGGGAACCACGGCATCCAAAACCTGCATGGTAAGAACCGTGTCTGCTGCCTGATATTTGAAAGGTTGAAGGGAAGAGTCCGGGAGATCGGGGAGATCTTGGGAGAATTGTAAGTAGGCACGGGCTTGTCCCTGACCTTTGAGTAAATCCGGTTTATGTACGATCTCCCCGATCTTCTTCTTGGGTAAGCGAATCCCGGATCTCATTTGCATGGCTTGATCCAGAGTTATCTTGTCCGCTCCTTTTGCCAATTGATCGAGGTTGATTTCTTTGAGAAAGGAAACGACGGGCTTGTCCAAGTCTTCCATCGAGAGGTAGCCCAATTGCATGGCTCGTCCCAAAGCCATTGCGGTGTAGGACTTGGTGATGGACATCTGGTAGTGCGGGTAATTGGCCCGACCCCGTCTGAAATAAGATTCGAAGAGCAGCTTGCCCTTGTAGGCGATCAGCAGACTGTCCGTCTTGCCGCTCTTGGGATTCTCCGATTTTTCGGCAAGCTTCCGGGCGTAGTCCAGAACGAGCTTCTTGTCTCCACCGTCCTTTCCTAACGTTCCGACCGGAAGTTGATCTTTCTTCTCGCGCGGGGCAAGGCTTATGAAGGGTTTCTCCAAATAGGGCAGGCTTTTTTCCCTCTCGTAGGAGACGTCCTTGGCGTTGAGATCGGTTACCTCCGGGGCCAGTCCGTTGTCGGGCTCCGCTCGGCCTGCGAGCAAAGGGATGGAAAGGAGGAGCAAGCGGGCTAGAATCTTTGATTTCATGTGGATTGTTTGAGCAATTCATCTTGCTGCCCCGCTTCATCCCCGCAAGCTAGTTCTGCCCGTCGGGCAAGGGAAAATTAATGGCGTCCAATCTTCTATGACATTGACAAGTCGGAGGATTACGGGAGGAATCGTATGCCATGATAAAGAAAACTACCTTCCTCTTGTCTTTGCTCGCGTCCGTGCTTACTGCCTTTGGCTCAGAGTCCTCGGAGCCCGAAATTCGCAAGGAAAAGCGCGGAAACACGGAGTATATGTTCATCAATGGGATCAAGGTCCACGAGACTGATCCAAAGAAGCAACCGCAGCCCAAGGTCGTCGAACCTAAACCATACGACGCCAAGGCCGCCAAGGCTCCCAAAGGTGCCAAAGTCCTTTTTGACGGTACTGAGAAAACCCTGGCCAATTGGGTAGCTGGAAATGGAAAGCCGACCAAATGGAAACTGGTGGACGGATCCCTCGAGTCCGTGCGCGGCGGAGGCTATTTGATCAGCAAGGAGCAGTTCGGCTCTTGCCGTTTGCATGTCGAATTCGCCACCCCCAAGGTTGCCAAGGGGAATGGTCAGGGTCGTGGAAACAGCGGAGTCTTCCTCATGGGCCAGTACGAAATTCAAGTTCTTGATTCCTATAAGAACGTTACCTACCCGGACGGACAGTGCGGGGCTCTTTACGGCCGGGCCAAGCCACTCGTAAACGCGTCCCGCGGGCCTGGGGAATGGCAGACCTACGACGTTACCTTTCATCGCCCGATCTTTGACGACAAGGGAAAGGTTACCCGCAAAGCCAAGTTTCACGTCGTGCACAACGGACACGTGATTCACGATAACCTTGAACTCAGTGGTGGAACCGGTTGGCGTGGTCCGCACTCCATTTCCGAATACAAAAAGCATGGGGACAAGGGACCGTTGAAGATGCAGGATCATGGAAATCCGGTCCGCTTTCGAAACGTCTGGGTTGTCGAGCTGAAAGACTAAGCTCAACCCGGGTTTGATGTCTTCCCGTTTGCTTTTCATCCTGACGATCCTGTTTGGCGTCGTCGAGGTCTCGGCCGTTGAGGTTGGGGAGGCGATATGGACCTTCGAAACGGGGGCTGCCATTCGTTCGTCTCCAGCTCTAGGTCGGGATGGGACCCTTTACGTAGGATCCGAAGA
>JABGWD010000413.1 GCA_018645725.1 Opitutia bacterium
ATTTTTCGCGTTTGGGTTTGGGTGGCCTTGGGCCTTGTAGGCTTTCGTCCCATTCTTCCCATTCCCTTCTTTCTTTCGCCTTTTCGATTACGGCGCCGGTAATGATGGCCAATTCGTACAAAATATAGAGGGGTACGGTTAGAATGCAAAGGGGTACCGGATCCCCCCCCGGCGTTATGAAGGCTGCGGAGATCAGGAGGATCACAAGTACAAGCCTGCGGTTGTCACGCAGCTTTTTGACGGATAGAATCCCGATTTTTACGAGGAGGATGAGGACGAGGGGGAATTGAAAGGCTATCCCGACGGCGAAGGTCATCCAAATCACGGTGCTATAGTAGTTGCCTGCCTCCGGACGATAGACGTCGAGTCCGAGGACGTTAAAGGAAAATTCGATCGTAAAGGCCAGAGAGTAAGGCAGGATGAAGAAATAAGTCATTGAGGCGCCGGCCAGAAAAAGTAGGGTGGCCGCGAGGCAACCCGGCAAGAACACACTCTTTTCCCGGGGTGTTAGTCCGGGAACCACGAAGCCTCCGACGAAGTACAGGATCAAGGGGAGTGAAATTCCGATTCCACCGAGAAAACAAATCTTCATGGCAATGAAGATGGGGGAAAAGGAACGAATGACTTGGAGCAGGTTGCGATTCTTGCCGACCGAAAAATGACTGAGGATCCGCGTTTGATGGTGAGGGTCCGTGATGCCCCATGCTGCCAAGTCGTCTTCCCGCGCGTTTCTCAGCATGCGCAGGTCGACTTCTTGCTGATCAAGGGTTTCGGCGTACTCTTCGAGACCAATGCTTTGGAGGTCGATCTCGATCCTCCCAAAATCCTCAACGGCTGAAATCAGAGGCATCTGGAGGACTTTCACGGAGTCGTCCAGGAAGACCGCAACCCCCAGGCAACCTGCGATGAAAGCAAGGATTGATTTGAAGACGACCCACCTCAACTCTTCCAAATGCTCAAGAAAATGCATTTCATTGGGCTTTGATTTGCCGGAGTCGCCCTTCTTCTTGAGCATACCGACCAATCCATCCTCTTTGAATTTTTCTCCAAAAGTTTTGGGCTTGTCGTTTTTATTTTCCGAACTCATTTGAAAATATGTAGAATAAATAACCCTATGGTTTTCAAAGGGAAGGATTCATTATGGTGAAAAAACGTTTTTCGTCCATTGGAAACCATGCAAATTGAAAATTGAGGCGTTAGGGCTCGGAAGTCGTTCGTTGACAAAATGCCCAAAAAATAAGATGAAATTCCCTTCGTTTATTCATCCTTTGCCTTTTTCATCTCGAGGCAAGTGGTGACTTACCTCAGAAGCTAACTTAATTACAAGACAATGGCCCAAAAAAAGAAGGCAAAACCTGCCAAGAGCAAAACATCCAAGCAAGCGTCCCAAAAAAGCGCTCCCCGTAAAGCCCAAAGCCCAAAGTACGTCTATGACTTTGGCAATAAAACCGATGGGGACGCCACGCAACGTTCCCTCCTCGGCGGCAAGGGAGCGAACCTTGCTGAGATGGCCAAGATCGGACTGCCCGTCCCACCGGGCTTTACCATCACGACGGAGGTATGTACCTATTTTTACGCAAACAAACAATCTTACCCCAAGGTACTCGAGGAACAGGTTAGAGCTTCCGTTGCCCGGACTGAGAAACAACTTGGAAAAAAACTTGGGGATCTCAAAAAACCGCTTCTCCTGTCGGTTCGTTCGGGAGCTCGGGATTCCATGCCCGGAATGATGGATACCATATTGAACCTTGGCTTGAACGACGAGACTGTCGAGGCTTTGGCAAGTTCTTCCGGCAATGCCCGTTTCGCTTGGGATTGCTACCGTCGCTTTATTCAAATGTACGGCGACGTCGTGATGGGCGTCCAAAAATTGCCAGGCGAGGAGCATGATCCCTTTGAGCATATAATTGATTCTTACAAAGAAGAACTGTTCCCGAAGGAGAAGGGCGAGATTGACGATAATCGTCTTAACGTTTCTCAAGTGAAGGAATTGGTTGCACGCTTCAAATCCTTGGTGAAGAAAAGAGCGGGAAGTGATTTTCCCACTTGTCCGTGGGAGCAACTTTGGGGTTCCGTCGGTGCCGTCTTTGGCTCTTGGATGAACGACCGAGCGAACGTCTATCGTCGCAAATACGGGATTCCTGCATCTTGGGGTACTGCGGTAAACGTTCAAGCCATGGTATTCGGAAACTCCGGCAAGAAGTCAGGTTCCGGAGTCGGGTTTACCCGGGATCCTGCTACCGGAGAAAAAGTACTTTATGGTGAATTTCTGACCAATGCTCAAGGCGAGGACGTGGTTGCAGGCGTTCGCACGCCTCGACCGGTCGCTCAGCTCAAGCGCGTTTTGCCATCCGCCTTCAAGGGTTTGGTTGCCGTACAGAAGAAGTTGGAAAAGCACTTCAAGGACATGCAGGACTTCGAGTTCACAATCGAGGACGAGAAACTGTACATGCTCCAGACACGCAACGGCAAGCGTACCGGCATCGCAGCCGTTCGAATTGCCGCAGAGATGGTAAAGGAGCGGCTAATCGATTGGAAGACAGCTATCAACCGGGTTCCCGCCGAGCAACTTGACCAAGTCCTCTCCCCTGTGTTCGACGTTGCTGCCGTGAAGAAAGCAACCCTTCTTTGCAAGGGGTTGCCTGCAGGGCCTGGTGCTGCGAGCGGACGTATTTTCCTCAATGCCGAAAAAGCGGTGGAAGAAGCCAAAAAGGGCCCCGTTCTGCTAACTAGAGTGGAAACTTCTCCCGAGGACTTGCGTGGAATGATTGCCGCAGAGGGCATCTTGACCTCCCGCGGAGGTGTTTCCTCGCACGCAGCCTTGGTCGCTCGCCAAATGGGCAAAGTTTGCGTTTGCGGCGCGGCCGACCTCGAGGTGAATTACAAGGCCCGTACCGTCAAGGTGGCAGGCAAAACCTTCAAGGAAGGTGACTATCTTTCCATAAATGGAACGAGTGGAGAAGTCTTCGCGGGTGAGCTCAAGACAGCTCCATCCGAAATCATTCAAGTTCTTGTCGAGAAGAAATTGGATCCGAAGAAAAGCCGTGACTACCAAAACTTTTCCAAGCTTATGAATTGGTGTGAGAAAGTGACTAAAATGACGGTCCGCACCAATGCAGATTCGCCTTCCCAGGTGGCCAATGCAGTCGCATTCGGGGCTACCGGGATCGGTCTTTGCCGGACGGAGCACATGTTCTTCGAAGGCAACCGGATCGATGCCATGCGAGAAATGATTCTCGCTGAGGACGAGCCGGCTAGGCGCAAAGCATTGAAGAAATTACTGCCTTACCAGAGGCGTGATTTTCAAGGCATCTTCAAGGCTTTGGCCGGAAAACCGGCCACCATTCGTTTGCTTGACCCACCTCTGCACGAATTCCTGCCCCATGATGCCGCAGCCCAACGAGACCTTGCGAAGAAGCTTGGGGTTCCTCTCGCATCCATCAAAAAACGGGTGGAAGATCTTCATGAGTTCAATCCGATGCTTGGTCATCGAGGGTGTCGATTGGGAATTTCCTATCCCGAAGTTACCGAAATGCAAGCTCAGGCAATCATTGAGGCGGCAATACTCGTCAAGAAGAGCGGGGTGGACGTAAACCCAGAAATTATGGTTCCTCTGGTCGGTTTTCCCCGAGAGCTCGAGCTTCAAGTGGATATCATCCACGAAACGGCCAAGAAGGTTTTCGCAGCCAAGGGGGAAAAGGTAAAATACCTCGTCGGTACCATGATTGAAATTCCAAGAGCGGCCCTAGTTGCCGATGAAATCGCCAAGACCGCTCAGTTCTTCAGTTTCGGAACCAATGACCTGACCCAAACCACCATGGGCATGAGCCGTGATGATTCGGGTAGTTTTCTTCCGAACTACACGGAGCTCGATATCTTGTCCGCGAACCCATTTGCCAGCGTAGATCAAAGCGGAGTCGGTCAATTGATGGAGATAGCCGTCAAGAAGGGCAAATCCAAACGCCGCGGAATCAAACTTGGGATCTGCGGAGAACACGGAGGAGATCCGCAAAGCGTGAAGTTTTGCCACAAGATCGGGCTTAACTACGTGAGTTGTTCGCCTTTTCGGGTTCCGACGGCAAGGCTTGCGGCTGCACAAGCTGCGGTCTCCTAGTTCCGTATCATTTGAAGGAATTCTCGAAAGAGGCTCGGGCGCCAGTCGTTCGGGCCTCTTTCTTTTTTATGGAATCGAGCTGACTTTCAAGCCTAAGAACAACCAGGATGTTCGAAGTAAAGGAGAAACCCAAGCTAGTGGAAAAAGCCTTTCTTGTTTCCGTTATCTTGCGGGAGGACGAAAGGGAAGAGGCCAATTCTCTTTTGGACGAATTGGCCGAGTTGGTTCAGACCTTGGGAATCAAGGTTCACCAAAAAAAAGTGGTGCGAATCCGAAAGACTTTTCCCGGTCATATTTTGGGGAAGGGCAAAGTCGAGGAAATTTTGAACCAGGTCGGGGAGCTTGGCTGCGACGTCATTGTATTCGACAACGAGATTTCGCCGGGGCAACAACGCAATTGGGAGGAGGCGGCCAAGGTCTTGGTGATCGATAGGCATGAAGTAATCCTGGACGTTTTTGCCAAGCGCGCTCAGACCAAGGAGGCGAGCTTGCAGGTCCAATTGGCCCGTCTCGAATATTCCTTGCCCAGGTTGCGCCGGGCTTGGACGCATTTGGGGCGGCAACGCGGAGGCGGCGTTACCCAACGGGGCGAGGGTGAAGCTCAAATCGAATTGGATCAACGAATGCTGCGTGACAAGATAGCCTCGACCAAACGGGAGATTGCCCAAGTTGCAGTCAGGCGATCGACCAGTCGGAAAAAAAGGCAGAGGATCCCACTCCCGACAATGGCAATAGTAGGATACACCAATGCCGGCAAGTCGACCTTGTTGAACTGTATGACGGGAGCCAATGTCATTTCCGAGGACAAGCTTTTTGCAACCCTTGATCCGACGAGCCGGAAAGTCCGATGCCCGAGCGGCCGAACCGTTGTCCTTACCGATACGGTCGGGTTTATCCGCAAGCTTCCTCATCGGTTGGTCGATTCCTTCAAGGCGACGCTAGAGGAGGCACTGGTCGCCGATTTGCTTTTGCATGTCGTTGATTTGTCGAACCCGGATTTCGACAAGCAGATGGAGACGACGAGGGAGGTTCTTCGGGAATTGGGAGCGCAGGAGAAGGAAATCCTGACCGTTTACAACAAGATCGACCAGGTGGAAAGCCCGCTGATCAAGGCCAAGGCACGGGACCTTGCTTCGCCTTGCTCCTTCATTAGCTCAAAATCGGGGGAGGGAGTCGAGGCATTGATCCTGATGGCGGAAAGTATGCTTGAGGATCGGGCCACGACCAAGAATTACTTGGTTCCCCATGACCAATATGCCCTGATCACCCGCCTGAGGGAACAGGGTGCCCTGCTTTCGGAAGAGGTCGAGGAAGAAGGCGTTTTGGTCAAGGCTGCTCCGAGGGGTAACCTTGCCTACCGGATGAAGGAATTTGTCCTTCCCCCGAACTGAGGGAGAAAAGAACGGAATCTTACTTCTCGGCTTGCCTTCTTTGGTAGTCGACCAAGGTGACGCGGAACATATTGGCCGCAATCCAAAACACTCCCGTCATGCAAAAGGAAGTCATGCCGGCCACAATGTATACGGCATTGGGGTCATAGGAGGGGACATGCGGCATCAATACCCAAAACATGAAAGCGAAAAAGGCGATCGAAAGAACGAGGTCCACAACGATGCCTGTCTTTGAAACGAGGGGTTTGTCTTCAGTTTGATCTGACATAGTCGATTCAGAATGAATGATTTTTGCACTGGGTCAAACTTATCCCGCGCTTCGAGCGGCTTCGAGTATGCGCGTCTTGATTTCCGGAATGCTCAAGTCCTTGAGGATACTCGGCTTGATCCGGTTGAAGGGGAGGGGCGGGAGGTGATCCAGTCTTTCCCTCAGACAAAGATTTCGGTTTGCGGACACCTCGTCCACCCGGTCGATCGGAGTAAAATGAGGAGCGGTCTTGATTGCCTGCGGGTAAGACTCGATAATTTCCTTGATTGCCAAAACCGCATCGGCAAAACGATCGAGTTCTTTCTTTCCATAACTTTCGGTTGGCTCGATCATGAGGCCGAAAATCTCCGGGAAGGCAACGGTGGGGGCATGAAAGCCAAAGTCCAGAAAGAGCTTGCCGACTTGGGGAATGGCTTTGGCCTTCGGGATACCGGCCTTTTCCAATTTCTCGAAATCTTCATCGCAGAGAGTTAGAATGAACTCATGCATTCTGGGCGATCGGCCATCGCAGGCAGGGAGGGTGGGGAAGCTTTTCCCGAGCTTGGCGAATAAATATCGAGAGGATAGTACGGCCGTTGATGACATGCGGGGAACCCCCTCTTTTCCCAAGCGCAAAAGGTAGGAGTAGGCACGCACCTTGTGCCCGAAATTTCCCCAATGCCGATGAAAGGAACCTATGCTGAACTTTGGTTTTCTCGAGCGGAAGATGCCCTTGTCGTCTTTGTAAATCTGTTTTCCGGGAAGAAACTCCACCAGTTTTTCCGAAACGGCTACGATCGCATCCCCGGGACCACCACCACCATGGGGAATCGTCCAAGTCTTGTGCAGGTTGTTGTGTACGGCGTCCACACCCAAGGCGGCGAGGTTAACGATTCCCGCAATTGCGTTCATGTTGGCTCCGTCCATGTAAACCAGGCCCCCGGCTTCATGAACTGCCTCGGCAATCTCATGAAAACGGTTTTCAAAAATCCCCGAAGTGTTGGGGTTCGTGATCATGACCCCGCACAGCCTGTCTCCGTAGGAATTTATCTTCTCGGTAAAGTCTTCCATATCGATGGTGCCTGCGTCGTTGGCTCGAAGGTAGACGATCCCATCCGGGTATCCCGCCATTGCAGCTGTTGCGAAATTGGTGCCATGGGCGGATTTGGGAATGAAGACGACGTTTCTTTGATCTTCCCCCCGTTTGCGGTGATAGGCTTGGAAGAGCTTGAGCCCGACCAATTCGCCTTGGGCTCCGGCAACCGGTTGGGTCGTGACTGCGGCAAGCCCGGTGATTTTTTTGAACCATTCCTGCGTTTCGTACAATACCGACAACGGCCCTTGGGAGTCTTCTTCCGGAGCCTGTGGGTGGACTCGAGAGAACCCGGGCAGGTCGGCCGCCCAGTCATTGAGCATCGGGTTGTATTTCATCGTGCATGAACCCAATGGATAACACCCGTCGTCCGGACTGACGTTCAGGTCGGCAAGCTGCTCATAGTAGTGAGCAAGCTCATCAAAAGAAAAGCTCGGGAGGTCCGCCGGTTCCTTTCTGAACAGTTTCGGGTTTGAATCACGTGGCGGACTTGACTCGCCGGAGTCCTTCAGGCGGGGAAATTCCATGTTGAAGAAACGGATGAGAGAATCGAGAGCCTCTTCGTCCAGGAGGTCGCAAAAGGTCAGTTTCAGAAGATTGCGCTCTTTCCCTGCGCAAGATCTTTGTGACACGTCCACTCCGACGTGCAGGTCCGCATCCCGGCCTTTTTCGATGAGCGAAGAGACGGGACAGTCCAATTCCAAGGTTACCTCGTTAAAGGAGGGACTTTGCGGGAAGGCGTTTCTCACTCCCTCGAAGGTCAAAATCTCGGAAAGCACTCTGTCTTTGGAATCCAAGGCGGTTTGAAGGGATTTCTCTAGCCCGTGTTCCCCCTTTGCGAGTAGGCTTGCTCCTGCCAAGGTTGCGAGAAAGGCTTGGTTCGAGCATATGTTCGAAGTCGCTTTTTCCTTTCTTATGTGCTGTTCGCGGGTGGAAAGAACCATCACGAAACAATCTCTCCCGTTGACGTCCTTCGCTTTCCCGACGTATCGCCCGGGGGTGGAGCGCAGATCCCTCTTTTGTTTCTCGTTGAAGCGACTACCGAACAATCCCAGGCCCGGTCCTCCGAAAGATGGAGGGATGGCCAAGTGCTGGGCTTCCCCTGCAATGAAGTCAGCCCCTTCGGCACCAAAGTCGCTCGGGGGCTTCAAGCCCCCTGTGGCCAAAAGCATGGGGTCGATCGATGCGATCGACCGCATGCCGCGCTCCCGGGCATAGTCGGTCAATGAATCGACGTTTTCAAGGAGGCCGAATTTGTTGACTTGGGGAAAGACGAAAGCGGCGTATTCCTTGGTTTCGTCTTCCTGGATAGCCTGTAGGGAAGAATGATCCAGTACCCCACTTGAAGGGCAGATCTTGGCAAATGAAAACTGAATCTCGGTTTCCTTTGCCAATGTTTCAAGAACTTCCACGTCCTCATCGAAGAGGCCTTCGGCAAGGAGAACCCTGCTTCCTCGGCCACTTGTCCGTATGGCGCACGCAATCGCCTCGAAGAGAGCTGACGATCGATCGTAAAGCGAAGTGTTTATGGCCTCGAAACCGGTCAAGGCGGAAAGGGCGCATTGGTAAATCCAATGCGTAACGAGAGTGCCTTGACTTCGTTCCGGTTGATAGGGCGTGTAGGAAGTTGTCAGAGGGCGTAATTTCGAAACGAAATCCACGATCGGATGGGTGCTCCAAACGGGAAGCATGTCACCGACAAAGGAGTTCTTCAAATTGGTCTTGTCCGAGATCTCAAAAAGCTCCGTTACCGCCTCACCGTACTCCAGTTCGTCGGGTAGGTCGGGCTTTGCCGCAAAAAGGACTTCGTCGTCTATGTGGGAGAACAAATCTTGTGTCGAATTACAGCCGATGGTCTCAAGCATGGAACGGATTTCCTCTTCGCTTGCCGTGATGTAATGCCTTTGGGTTTCCCGCGGAAATTCAGCCGGGTCATAGGGCAAGCTTGGACAATCTGTGTTTTCCATGAGTTTCGGTACCGCCATGCCTTCGAAAATATACTGCGGAAGGGTTTAAATGAACGAAGAACAATTCACGTGTACAACTCTTAACCTACCCGCAAAAGCGAAATGTTCAACCCCCCTGTTAATTCGATGAATTATTCAGGCCATCCCTTTTCAAAAAGAACGGTGGGTCGTGATTTGAGTTTTGCAATTACAATGAAGGGGCT
This sequence comes from Opitutia bacterium, assembly GCA_018645725.1. Lineage (GTDB taxonomy): Bacteria > Verrucomicrobiota > Verrucomicrobiia > Opitutales > Seribacteraceae > Seribacter. The sequence continues at coordinate 9,016 of JABGWD010000413.1, forward strand.
TGAATTATAATTGTGCCGTTGGACGCCATCATGTTATTTTGCGGTTAAACGGAACCATCTTGCCCAATGAATATTCTAATCTACAAAAACGAAC
>JABGWD010000414.1 GCA_018645725.1 Opitutia bacterium
CAGCGACGTGGCCAATGCCGTTAACGAAGGGGCTGACTGTCTCATGCTCAGTGGTGAAACAACGACAGGCAAACAACCCGTCGAATGCGTTCGACTCCTCAATCGAATTTCCGCCCGAATCGAAGCTGAGATTCAGCCAGGACTGACCGAAGAACTCAAACTCTTCCGTCCAAAGGCAAAGATGCTTCGTTCTGCAGCGATGCTGGCGATGCGGATTGAAAATTCGGCCGTCCTGGTCTTCACTCGAAGTGGTGACTTGGCGGCAAAACTAGGAGCCTTAAGGCCGAACGGCGCCCCCGTTTTCGCCTTTACCGACGTGGACGGCTTGCATCGCAGGCTACGCTTGATCTGGGGAATCGAACCGTTTCTCATGCCCTTTTCGGAGGATCCCGAACTCACCGTTCAAGAAGCAATCAGGAAATTAAAAGACGAAGGCTGGGTTCATGAAAAAGACCAACTTGTCACGGTAACCAATATTTTGGCAGATGGAAAAGTGATTGAAGGCATACAACTCAGAGAGGTCGACTGAGCATCGGATCGGTTCAGCGATTCCGAATCAGAAGAAGCAAAGAACCTGCAATAACAAAAAAGTAGGGGATCCCCACGGCTTCCCACTCGGACACGATGCCTTTTTCCCCCAAGGCATCACAAAAAGTTTTCATAAGGTAGAACAAAAAAGCGCCCAGCAGGGCAACCCCTGCCAGTGAACCGGCGGAAGAGGTTTTCTTTCTCAAACCGATAGCCAGACCACAAAGAACCGCCAAAAGGCAACTGGGGGCGCTTCCGGCAAGTTGAGCCCTCCTCAATCGATACGGATAAAGCTCTGCCGAGCTTTGATGGGGATATTTTTCGATAACCGTCGTCAATTCGCCATAGGTTAGGTTTGCCGGCTTTTTGCGGAGGGCTACGTGAATCCTGGGATCATCGGACGGCAAAGAAAGACGGAGACCGGAAAACCTCTTGTTTATCCGGGGGCTCGATCGCCCCTGAATTATGCTTTCCGACCAAACTGGGGTTTCCCAATTCAAACCCTTTCCGTTTTCACGGGGAACAGGAAGACCTTTGCTCGAAGGAAAACCCAAGACCCTGCCGTTTTCGAATATCCAATCATCTCCATCCCGAAAAGCGGATTCGGCTCGGATGCGATATGAATCGGATCCATTTTCATCGTAAGAATAGACATGAACGCCGGTGCCCTTCCACGACGCCTCGTCGAACTGCGCAAAATACCAAATTCTCTCTTTGCCGATTTTCATTCTGAAAGAATCCAGGGGAAGAACGTTTTCCGCCTGATTGCCCGGGACTGCAACCTGATCTTTGGAATTCACTGCAAGCCAACATAGGACGGAAAGCATTGCGCCAAAAACGAGATAAGGTTTGCTCAGTCCCAACGAAGAGAAACCCGAAGCCCGGAGAGCTAACAATTCTCGGTTCCTCGAAAGGAAAGAAAGACTGGTCACGGTCGCAACAAAGCAAGAGACAGGCAAAACCCAAGGTGCATACCCCAGGACCCACGCAAACAACTCCTGGCGACCTTCCTGCTCAAGCAAACCCCAAGCAAAACCCGGATCGTCCGAAAGAGCCTGCAGGAAGAGGATCGCAAAAAGAAAGGACCCACTCAGGGCAAACCACTTTGCCCACTCCAACCCGAGGTAACGATCAATCAGTTTCATCCTTAGTCAAATTTCCAAAATAAACATCATTGATGATCTTAACCCTTGCCCTCGTCAAAGCGAATTCTCAGTCTTTGTCTTCACCAGCCAAGAAAGCACATGCTCAACTTAGAAAACAGAAAAATAATTTTCGCTATTTGCCTTTGTTTTTTTGGCCTTTCGCTTGAATGTTTCGGAAACGACGAAAGCACTCCTCCCGATTGGCAAGCCAAGGTAGATCAATTCTTCGGTGAGCACGTGGTTAGTCCGCTCGCGGATTTGTTATTTTGGAAGATTCCCGGGACAAACTATTATGAAGACGGTTCCCCGGTATACTCGTTTTCTTCAAGCCAAGTCAGGCATCTTACGGATCAAAATGCAACAGGTGGAAACTACACCTTTGACAAGGGCAACTTGAAAGCGGCTCTACTGAAAGACGGCAGGTGGGAATACCCCAAGACCCCAGCCTCCACGACTTTCAAAACCAACTACGCAAATTTTTCAAAATCACCAAAAGAGTACCTCAAAAATGAAAACGTCGATCCCATCGGTTTCATTTCAATCCCCAAAGGTTTTCCCCTAATCGTAGCATGGTTGCTTGGAGGCGCATTGTTTTTCACCCTGCGCATGCGCTTTGTGAACCTTAGACTCTTCAAACACGCGATCGACCTTGTGCGGGGCAAATACGACTCGAAGGATCAAAAGGGAGAGGTTTCTCATTTTCAAGCCTTGACCACAGCTCTCTCGGCCACGGTTGGGCTGGGAAACATTGCAGGGGTTGCGATTGCCATTGGAACGGGTGGGCCGGGCGCCACGTTTTGGATAATCCTGGTCGGGTTCCTCGGTATGTCTTCGAAATTTACGGAATGCGTTCTCGGGCAAAAATATCGAAAGATCCGAAAAGACGGCAAAATCATGGGAGGCGCCATGCACTATCTCTCGGATGGACTCAAAGACCTTAACTTGAAACACCTGGGGGGCTTGCTCGCCGGTTTGTTTTGCATTCTTTGCATTGGCGGATCCTTTGGCGGAGGGAATGCCTTTCAGGTCGTTCAATCTCTCGACCTGATCAAATCCGTTTTTCCGGCGCTGAAGTCCTACCCATGGGCTTACGGTTTGATCATGACGATATTGGTGGGCCTTGTCATCCTCGGGGGAATCAAGGGCATCGCCAGCGTGGCTTCCCGGATCGTACCTGCCATGTGCGCAATCTACTTGCTCGCCTGCCTTGTGATTCTTGGCATGCATTTTGATGCAATCCCAGCCGCCATAGCCTTGATCTTCAAGAGTGCCTTCAGCTTCGAAGCAGGATTCGGCGGATTTCTGGGAATACTCGTAATTGGGGTCAAGCGGGCAGTTTTTTCAAACGAAGCAGGCATTGGTTCGGCAGCCATTGCTCATTCCGCGGCAAAGGTTTCCCACCCGACCGAAGAAGGTGTGGTCGCCCTATTGGAACCGTTCATCGACACCATCGTGGTCTGCACGATGACCGCGCTGGTCATCATCATTACCGGGGTGTACGAGCCCTTGACTTTTACGACCGACTCCGGTGAACAATCCATGATTCAAAGCTACATCGACGGGAACAAGGGAGGCGCCCTGACCTCCGCCGCCATGGCAAGCGTTATTCCGTGGTTTCCCTATGTTTTGTCCATTGCCGTCTTCCTTTTCGCCTTTTCGACAATGATTTCTTGGTCTTATTACGGAGAAAGATGTTGGGTATGGCTATTTGGTGACCGGTCATCCATAATATACAAGCTGTTGTTCTTGATTTCTTGTTTTCTCGGATCGATCATAACAGCAACCAACGTACTGGACTTCAGTGACTTAATGATACTAGGGATGGCATTCCCAAACATCCTGGGAATGCTCTTTCTCAGTCGCGTGGTCAGGAATGAACTCAAGGATTACGAGCAGAAACTTTCAAAATAATACCACCTTCGAAACAAAAACTTTCAAAATCACTCAAAAAATAATTTGACAATCGGTAGTTTTGCCAATCTTTTTGATACATCATTCAACTTTTTTAATTTTCTTTCCTCAATAATGGACGAAGATACAGTACATTTGTCAGACTCGGACGAAGCCAAGGCCTCCGTATCACGCTTGCTCAAGGCCATTGAAGGCTGGGCGACCAAAGAGAGCCAAAAAGGCGAAATTGAGCTTACCGCCTTTGCGGCTGCATTGGCGTCCGGACTCATTTCTTTTCACGACTTCACGGCCAAGGACTGTCGCAACAGCAGAAACCTCATCGGTTCAATTGCCAGAGTAAAGCAGCACATTGAGAAGGAGCACAAGAAATTCGACTCCGAAATTGACAAGATGCATATCAAGTTTGCTCAGGAAATGGAAGAATTGGACCTGAAAATCATTCGGGACAGGAAAGAATTCAAACTTTATCTGATCTCTCTCATTTATGCCGAGGAGTACAATAAGCTCAAGAACTCCGTAACGAATATTTTCGAGACGCTTGACGCCAAAGCCAATTACGAAGGAGGTGGTGCGGCGGCAAAAGATACCTCCGCGGAAAAGTAACAGACCCCCCTCCTCCCAACGATCCTTTGCCTAAGGCAAGAGTCGGAGCCCAAAGAACAGCCACAAGGGCAGGGTCAACAGACTCCCTAACAAAGTTGCCATAATGGCTCTCATGGCGGTCGTTCGATCCCCCTCGTAAATTCGTACGACCACCAAGGCAAATATACCTGCAGGCATAGCCGCTTGGACGAGAAGAACCTTTCTAAACCAATCCATGCCGTCAGGAACAGGGCCCTTGCACGCGTAAAGAAGCAGCAGAGCAGGAACGATAGCCAACCGGACCGCAACAGCGGAAATCTCGACCTTGTATCCCTTTGAAAACTTGAATCCCTTCATCAGGTCGGAAATGTTTCCCCCAATTAACAAAAGACCAACCGGTATCGAACAAGCGCCCAGCATCTTGATGACCTCCCAGACAAAAGAAGGCAGGATGGCATCCCCTCCCCCATTTTTGACTAGCAGAGCGAGAACAATCGAAATGGCCGGTGGGTTGATCAAACGAGTGAACTTGAAACCCGAAGAAGCCAGGAAAAGAATGCCCACCGTCCATATTGCTATTTCAACACCCAAGTTGAATACGATGAACTTGGGTAAGATTTCCTCCCCGAACAAAGAGATGGCGACGGGAAAAGCAAAATAACCATAATTGAAAATCCCCGAAGCAAAAGTAAACGCGGGAGCGCATTGAACGTCCATCCTGGTAAGGCGAGCAACAAGCCACGCCACCAAAAAACCAAGCGAGATGGCCAAAAAACCTCCGCCCACCACAAAAGCCAAGTTGCCCGGAGCCATCTGTTCATCGCTACCGACAATGTGGTAAAAGAAAAAGCACGGGTAAAGAACCCGAACGGTCAAAACGCTGACCGAGGCATCCGCTTCCGCCTTGAACCAACCTGCTCTTCTCAACATGGCCCCTAACAGCAACATGAGCACCGGCGGCGCCACGTAAGTCAAAATATCAATTAAGTTTCCCATCAAACCTAAGCGCAATGGATAGAGCAGAGCACGAATTCAAGCAAGATCGATAAATCCCAAAAACTTCAAGGACCGTTTCCCGACATGAATGGCGCCCCCACGAGGAATCGAACCTCGATCTACGGTTTAGGAAACC
>JABGWD010000415.1 GCA_018645725.1 Opitutia bacterium
AGCACGATCGGACCAGCTGCTCCGAAAAGGAAAATGGCAAGATAGTTTCCTTTGTTAATTGATCGAATGCAAATTTTGAGAAGGTCAACTGTCACCCAAAGCCGCCATAAGATGAAAGGTAGTCCAACAATTATTCCATTCTCGAGAATTGGTCGGGACCAAGAAATCTCAGCACCACCTCCCCATAGTGAAAATCCAAATAATCTGGCTATTCCGTGTGCGCCTCTAGTAGCTGAACCGAGTCCTTCATTCCCAAAAAGAGGAGTAAATTGGTTATAGTAATAGGGGGCGGAGATCATGTTCCAGTAACGATTGAAATATGCTTCAACCGGGTTCCCCTCGACATTGGCTGCTTCATCGAAACGCTGTCTCAAGTGTTCGACCCCTTGGAGAAACACATCGATCTGAGTCCAGAGGAAAATCGTAACTGCGGATAATCCAAAAACAAAGATGGTTATTTTACCAAATTCCTTAGGGCGCATATAGGCAAGAATCCCAAAGCAGGCAACGACCTGCAAGGACTCGGCCACCACCGCTCTGCTCCCTGCAATCGCCATGGCCGTGAGAGTCAGTCCGAAACTAATGACAAGAACGGGCAACCAGAAGGTTTTTAATCGCAAGAATCCATAGATGATGAAGGCTACGGCAAAGCAATAGAAAAATACAATTCCACTGACGAAGGAAAAGGTTCCTGACGCCCGGACTTTGCCTCCCGATGTTTCCAGTTGAGAGCCCGTTCCTCCTGCGGCAAGATTCCAAAAGTCTGTCCTGTCGCCTTTAAACTGTGCTTGGCAAAAAAAGGTCATGGGGAGAGTAAGAAAGAGTATGGCGTAGCCAAACCATATCACGTCCTTCCACCGAAGCACCCGTCCGATCACGAAAATCAGAGGGAAGTGCAAGAGGTTCGTATGAATTCCATAAGCAAGAACTGCGGGGTGAGTTTGATTTACAACGAGCGAAAGAATGGAGGCAAGGATCGTCCAACCGTATAGTCGGCTTAGGTATTTGTTGTCCAAAGGAAATACGTCATGTGCATAGGCCAAGTAATAAATCCAAATAACGAGTGGGTCTCGAATAAGCAAAAGCAGATCGGATTGGCCTGGTAAGATCCATTTTCGAAAGGCTCCTTCGAAAATCAACAGTATGAAGTAAAGCCAGATGAGGGCACGAATAAATCCATAGTCGGTAGCTTGGGCATCTGATAAATCTTTGGCATTTTGCATACTTGCGACCGATGTCTCTGTAGCGCTCATTCTCTATTAAATATCAGCGGAGTTGGAACGAATTCGCAAGCAAAAGTTGATGATTGAGCGGGCATACTCGCTCCATTTATACTGGCTTGCCTTGTTCCGGCAATATTCCGACATTTCGTCTATTTCCTGCAAATTTTGGCAGAACCAATCGATTTTTTCAGCGATTGCGTCAGGTTTTCGAATGGGAACGATAAACCCTGTCCTTTCTTCCTCAATCAAATCTTCACCACCCGTATTTTGTGTCACGATCAATGGGAGACCACAAGCCAACGCCTCCTGTTGAACCAAGGCTCGGCCTTCAATTATTGAAGGAAGGACCAACACGTCGTGCTCAAGCATCACTTCCCTTACACCTTCATTCGACCTTGGGGGCAGGTATTTGAAATTGGGGTAGTGTGAACGATAAAAGTGCATAGGCATGGAAGGTCGGCCCAAAATAGTTAGGGTGACTTGCGGACTGTCGACTAATTTCATTGCCTCAAAAAGATCGGCCAACCCCTTGCGCTGGCTCATCGAACCAACGAAAAGGAGCTTAAGCTTCCCATTTTTTCTAGAAGTATTGCGGGGAAGGGTGTTCCCCGTATCGGCGGGACTTCCAAACGGAGCGATTTGACATGGGGTTTTTTTACGAATTTTTGCCGGGATGGATTGAAGTACAAATTCGCTTGGGCAGGAGATGCAATCCGCCAAGGACAATTCTTCATCTTTGCGGACTAACTTTTCCTCGGGTTCACGCGTGCTTTCCAACGTCGGTTCCCACTCGGGTAATCGTTCCGCTTCTTCCGCCAGCAAACGACGCACCATAGACCAATGTGCAATTGGGAGTTCATATGAGCAAAAAACACCCAGTTCCTTGGCTCGGACGAAGCTGCGTGCCGCCCCGTCTTCGTAGGCATGAATAATGTCGCCTTTGAGCATGGCAAGCGACTCGGATACACGATTGTCGAGTGATTGATACGAGCTGTCGACTGCCTGCCTTCTTGATTCCTGAGATTTTGCGCCAAACGGAAGCAATCGCAAAATCTCAGGGAAAAACTGGGTGCTTAACTTGTTTGAATTCAATCTGTAACTTCTTCGTTTTCCCAAAAGCTTGGAAATAAAGTGCGATTCTTGGCTCGTGCCAATGGAAGTGAAATATTTTTTCAGACGATTCTGTTGATCGAGTTCCGAGAGTAGGGCTCGTACGAAGGTGCTCCCGGTAGGATGTGAGACAA
>JABGWD010000416.1 GCA_018645725.1 Opitutia bacterium
GGGGACGGATGCGTACATCCTTTGCAGGTAGCTTCTCTTGTCGACCTTCCCGCGCTTCTCAAACCTTACATCCGCCCCGCTCGAAGCGGTGCCCAAAGAAACGTAAAAATTACCATCCGTGTCCCGCACCGGACCGAAATGAAATTCGTGATAATTCCCGGACACCCCGAAGTCATCGCTGAAAGCCGAATACTCATCCGCGACCCCATCTCCATCCGAATCCTTGAGCCGGGTAAGCTCGGGCCTTTGCGAGACCATGACCTCATGATCATTCAATGCGACAACCCCGAGGGGAGTATGCAAGCCATCGGCAAAGAGTTTCCATTTTCCGGTCTTTGGGTTGAGCGTAAAAACTTCACCCCCTACGAAACAAGCAACCAATCGGCCGTCCGGCATAAAATCCAACCCATCCGTCTGCGTTCCCTGGCCGCCCCTTGAGTTGCCATACCTTTGAAGGAGGAGCTCAGGAGGGCTTACGTTCTCGATCTCATAAAAATCCGTAATTTTATTGGCGTGAGCGGGCTTGCCCCACGAAAGTGCAATACAAAGTAAAAACGCGAACCGATTCATTTCTCAACCTCCTCTCGGCCTTCAAACAATCTCATGATCTCATCTTCCGAAAGCGCCCGTTCATAAGCGCGTAATTCATCCAAGTAATAGCTTGGGTTTCCTTTCCCCCCACCCAATCCGATTTTTCCGGAGGGAGGGGAGTCATTCTTCAACGGTTTGGTGGCGAGCAATGCTCCGTCCAGATAAATTTTTTCAGTTTTTCCGTCCAAGGTCAGGCAAAGCAAGTGCCATTGATCATCGATCGCCGGGTTCGACACGGGTTGTTCCTTCGGCTTTGGCTCTTCCTCGCCTTTCTTTAGCTCCGCCACTTCCAACCTGTCGACGTTAGGCCCGTTATTGGAAACCGAAGTCAAACGGATCCGCCGCTTGCCCCGTTTCAGATCAACCCTGTGATCCTGAATGCTCCATGTGTCCCAACTGCGCGTGCCCACAAAGGGCAGGGGAGGAGCAAGCAGATCCTCTTGGCTGTCAACGCTCAAACGCAACGGGCGACTACCGGCGCTCGAATAACGGAAGCGCAAGGTATGCGGCCCATCCTGCCTGATCACGACGTCCCACTCCACATACTCACCCTTCTTGCTCCCGAAGTCGACGTAACCCGACCCGAGGAACCCGCCATTGGCCTTGGTGCGGGAAGGGCCCTTGAATTTGGCGTCTTCCGCCTCGAATACTCCCTCGAGGCTACGGGCAAAAGGTTCGACTGGAGCGTCAAAAAGGAATGGGTTCGCTTGGGGTTGGTAAGATACTCCGCCTCCCATTTCCCAGAAAGCGATATTTGAAAGGGGCCTTGTAGGATCCGTCAGCTTGAGCCAGAAGGACAGGGATGCCCCCTTCGAGTAGTCGCCTGCCTGCTGAGCGGGAACGATTGGCTTGCCCCCCCTCATCAACCAGGACTGCCCGATGGCACCCGGATGAAGATCGCCCTTCCGGTTGTAACAGACCGCCAAGTCATTCATTCCCACCCGCAGGATTGGGTGCTTGCCAGGGATTTCCTTCATTCTGACATGAAACTTGGCTGCCTCTTGCCCTGTCAGGACCCAGTTTCCTGCAGACTCCTTTCCCTTGTTAAACTCATAAGAGACTCCGGCATCCGGATCCATGCGCCAGACAATCTCAGCGCTCGCTCCCGATATTTTGAATTTCCTGATCAACCCACTTTTCCCAGGCAGCTTGGCCAGGTATTCGGTTACCTTGAGATCCCCCACGCGGTAACGGAACTCAGGGATGCCATCGATCATCCGGTACCCGTCGAAACGAACCTTGGCCGAATCCGAGCCCTTCTCGCGGAAAGGCAGAGCGTCCTCCATATGATAGATTGCCCCCTCAATGGTCGGAAGCGTGCGCCATCGCCCAAAACTCCCGTTCTTCTTGATGAATCCGCCCCGCCAGGCATAACGCAACCGGCATTCGCCAGCATCCCAGCAATAGGAATGCCCGCCCGGCAAATTTACGGCGATAGCGGCCGGCGTGCTGTCAGGCATGAAAGTCCTGTGTACGATTGCGCCTCCCTGGTTGCCGAACTGCCCCCAAGCTGACTTTTCCTCTGCGGTCTCAACTTCGGCGGCGTTCATTTCCTTCGGGACCTCCTTGGCCACGAAAAGAATGCCATGCATCAGGAAACCATGTCCGGGAAACGTGCAGACATAGGGATACTGTCCTTCCTTGGAAGGCGCCTTGAACCGGATCGTTCCCTTCTTTCCGGGAAGGATCACCGGGGTGGATGCGATCACCTTGTCTGATTTTGGCACGTAATGGAGTTCCGGACCATCCGCCCCTAAGGCAATCGCCGCCTCCACCATCTCCATGCGGGCACCCGGTTGGACGAGGACGAAGTTATGCATCATTTCGTCGACGTTGTCGAAAGTCAGTTCCACCTCCTCGCCAGGTTGGACGTGCAAGACCTTTGGGTCATACTGCAAACCCGGCTTTACGCCGACTGTGATCTTCTTGGCGTCGGCGTCAAGCAAGGCGAAAAACAACGCCAACGACCATGACAGCGGGATGGCAAAGAACTTAAAGACATGAAGAACACTCGGATACACGAGTAAGAAGCTGAATACAATCGATCAAAAGACAATCCAGAACAAAGCTATCCTGTAAAAAAAAGAAGTCCAAAAGGTCTGACGAGTGCTTCATTATCCTAAACAAAACAACCACTATGCAATAATCGGAATACACCTAAATGCACCGATAGTTAACCTATAGATTGTTTTCTTGATTGTTATCAAACTATTATTTTTTGTATAATTAGAAAAAATGCGGCAAAAAAATTTTAAAATGAATTTGATCGGCAAACCCAAACTGATCATTCTCGACTTATTGTCAGGCGATGCTCGGGTAGCAGACAAGGTTCCCTTTATTATCGGAGGTTCGACAGGAGCGGATTGGAAAATTACGGCATCCGCAAACGGGACTGCCGTCAACGAGGTTCACTTCTCTTCAACGGGTTCGTCATCCGGTTATCAACTTACGCCGCACTACCAATGCGAAAAACCCATCCTCATGGATGGGGCACTCATTGAGGTACCCACTCCCTTGCCGCCGGGTCGCGGAGCCATGCTTAAACTGCACGGCCATTTGTTCGGCCTTTGTTCGACGAAGGACCCTCAGCAATTCCTCAATCAGGTAAACCTTGGTCAGTGGTCGGTTTTCGACGGTAGCACCAATGAAAACTTGGGCAGCGTTGGCTTCAGCGACATAACTGCCATCATTTCATCCAGCGGGGCCTTGTTCGAGAACTGCGCTATTTCGCTTCCTTCCTTAGGGGCACCGGGAGCTTGGCTCAAAGACCTCCCTGAAATCATCCCTCCTCCCGCAACTACTTTCGAAACCCAAACGGAAAGCATCCCGGAACCTCAACCGATCACTCAGTCCGACCCCATCCCCGAAATCCCCAAGGCCGAAGAAATACCAAGTAACGAAGGAGAATTCCAATGCCCCATTTGCTGGCTTCATTTCGACGGCAAACACACCAAGCACATTTCCTCTCACGCTGAACTTCTTGGTGACTCAGTACTAGGTAAGGCCGAACACCGCAGGTTCATACCAACCAAATGGGATTCGTCAGGCAATGCCTTGGATGATTTTGGTCTGTCTGCCCCCGATACGGCTTGCCCTCATTGCCATGAGCGACTGCCTGCAGGATTCGGCGAGTTCCAACAGCATATTTTCTCTATCGTTGGTGCTCCCACCTCGGGCAAATCCTACTATTTGGCCATCCTCCTCAAGTCACTCAAGAGACATCTCTTTCACAAGTTCGAGGTTTCCTTCATGGATCAGGACCCTGAATACAACATCGAGCTCAACGACATCATCAACAAGCTCTTCACCGCTCGCAGCGCCCCCGAAGGAAGAATCCAGAAAACTCAAATGAAAGGGATCAACTACAAACAGGTAACCCGCGGAGGGCAAGATGTCGACCTCCCGAAGCCCTATATGTTCAGTATATCCCGAACCAACGTAGAAAACACGGACTCCTGCATCGTTTTCTACGATAACGCCGGGGAGCATTTCCTCCCGAACCACAGTCGAGCGGAAGACTTCCACATCCTTCACGTAGCCAAGGCATCCGTCTTATTTTTCCTGTACGACCCACTGGTCAACATCGACGTCAGGCATGCTCTCGTCAATGTGGAAAGCGACCAACTTGAATTGGAAACGGTTCCCGACATGCAGGCTACCATTCTGTCCCAGATGAACGTCAAGATCAGCCGTGCCCTGGGCAAACCGACCGCCCAAAAACTCGATGCACCACTCGCCGTGGTAGTAGGAAAATGCGACATATGGCACTCCCTCGTACCGGATTGGAAGAAGATCGTCGACCCGACCGGAAAAGACAATGTCCTCAACCATAGGGCAATTGATTCCAACTCGGCCATCATCAGGGGATTCCTCAACGAATACTCACCTGAAATCGTCGCAACCGTGGAGCGCATGTCGCGAACTGTTCGCTACTTCCCCGTTTCGGCGTTCGGCCACAAGCCAAAGGAACACGTATTCAAAGACTCGGAGGGCAGGGAAGTAAAAGACGTTGCGCCCGAAGCAGGCAAAATCAAACCCTTTTTGATCGAGATCCCCACGGAATGGGCCATATCTCAAACCATCCCCGACCTCCTTCCGGAAGTCGGCAGATAAGAGAATGCCCAGAGAGCTCATATTCACCAGTGTGCCGAGTGGGGTCAACCCCGGCTCGACGGGGTATTGTACAGTCGCCAAGCACAAGCAAATAGACCGACTGCTCGACAAAGCCGTGGAGGAGATCTGCTTTTACGAGATGATGAACGCGCCGATCAAACCCGTCGTACATGCCTACCGCGTAGTCAACCTGAACACCGGAACTTTTCATATCCTGAGTAAAATCTCCTTCAGTGGGTCCGATCATACCGGCCGAACCAACTATCTCGCTCATAATCTCATTTTCGAACAAGCCGAAGCTCTTCGCCAAGAGGTCAGTCCGGCGGAGATTTTCCTACATGGAGACGGTTGGCTATCCTCATGGGACAAAGGAGCGCCAGCCGCCTTTCTGCCCGAGGGAGTTTGCAAGGTTTCTCTCCCCGAAGCCTCCAATACCCACTCCTCTCTCCAAACTTGGGCTAACTTCACGGGAACCGGAAACCTGGCCTACGAACTCGCCCCCCGTGGTCAATGGAGGTTCATTACCCAAGGAGGCGAACATGAATCGACGCTTTCCTTGCTTGCCGAATTCGCCTCTCTACCCGGAACCGGAAACCTTCAACTCTCCTGGAGTCAACTTACTTTTACCACTTACCTTCAACCTTCCGACGGACCCGAGGCTTTTCAAGTCGCGGCGGGTGATCTCACCACCCCCTCCATGGCAACCCTTTCGAGGGATACTCTCCGCCTCAGTTCGCCTCCAGACCCCGGACAATGTTTTAGTGAATCGGGCAGTACCTCCTTTGGTCCCCTTCCTTCGCTGCATCAACCTTCGGCTCCCGCAAAAACAGACATTCCCCAGGCTTCAACTTCATCCGAGCGACCAATCACGCAAGCCGCGGAAAACACTCCCGATCCCTTCGCCGACCTCGAAGAAATCTCAACAACCCAACCACAGTCATCCAACCTGAATCTCGGCCCCTCTGTCCTGCCTCCCAGACAAGAAGGTCCATCGGGGTTGCCCCGCGACAGAACTCAATCACGAGCCTACAAGCAAGCAACCTACCAAACCGTTTCCGCTCAGACTCCTCCAGAATCCAGGGCACCCCTCATTCTCTTTTCCGCACTCGGAGTTTTTCTGTTGATCGGCGGAATCTGCGCCATGATCCTCCTTTGGCCCGAAAAATCGAACATCCAAAGTTTGGCGCAAGATGAGGACGATCAAAAGGGACAGGGTAAAAGCGACAAAGACAAAACGGATTCGCCCGACAAACAAGAAGCCAAACCAACGTCATCAAAGGATTCAACGCCGGACGCCAACCAGAAAAAGAAGACGGAAGATGATTCCCGGATTAAGGATTTGGAAGCTGTTCTCGCGAGAATCGAAGAAAAGGATGATTTCAAAGATTTCAAGGAGATCGAGACCGACGAGCGTGACTTGAAAACCGTTCGCAAAGCGATTGAAAACCCGGGAGATTCTTACAACGTCAGGATTGAACTCGCCGAACAAAAGCTAATGTCCGCGCGTGAAAAGAAGAAAACCGAGATCCTTCCTGCCACACCTCTTCCGAAAACATACCCCTTGGACCCGGTTGCTCTTGGCATTAAAAAAGAGGACACGCTTACCTTCACCATATCGAATGACAAAAAGAACGGGAAAACATTCATTTGGAATGGGAAAGCAGTAGTGCCCCAAAGAGAAGAATCCAAAGAGCCGGCCCTTTTTCACCTGACTGAAACTGCCAGTTTCGACGCAGGCAAACCATATACGATACACCTCAATGAATCTCTTCCTAGCACCATCATGGTGCTTGAGGGTTCAGTTTGGAGAAGACACTTTGGAGAAAAATTTTCTGAAATTAAGTTTGATGGAATCAAAGTACAATCCAATGACGTGACCAATCCTGCAAAAAAAAACGGATATGAACTTGCCATGGATTTAAGGGCAAAAAAGTACTCTTCCTTGTTTGTCATGATGAAGCTTCAAAACCCATCTCATTTTAGAAAATATATAGATACAGAAGTTTCTCTCAAACAAGAGGTCCCGTTGGAAATTGCCGACAGGATTCCTCGTTGGTTGGATCACTCCACTTCATCGCTCAAGAACTTAAGTGAACTTTTTCAGGAATCTGGAAAATTAATCGGACAACGCATTATAGAATTAGAAGATTGGAGGAAACAAAAAGAAAACCTAAAAGCCAAACACATACAAATCATTGGAGCATATAAAACCAAGGAATCTGACCAAATACCATTGATAAAAAGCAAATTAAGGGAATTGGCTGGCGACCAAGTTGAACTGTTAGATGACAAACTGGAAACTTTTTTCAAAAGTTTGAATACGGGGCTAAATAAAGATTTCGTCAAAAAACTCGAACTTACCGATCAGCAGAAGCAACAGAGGGAGAACAACAAAGGGGGCAAAAAACCCGAGCAAAAGAAAATCGTAAAAAACATCAACGACTTGGAAAAGAAATACAATGATGACTATAAGCATTTCATCAATAAAGGAAAGGACTTCGTAACACGCGTAAAGGATCTTAATATTCGCCGAGAGAACCTTCGTGTCATGCCACCCGACAAGGGGGATTTGCGGATGGGCAACTTTACACCAAAACCAAATGAGGATAAGTTACACATCGACTTCGGTAGTCGTTTACTAAAGTTATACAATTTAAAAAAACAGCAAAAAGACATTTCAGCATTCCCCAAAAGATTCACCAATGAGCAGGGTAGGGTACTGTTGGAGATAGTGGAGTGAAATGAACACGAAATCCCTCGTAGACGAAATCAAAGCCTGCCTTAGGAATGGGTCGCCCGAACAGGACGTCCGCAGGTTGGGTTCCGAATACTTGACTGCCTTCAATCAGGCATCAAACCGACTGAAGCGTTGCGTTGAGCTAATCCGTCAGGAAAAAGATTCAACCGCTCTTCAGGAAGCCCAGTTTGCTCCGCCCCTGATGGAGGTTTTGGAAGCACTTTCTTTTTCTCAATTTCAGAGTTTCGGCGAGGAGATGGCGAAGATCGGAATGACGCCACCTTCTTCTTTCGATGGGAATCAAGTAGCAATGATGGGCAAGCTTTACGCCAAACCCATAGACGGGACTGACCCACTTTACAGCGACTTGGCTCATGCCATGCGGACCAAGGACCGGCCCAAGGCTCTGAACATATTGCGGATTATCCGTAGAAAAAATCCTTCTGACTCGAATGCAGCTGGTCAACTTGCGAAAATAGAGACGGTCATCCAAACCGAAAAGATTTCCGAATTAGTTGGATTGGCTCGCGAAAAAAACGAAGGATGGTTTTCCGAGGCAATGTCCGTATTCAATTCCGATCCTTGGGAAAACGAACCTGAGGGCGAAGATTGGAATGAAGTGATGGCTTATGATCAATCACTTAGAAAAGCCTCCGCCCTGGCCCGGTGCAAGAAGATGATAGAGAGCCTCCTTTCGATTCGCAAAAAAGGAAATTGGAAGGATGCCGTAGGTCTCATCGCTCAGGTCGACGCGTTAGTTGAAGAATACGGTTTCGGGTTACAGGAAAAACTCCCCGACATGCCGGATCACGCCTACAAGGGAATTGTGGAACTAGCCAAAAAATGGATTGCCACGGAAAAGGACAAGGAACGCAAGAAAGGGGAAGACAAGGAGCGGGAAGATGGACTAAAAGTAGTCATCCGCTCGATACAAGACCAGGAAGTAGGGCGCAAAAGAAAGACTTCCGAACTGAGAGAGAGTCTGGCAAGTCTTACCTCAGTCGGGCGAGATCTCGAGCAGGTCGGTCAAAGTCTTTCCGAGGATGACCTCAAAAATTTCAATCGTTGCCTTTTGAATTTGCGGGATGAGATTTCCAAAAGGCAAAAGCATTTTCGCATTCTCATGGCCTTGGGTTGCTTGGTGGCGATCGCAGTGGCGGGGACCAGCTTTTTTCTTATTTCGGAAAGATTGCGGTGGAACGAACAATTCGAAACCCTGGTCGAAGGGATCAAGTCGAACAAAAATGCCGAAACGTTGGAAGCTGTCATCAATTCTTTCGAAAAAAACAACCCCGAAAGAATCGATGAAATGGAATTCGAAACGGAAATCAAAAAAGGGAGAGACTTCATTCTGGAAGCCCGAAGTTTCAATGATCAATTCGGTCGAAAAATTCAGGACTTCGACAAAAAAGTCGAAGGAGCCGACGACCTGCCAATCCTTTCGCAACTCCAAGGCGAGAAAAACCTTCTCCGCGACGACTTGAACCGCATCAATTCGGCCTACCGTGAAAAGAGGGAACAGCAATTACGTGAAATCGACCTGAAATGGAACGACCAACGCGACCGTCTACAGGCTGGCATTTCGGCATCTCTTGCCTCCAAAATGAGTTCCGCCGGTGAATTCGCTCTAAAAAATTTGGGAACGGACCAGCCCCCCGAGGGGCTCAAAACGAACCTCGTCGAACTGAACAGACAACTCGTCGACCTGGAGACTGAGGCGGAAAAGTACTCCGGGGTGGCAGGTCTCGGCCTAACGGAAGGCCAACAGGACGTCCTCGTTTCCTTGAGGGCAAGCTACGACCAGAGCAAGGATGTCCTGACCTCCTTCGAGGATGCGGTAACGGCCATGGGGGATGTTGATTCCTTGGAATCGCTCTTCAACACACTTGAAAAGATCATCGCAAGTGGATTCATAGGTTCGCCGCACTACCAGTCAGCCAAGAAGACCCTTCTCTCCCGAACTCTCTTTTCGGACCTCGAAGCAAGAACCTTCATGCCTCGGAATCCGCAACTTTGGCAAACGGCTGCAAACTCCATGACCGCAAAGTACAAGTCCGGCGAGATTCTGCCCAAAGAAGCGGAACCGCTTACCAAGTTGTACGCCGAAAAGAGAATCAAAAACATTTACAAAACTCCTTTCTTCTCGTCCTCGCAGATGGAAAGATTCGAAAAGACGGGAAATGCATGGAAACCTGTCGCAGAGGATTCTGCAAGGGCAGTAAAGTGGACCGTAGGAAAAACCATGCCGATCGAACTTGAGTTCAAGCAAGGCTCGATTGGCTTCGGTTCCTACGTATTAAGTCAAAAGGCCGAGATCATTTCCTCCAAAACTTCACTCCAGGAAACGTTCAAGAGCGAGTGGAGGGGCATAAGCAAAACTTTTGAAATCATAGAAGCCACGGTTGCGGTAAAAGGCGACATGCTTATTGGAGGAGAGATTTCGCCTTTTGCTTCTTCACTCTCAACTGAATCCAAATATCTCTACGATGAGTCGAGTCCGATCATGGACACCTACTCTCCCCCCAAAGTCAACAAAGCCCCCTTACTGCTGCTCGATTCGCTCAAAGGGAAGAAATTGGACCCTTTCGTGAAGTCTCGCATATTCTTGGCCCTCATGGAATCGATGGCGATACGGCCACATGAATGGGGACTGCGAAACAACCCTTTGGGCAATTTGTCAGCCGAGGAAGACTATCTGAAGTTAACCAAACTCGTTGGTCAAGTCGACTTAATCGCAGAGTGGTACGGTTTCCTTTCCTCCGGAAAAGAAACGAAATTAAGAAAAGATTTGAAATCTTTTTTCGCTCTGACAACCCAAGTTTCCTATTTCAAAGAGGCAAGATTTCACGAGAAGTTTTGGGGAGAACTCCTTGGCTCCAAATTCGTTTTCCGTGGCTACTGCACTCTCGAGGACAAGTGGAGCGAACCCGTAACGGAATATACCTCTTGGGGACTTAGTACCAAGGAAGGCAACCTGAAAATCGTGCAGGAAAACGGACGCCAAACCGTCCCTTATTCCCCCATTATGACCTTGAACAAAGATTTTTCGACCATACTTTCGGATGCCCGGGCCCATGCTGGTTATGCAAACTCCAAAGACGCCAATTACCAACGGATACTAAGAGGACTGCCTTATCCGTTTCAACATGTTACCGAATAATGACTGAGCAGACCTACCTTCTTCTTTCATGGAAAGGCGAGCAGAAAGGAAAGTATTCTCCCGACGAGATCAAAAGGATGTGGGATGCCGATGAAATCAGTGGACTCTATCAGGTAGTTACGGATTCCGGAAACATGACGGTTCAGGAGTTCGTTTCCTTTGAGCAAGAACGGTCGGAAAAAGACATCATCGAACAACGACAACTGGCCCAAGTCCAGACTGAAGCAAACAGGCAGAGACTCGAACAGGAGCAAGTCGCAAGACAGAATGCCCAAGCGCTTGAATTCGAAAAACAAAAGTCCGATCAAGAGCGCCTCGCCCAAGAACGCGAAGAAATGATGCGCTCCGGCAAGGTTTACTACCTCTACTTCGACGGCGATAAAAAGGGGCCCTTTTCGAAGGAAAATCTTATTGTGATGTACAAAGCCGGAAAAATCGATGACCTCACTCAGGTGTGGACGGAGGACCTTGGTGAATGGGTTGAATTGAAAGGGTTCAGCGATATCACAGGAAGTAACGTCGGATCTCCGTTGATCCGACCAATGCAATCGACCCAGGTCACTCGAGCAATGCAACCTGCCACCCCTTCCGGCATGCCGACTGCGCTCATCGCTCTTTTTGTCTGCCTGGGTCTTGCCGCTGTTCTGATTGGAGGTTTTTTTGCGTGGCAGTACTTCGACTTGGAGGGGAAACTTCCCGGACCCATTGCATCGGGTACGGGGGGACTCGCCGAGGTGCATGTTGAAAAGAAAGTTGCCTTCGTAGTTTGTGGAGTTTCAGCCATTAACTCAAATGGAGTAAAAAAGGAATACCCCGTTAGCTCGGGGAGCGGTTTTTTAGTCAACGATCAAGGTTACGTTTTCACAAACAAGCACGTTATAGAGAAAGCAGACAACTTTAGTCGAGCGACCGATAAAATCACCAAGATCAAGCAGGAACTGAATCTGGAGAAATATTCTCCGACGATATGGGTGTTCTTCGGGAGTAATGAAAAATACGAAACGGAAGTAGTTCATGTCAGCGAAAATTATGATTTTGCCATTTTGAAAGCCAAAGGCATCTCAAAGTCCTATTATTTCAAAATGTCAGACTCGGAAGAAATCCCACGCGGTACGGTAGTCAAGACATTGGGGTTCCCGGGTTCCTCGAGAGATCAAATGCGAAGCTTCGAAGAGGAGGCAGCCCTTGATGCAACCCAAAAGAATACCGTGCAGGATTGGTACCTCGAAGATGATTTCAAGTACATTCAAAAAGTTGGTACAGTTAGCGTAAACAAAAACATCAAAGGGAAAGGTAAAATCATCGAGCATGACGCTACGATCAATCACGGGAATTCCGGAGGGCCGTTGATCAACGAGAACGGGATTGTCGTAGGCATCAATACTTGGACGTCCATAGGAAGAGTCAAGCAAGTCGGTGGAGAAACTCTGGTCATCGACCCCAAGGGCACGTTCTTCTCACTTTCAATGAATCAATTCAAAAGTGAAATCCAAAAATACGGCATCGATCTTCACTGGGAATAGATAAAGGAGACCCCGAACAAGGTCGCAAGCCTATCTTACAGAAGTCGTCTTTCAACAATTTCCACTGTCAATTTCAACCCAAAAGCAGCACCGAATGACAAAGAGCAATATAAACATTGAAGAACCCGCCTCCACTTCGCATAACTTAATTCTGGATTGGAGCAACAAGGATATTGAGCAAAGAATCGGACTTTCCGGAGGGCGCTTTACAAGAGCAAACACCTTCTTTACCTTCGTGGTTGGAATCGTCATGTCCCTGGGCTTCTACGGTGTATGCTTCTATGTACTTGAACCCAACGACATCATTGTCAACTTGTGCCAAAAGTTCACTTCCCGTGGCTTTACGCCCTATGCGATTGTCTTTCTCTTTTTCTGGGGCATGGCCACGCTTTTTGTAAAATGGAGAAAACTCAAGTTTCAGGAAAAAGCACTCGACCTGGCCGTCGTCCCCCAGGAACCCGACTTCTCACTCAATCCCGAGTCAGCCATGGCGGTTCTGGCCCGAACGGATACTTTGGTTGACTCGGCCCGTAATTTCATTCTCCTCAACCGTATCGAGGTCGCCTTGTCGAACTTGAAAAACATCGGGCAAATCAGCGACGTTACGAGTATCCTTGGAAACCAAAGTAAAATAGACGAACAACAAGTCGGGTCGAGCTACAACCTGATCCGCGGATTCATATGGGCCACGCCTGTACTGGGATTCATCGGAACCGTACTGGGACTGGGAGATGCCATCGGTGGCTTCGGGCAGACCATATCGGGGACTCAGGAGGTGGAAGCGATCAAGGAGTCGCTCGGCGGCGTAACGGCGGGCCTTTCCA
>JABGWD010000417.1 GCA_018645725.1 Opitutia bacterium
CATAGCTCTCGGTATGGCGAAGGAGGGCTTTGATTGGATATGGTGCGAACACGCATTGACGGTCGGATACCGGGCAAGCCTGACGGAAGTGGTGCAAATTATTGGTCGGGCAACCCGTGATGCAAAGGACAAGACTCGGGCCAGGTTTACCAACCTGATTGCCGAACCCGATGCTTCGGAGCAAGTCGTGACTGAGGCAGTAAACGATACCCTAAAGGCAATTTCCGCCAGCTTGTTGATGGAACAGGTGCTGGCTCCCCGTTTCAATTTCAGACCTAAGAACCAAGACAGTGAACCGAAGGAGGGATTCGATTACGGGGGGGAAGGCTATAAGAAGGATGTTTGTAACGTCGGATACAACGAGGAGACCGGGAAGTTGGACATCGAAATCAAGGGACTAAAGCAACCATCTACAAAGGAAGCCGAGAGGATTTGCAAAGAAGACATCAACGAGGTGATCACGGCTTTTGTTCAGGACAAGCAATCCATAGAGCGGGGAATGTTTGATGAGGAGCTCGTGCCCGAGGAGCTTACCCAGGTAAAGCTGGGCAAGATCATTAAGGACAAGTATCCTGAGCTGGACGAGGAGGATCAGGAAGTCGTGCGAGAGCATGCCGTTGCGGCTCTGAACCTAACCCAAAGTGGGAAGAAGATCATTTTGGATGACATCGAAAAGGCGCAAGAAGAAGAGAAGCTAAATACCGCATTGGTAGCAGGTGTACGTAAGTTCGTCTTGGACGTTAAGAATCTGGACATCGACCTCATCGACAGTGTGAATCCTTTTAGCGAAGCTTATGCGATTCTGTCCAAGACGATGACCGAGGAGCGGTTGCGGGAAGTGGCCGCATTGATTACGGGTAAAAAGATCAAGCTGACTCCTGAAGAAGCCCGGGACTTGGCAAAACGAGCCCTGAAGTTCAAGCAGGAGCGTGGGAAGTTGCCTTCCTTGACGTCTCCTGATGCGTGGGAAAAGAAAATGGCCGAGGGGGTTGAGTACCTGGCGAGAATGAAGGCGGAGTCGGCAAATGAGTAAATTTACCGAAGAAGACGATGCCTTGCTCGGTGAACTGGGTGTCGAGGTTGAGGTAAAGAAGAAGGCTACCCTCACCGCCAAGGAAGAACGAATCATTGCCGGGTTCGAGGAAATACAGCGATTTGTCGAAGAGCATGGACGCAAGCCCCAGCACGGTCATGAAAACGATATTTTCGAAAGGATGTATGCGGTTCGACTGGATCGACTCTCCGAGCTGGAGGAATGCAGGGAGCTATTGATGGAAATGGATCATCAGAAGATCCTCGGTTCCGGAGAAAAGGAAGATTTACCGGGCGAAGACATGGATGACGATGAATTGCTTTCCGCTCTCGGAGTCGAGCCGAAGGAAGGATCACTGCAGGACTTGAAGCACGTCAGACCAAGCGAGGAACGACGCTCTGCAGAAGAAATAGCACAGGGACAGTTGTGTGAGGACTTTGATGAATATAAATCGCTCTTCGAAACAGTTCAGTCGGAACTGCAGGCGGGAATTCGAAAGACAGTTAGATTCGGAAAGGATGTTCAAATTAAACAAGGTGACTTTTACATAGTCGGTGGGATAAAGGCTTATATCGCCGAAATCGGAGATAAGTTTGTTCAAGATTACGGGAGAGAGGACTCAAGACTGCGTGTCATTTACGACAACGGAAAGGAGAGTAATCCTTACTTAAGATCATTCCAGAAGAGTCTGTGGAAAGACGATGCGGGAAGAAAGATAATAAGCCCCGATTTAGGCCCCTTGTTCTCTGATTCAAAATCAGAAGATGACCAAGCAACCGGAACCATCTACGTTTTAAGAAGCCAATGCCAAGATCCTGAAATCCTGAAGAATCGTGAGATCATCCATAAGATAGGATTCACCAAGGGAGATGTAGAGAGAAGAATTGCCGATGCATCCAACCAGCCTACCTATCTTCTTTCAGATGTTGAAGTGGTGGCGACCTATGAACTTTATAATCTCGATGCCGGAAAGCTTGAAAACATCATTCACCGCATCTTTTCAGGCGCCAAACTCGATATCGAATTGAAAGATCGCTTTGGGAAGCCCTACAGGCCTAGGGAATGGTTTCTCGTTCCTCTATCCGTGATCAAGGAAGCCATTGAATGCATAAGGGATGGGACCATCTCGGATTTCGTTTATGATCCGCAAAAAGGCAGACTTGTCGAAATTGGCTAAGGACGTTCATCGCTCCCCACCACCGCCAAGGCCGCCCTCTTCAACTCGTCGCTGAGACTGCCCCATCTTTCGACGATCTGCGACAGCATGCGACGGTCCTCGCCGGAAAAGTGTGTCCATATTTGTGTCCACTGCTCTTTCGTAAAAGGCGGAATCCCTTTGTCCGACTGCGATTGAGTATCATTCGATTTCGGGTTCGAGTCCCGTCTATCCCGCCATCGCAACCTCTCGTCAGGTTGCGTCAATGAGCGTCCAGAGCCCACTGTCAAAGGGTTCCTGGGATTTTACCCTCCCCGCCCGTTTCGCCGGCTTGCGACGCCAAACGACCCGTTTCGCCAGGTTTTGCCGGAAATCTGTGTCCATATCTGAGTCAACGGCGCAAACCCGTCTATCGACCTCATGCGGCAAGTCTTTCGACGCTCCTGACGGAGACTGAGAATAGCTCCGTCACTTGTTTTTTACTTATTAGTTTCAGTTTCATGGAAAATGATTTGGTTGTCGCCGAGATCAGGTCTTCCCGGTCTTGGCGACGGCATCGAGCAGCGGGTCATGGGAGGGGTCTTCCATCGTTTTCGGGCAGGTGGAATCAATCGGCATCTACATGCAGTTCGATATGATCCTGAGCGGTTGCTTCCAGTAGAGCTTCCTCGCGCGAGGGGCTTGACAAGGTTACTTTTCGGGCGCAACCTCACTAAAAACCTTAAAAAACCGCCAAGCGGGTCGTCGTCCCGCCGGGCAATCCCAAACAAGTACAACCCGTTTCCATTATGAAGAACTTCCCTACCGCCTTTTTGACCGCCGTCGCCTTGTCTCTCGCCGGGTTCGCCAACCTCGGATTTGCCGAGAGATATGAGACAGTGATCGTCAAGACGGATGATACGGCTTCAGTGGATCATACGAGTGCCCAAAACTACCTCAAGTCTAGTGCTTGCATTTCCACCCAAGTCCTGCAAATCCAAGAGGGTGAAGTAGCTTATGTGTTTAATGTTGGTGCACTTGTTAGACCGGGAGCGACAATTCAGCACACCAACAATCAGAAAAAATCTTTCGTTTCTGTTCTTGTGGACTTAGATGGAATAGAATCAAATCAAACTATTGGCACTTGGAACCCCCAAACCGCATCTTTTTCATCAGATACCAGCTCGGACAATGTGGCAACCAATTCACAGCCAATTTCTGGTCCTGCAACTGTAAAGATTCTAATTAAGCCATGGTCTGG
>JABGWD010000001.1 GCA_018645725.1 Opitutia bacterium
ATTTTCTCCTCGATCACATGCCCGAGCGGTTCCTCGATGAGGGCTTGCCAAGCTGTTCTGCCTTCATCGTCCAGCCGATTTGTCATGTCCGTTTTTGAGACCAAAGGTTCGGTCAGGCTTGGCCAGATGACCGAGGCCAGGCTTTCCTGCATGGCTTGCAGTTCCATATATCCCAAGTAATCGGAATCCGAACCGGTCAAGGATAAGAATGCACCGCGATTATGATCCGGATCATCGTTTCGAAGAAGAAGTTCATTAAAGTGACCGTCTTTAATTCTCGGAGTATAGGACGCGGTCCGTCGGGGCAGAAGTTCGAGCTTGAGGTCGAGGTCGGTGATGATCCGTTCCGGCAAAAGGCTTACTAAATAGGAATAGACGGATAACCTCGCTTCCATCCCATCGAATGCCTGAGCAGATCGAGTGGCCCCTCCGAGTTCTGCATTTCGTTCGAGTACGAGGACTGACAAGCCTGCTTTTGCGAGGTAGCAAGCGGAGACGAGTCCGTTGTGTCCGCCGCCTATGATCGCAACGTCATACTTTGAAGAAAGGGAGGGCATAAACGGTTAAATATATCTATCCGTCCACTGGGCGACAAACCTATTGATCTTCGTCTTAGCGGAAAAAACTCTCTTTTTTGCGACATGTCGGTTTGACAGTGCAGGACTATTCAGAGACAACTTCCGTTCTATGAATGTGCCCAAAAAACAGAGGCCGAAACGGGTAGCCGTATGCCTGGAGATGGAATGGGGCCACAAGCGCCACCTGGAGGCGTATGCCGGCGTTCATAAATATGCGGACGAGGTTGGGTGGGATTGCGTAACCACTCCAAGTGCCGCTCGCGTATTGGACCCTAGCTCGGCTTTTGCTCCTTTTGACGGTGTCCTCGGTCGGATCACGAAACCTTTGGCTCAAGCATCTCAGAAGTTCAAAATTCCGGCAGTGAACATATGGATCAATTCCCCCGCGAAAAATATTGCCAGCGTTCTGGCTGATTTTGAGGCATCCGGCAAAATGGCGGCTCAGCACCTGGTCGGACGGGGTTTTCGTAGGTTTGGTTATATGGGGTTTCTTCGAGAAAAGGATGCCCGGCATCAAATTCAAGGCTTTAGGGAAACCCTGAAACCACTTGGGTTTCGCTTCACGACCTACCGTTTCCAAAGAGGAAGCGTGGCATACGAAGGCATTGGCTGGGAAAGATTCATCGAGGGACTGGAGCAATGGGTCGAGGATTTGGAGCTTCCGATTGGAGTGCTCGTAGGCAATGATCTGTATTGCAGGCATCTGATCGAAACTTGTCGGGCAAAGGGTTTGAAAGTTCCTCAGGACGTGGCAATCGTAGGGACGTCCAACGAACCAATCATTTGCTCGTCACCTTATCCTACTTTAACCAGCATCGATTTGGATTTCGAGCTCATTGCTTATCGGGCTGCCGAAAAACTGGACGAGATGATGAATTCGAAAATAGCGTGGGCTTCAGTTGAATATTCTCCGCCCAAAGGATTGATTCCACGTCAATCGACTGATTCCTTGGCTGCCGATGATCCGTTGGTTACCAAGGCCCTTCGTTTTATCTCTGAAAATGGGCAAGACCGGATTCAAGTGGACGACGTGGTTCTTGCCAGTGGTACGAACCGGAGAACCTTGGAGAGGAAATTTCGGGCTTCCATGGGCTGTAGCATAGCGGAGGAGATTTCCCGTTTGCGAATCGAACGTTCAAAGAGGCTGATGATGGAAACGGACGATTCTTTCAAAAGTTTGGCCGTGGATTTGGGCTTCCGTAATGCAGATCACTTCTGCAAGGTTTTCAGCCGTATAGAAAAAATTACACCTTCCCTATACCGAAGGAGGGAAAAGAGGAAAGGATGAGCCTGAACGCCAATCAGGCGACTCTCAATACCGGGGAGGAATTGATTTCCTCGAGCATTGCCCGGACTTCGGATCTCAACTCATTGAGTTTGACCTTGGACAAATTGATTTTTTCTTGGGCAGCGGATTGCAATTCGTTGCAAATCTCGGTCAGGCGTTCGCTGAGTCCTTCGAGGTTTTCCAAAACTTGATCGAACAGATCTTCGCCGGATTTTCCGGATTCTTGGATGTGCGAAATTTTGTCGGTAACTTGGCGCTTGGTCTCCCTGGTTTCGGCGAGTAGGATTTTTTCTTGAGGAACCCGTTTCAGACCGGAGGCCACGCCCACCTTCGAAAGAGTCCAAATGAACCATTTGGAAGGATCAAGTTGCCAAGGCTTGACGCCGTTGCGATAGTCCCACTGGAACTCGTGGTGGTAGTTGTGGTAACCCTCGCCCATCGTAAAAATGGCGGCAATCCAGCTATCTCGACC
>JABGWD010000418.1 GCA_018645725.1 Opitutia bacterium
CAATAGTTCAAATATATTCTTTTCAAATCCAAACCTCCTCCTGCCATGAAAATAAGACACTTGATTCCCTGTTCACTTCTCGCCCTGCTGCTCGGCCCGTCCATGGCGTGCCTTGCCGATTCCTCCCTGCAAAGCAAACCGGACCTCACCCAGCTTGCCCTGGAGACCAAGGAACCCGTTCGCTTTGCCATCGATCCCCAGCGCGTAGTCGACCTGAAGGGGAAAGAAGGCACGGTCTTGCGATTCAAGCCCGGAAGCCTGGTGCTGAAAGATGGATCCGCCCCCACGGCCAAGCGGGTGGAAGTGCGCCTGTGGGAATTCTACTCGTGCTTCGACGTGCTGAACGCCGGCCTCGTTACGCAAAGCGGAAAGCGCATCCTGGAGACGGCGGGCATGATCTACGTCGAGGCCGATAGCGACGGTCAGCCGCTTCGACTGGCAGAGGGGACGTCGATGGACGTCTCGATGCCGTCCCCGGAAGGCATGTCGCTGTTTCGGGGAATCGAAAAGGAAGGAGTGATCGACTGGCAACTGCCGGGCGCGCTAGCCCCCCGCCCCGACAAGCGAAACCCGTTGTTGTCGACCGACCAGCGACTGGTACGCACCCCGCGCTCCGAGCGTTACCTCAAGGAGCTGGCCTCACGAACAGCGGCCAGCCGGCAAGGCGGGCGATTCGACCTGAAGGAATACTTCTCGGGAGAACTGGGATGGATCAATTGCGACAAGTTCAGTCAGCAGGAAAGAACGGAATACGAAGTGGTGATCGATCGTGCTCAATTGCCCAAGAGGAACGGGGACGTAGTGAACAAGGAGGAGGCGCCGAATGCAGCCGCGGCCCTGCTGGGACTGGATGACGAGCGAGTGGTGGCCATCTTCACGGGCACCCGCGGGGTGATCTCGGCCACGCGGAAGGATGCCGACCGCTACCTGGTGAGCGTCCCGAAGGGCGAACCCGTAATTCTAGTGGCCATCAACCAGGATGACGGGACAAACCAACTTTACGCAGGATTGAGCGCAACCATAGGCGGCAACATCTCCGGAGTGCGAAGAGGCGCAAACGATCTCGAGAATTCCGTAAGCATCGAGCTCGGGCCTTCCTCCAAGGACGACCTGCAACGGGCGACCTCCCGGCTATGGTGAGGGAACCCCTCCACAGGCTTTGTCGACTCACGCCTAGGATTATGCGACTGCTGATAATGCCGGCGCTGCTCCTGGGGGCATCTCCCTTTGCGACAGGGCAAGCAAGTTTCGATTACCGGGCATGGGATACCGGCATCGGGGGTAAACGAGAGTATCGCCTGCTAGAAAACAAGGGAGGCTTGCTTACGCTGGAGGGAAAGAACGGCATCTTCGCCAAAGTTTCCTCCACCTCCCTTTCCGCAGCCGATAAAACTTACCTCCGGACGATCGGACTTCCGGCCTCGAACACCCCCTGCCCGGCACCGGAATTGGTTTTCTTGCGCCGTGGCAGTTTTCGATCGGGTGACGACCTGGAAGGGGCTCGAAGTTTCATTGGCAGGCGTCGCGCCATCACATTGCCTTATGATTTCTGGATCGGCCGCTTCGAGGTGACGCAGGGAGAATGGGAGGCAGTCATGGAGGACAACCCCAGCATTTTCCGTGGCAAGAACCTGCCCGTGGAAACGGTGAACTGGTACCAGGCCATGGATTTCTGCGACCGCTTGACCAAGATGGAACGGGAGGCGGGACGATTGCCGGATGGATTTACCTATCGTCTCCCCACCAACGTGGAGTGGGAGTACGCAGCCCACGGCGGCAAGGCGGCCGCCACGGGGATGGGCCCATCCCTAGTGGCCCGGCAGGCCAACTTCTTCGGCAAGTTCCCATTCAGGACTAGATTGGAAAAGGATGAGTCGTCCAATACGGGGGCTCCCCGGCCCGTTGGCTCGTACAAGGGGAACGACTGGGGCTTGGCCGACATGCACGGCAACGTCTGGGAATGGTGCCTCGATATCGCAAGCTCTTTCGACTGGGCCTCGCCAAGGGGCTCCGGAGGTTTCTCGGACACCCAATACAAAGGTTTTGAGAAAACGATTAGGGGAGGCAGTTGGCAGGTCTACGGGCAGCTGTGCCGAGCGGGTTATTTCATTGTCCTAGATCCCTTCACCATCAGTTCGGGGGATCTGGGCTTCCGAATAGTCCTTGGCCCGCAAGACCCCAACCGCATCAAGTTCCGCAAACTCCCGCCAAACAAGCCAAGCCGCCAACTGGAACGATTGATTGGCCAGTGGAAGGAGCGTGCCGGGCAAGAGGTGAAGGTGTTTTGGCAAAAGAATGATCTTTGAGGCCTGACCCTTCGCTCAATAGGTTCCACGCCGGTCTCGAGGCTTTTCCACGACCGGGCTGCTTTCCTTGCTGATTAGCGACCCGACCCTTTGCTTTTGCCTTTCGGGAGATTTTCGGCAAGATGACAAGGCTTTTGCATTACCGACATGGC
>JABGWD010000419.1 GCA_018645725.1 Opitutia bacterium
GTATTATCTTACTGATTCCTAGGAATTTGGAAACACTCTTTTCACAAGAATCTCATCAAGATTCATTCATCTTCCTGAGAACCTCCAGGAGAACTTGGGTTCCTTTCTCCGCAAACCCTTCTTTTTCAACCCGTTCGTAAAACTCGGAGGCCAAAGCAAGGCCCCTCAAGTTCAAGCCCATTCGCTTCGAATCATCCAAGGCAATCCCCATGTCCTTGACGAAATGCTTGACGAAGAACCCCGGTTCCCAATCTGATTCGACCATCCTCGGTCCGAGCTGATTGATGGACCAGCAACCAGCGGCGCCTTGACCGATCAGACCGATAACGCGACTCGGATCCAACTTCGCCCTTTCCGCGTACAACAAGGATTCGACCGTGCCGACCATAGTTGAGGCGATCAGAATTTGATTGGCCATCTTGACCCGCTGTCCGGAACCGGAAGAGCCAAACAGTTCGATCTTGTCTCCCATGGCGCGAAGCAGAGGGAGAACCCTATCGAAAGTTTCTTTTTTCCCTCCGCACATAATTGCCAGCTTCCCGCTTTTCGCTCCGACGTCTCCACCACTTACCGGAGCATCAAGCGCTTGGGCATCTCGTCCCAAGGCCTTCCCTGCAATCCGTTTGGCTAGATCCGGATTGGAAGTCGTCATGTCGATCAACACGGAATTCGCGCGGCACCCGGCCAAAATTCCGTCTTCCGCGCAGTAGATCCGCTCCACGTCTTGAGGATAGCCCAACATTGTGAATACGAAATCCGAGCGTTCGGCAGCCTCGGATGGCGAGTTTGCCCATTCGGCACCTTGGGCGATCAATGGATCCGCCTTGCTCCGGGTGCGAGTGTGAACCAGCAGAGAATGCCCGGCTTTCAACAAATGGCCCGCCATGGGCACCCCCATGACACCGGTCCCTAGCCATCCTACGGTAAATGTCTTGTTCATAATCGCCTGTTGAATGGGGGGGAATGACGTAGAGAAAAAAATTGGTCGGGCCGGTGAGATTTGAACTCACGACCCCTACACCCCCAGCGTAGTGCGCTACCAGACTGCGCTACGGCCCGACCTTGCTTGCCGAGTGATCGACAAGACGTCCCAAAATGCCCGAATACCAATCCCTAGTCAAGATAAAGCCCATACCAAAAAGGGCGCCTCGTTCGACAAACCATTAACGAGAGTCCACGCAAGTCGTCCTTTTCCGTCGATTGCCTTTATTTACAACGTTAACCGATTAGGGCGCTTGACTGCATAAGGCATGAATGATTGAAGTTCAGAATATGGAAACCAAAGACCTTGATGGGAAAAAACCGAAAGTACCGGCAATCATCAGTTTGGCTTGCGCATTGCTTTTCGTACCCGTCGCGCCAATCATCTTTGGAATCATCGCCCTGCGCAGGGCAAGAGCAACACGTTGCGGCATTTCACTTAAACTCTGCGCATGGATTGGGACAATCATCGGCACCCTCTCGATTCCGGGTTCGGTCTCCCTGGCTTATGCTTTCTACCACTTGCAGGAACCGGAATGGTTCCAGAGTTCATGCTCCTTTAACCTTACGCCTCCCCCCGCCATCCTGAACCTGCAAAGCGTGGGTAGAGACAATCACCTCCAGAGCCTTGTATCTCGGCACACCGAGGGCTTGAACAGTCAACAACTGAGGGCCAACGTGATCCTCCGACTGGACAACAATCCGACATACAAGTCAGTGCTTCTGGCTCCTTTTCTCAAGGAAGGCATAATCGTGGACCTGGGTTCGACCTTCAACTACAGCGTTACACTGGCGGGCTCCCAGGGGATGCCCCGCTTCATCATTACCTCTTCCGCAAGGAGCGCATTGGGGGCCAAGCACGTGGCCGACTTGGTCCAGCAGGAATACGCCAAGCTCCACAAGAGTACCCAGAGCGAACAAATCGGATTCGCAAAGCAGACCCTGGAGGACCTTCTTGAAAACAGCTTGAACAAAGAACGAAAAATTGCCGAAGAAATGGACCAGTTCAAGAAACGTAATGCTCTTCCTTACCTCCAGGATGAGAAAACACGGATCGCTTATTTGAAGGAACGCCTGATGAAGGAATTAGCGGATTCCAGAATAGAGCAAATTCGAATCAATTCTCTTCTTCGTCAGATCTTGGAGATCAACGTGAGGACCATATCGGACCGAAACGCGACTGCCCCGAATAATATCGAGGACGAGATTGCCCGGATCAAGGAGTATTTCGAGATTGATGCCATCAAGCAGTTCGAAAACGTCCCGGTCTTGCGGCAGAAACTCCATGAATTGGAAAAGTTCAGGAAAAACTTAAAGGAAACCGGATCGGGTTATCTGGACAAGCACCCCAAGATGCTGGAGAATACCAAAAAGCTAGAGCAGTTGAAGAACGGCTTGGAGTTGTCGGTCAGGCGGGCGATCGAAGACCTCAAGCACAAACACCAATTACATAATGCAGAGGATAAGGAATTTGAACAAGCAATGACCAAACTTCAAATGGAATCGGAGATGCTTGGCGACATCGAGGACACGCTCGGAAACTTCAAACGACAACTCGCTGTGGTTCAAAAGAGCACTGATTCCATCCATACCAGACTCTCCGACCTGAACGTTAAGCAAGCCCTTCCTTCCGAGCAGAATGCCCCCCTCCGAATGGATTCGTTTGCCTATGAACCCAGCATCGCCTACTTCCCGAACAAACAAGACGTTTTCAAGCAGGGAGTAATTGTGTTCGCAGTCGTTTTCGTTCCTCTTCTTGGCCTTCTTTTTCTTTTTTGTAGCGATTCATCAACCAAGAAGCAATCGACTGCTTTACCCACGAACTTGCCGGCAAGAGAACCCTCTGATTCCGCTCCCGACAAAACCAAGTCCTGATCGCTGTCGTTTCGGTTCTTAGCGAATCGACCGCCCCCCGCACATACGTGAGGAATTTGCATACGGGAAGAGATTCCCATACCTGAAAATCTCTTTCGACGCAGCCGACCAAATCACAACGCCCTTTTCCAGGAAAGTTCCCAAACTTTTGGAAAAATTGTTGCGAAACGAGGGGTTTCTCCTATTAGGTTATAACACTTATGAATAAATCCTGTCTCATACTCTCCGCCATTCTCGCATTTCTTTTCACGAACGCGGCCTTCGCCGACAAGGTCGAACCGGCGAAAGACGCCGTTGCCTTTCGAGGAAACCACTACAAGGCCTTTCTCGATACCAACAGCACGTGGTGGGAAGCCAAGTTTGCCTGTGACGATATCGGCGGCCAGCTCGTCGTCATATCGACTGAACAGGAAAACGAATTCGTTCGCCGCCTTGCCAAGGACCACTTGGTTTGGCTTGGCGGAACCGATGAATTCAAGGAAGGCACATGGACTTGGGATAACGGAGAAGCTTTTAAGTTCAAGAGTTGGGATGCCAAACAACCTTCTTCCGCCCCGGGATACAATTTCCTCATCCTCAATGGGAAAAACGGGAAATGGGCTGCAACGACTGATTTTTCGGGGAAAGTCAAAGGATACGTATGCGAATGGAAAGGCACTGCCCCCAAGGACGCAGGTCCCAAGGATGCCGAGTTGAAGGCGCCAAAGGCTTCAAAATAAAATCATCCTCCCTCATCTTTATAAAAAGCCGAGCCTAGCTCGGCTTTTTTTTGGGCGGAATTATCGGACGGAAGAACCTGACTCGTATTCCAGGATCCATGATTGAGCCCAGCTATCGAACGTTCCATCCGCTATTTTCGCACGGGCTTCTTCCATCAACTGAACGTAGAACCTGAGGTTATGGAGGGTCAGCAAGACCCCGCCCAAGGATTCCTTGGACATGAACAAATGCCTGATATAAGATTTGCTGAATTCTTTGGAGACATAACAATCGGTATTCACGTCAAGCGCCGAAAAATCATTCCGAAAACGCTCGTTTCGAAGATTCAAAACCCCCGATCGCGTGTAGGCCGTCCCATGACGGGCAGCCCGGCTGGGCATTACGCAATCAAACATATCGACTCCAAGAGCGATCATCTTGAGGAGTTGAGGCGGAGTCCCCACGCCCATTACGTAACGCGGCTTTTCTTCGGGCAAGGAACGGAGGGTCCACTCGACTTGCTCCAGCATCTCCTTCTCCGTCTCACCGACACTCACCCCGCCAACCGCGTAACCCGGAAAATCCAGTTTTGCCAATTCATCGGCGGACCGTGAGCGCAAATCCTTGAATCGCCCCCCCTGTACAATCCCAAACAACTTCCTACCATCAGCTTCCGCCTCCCCCGCCTTCCAGGAATTCATGCACGCTCCTGCCCACAGCGTAGTTCGCTTGACGGCTGCCTCCACTTCCTCCCCGGCAGCCTCGGCTGCCGGACATTCGTCCAGGCACATCGCGATATCCGATCGCAACCCATCTTGGATCAAAATCGCTTCCTTGGGACCAAGGAAGATTTCCTTCCCGTCAAGATGTGATTTGAAGCTGACTCCTTCATCGGAAACCTTTCTCAGCTTGGAAAGACTGAATACCTGAAATCCACCGCTATCGGTAAGAACCGGGCCATTCCAGTTCATGAAGCGGGACAAACCACCACCGTCTCTGATGATTTCGACCCCGGGGCGCAGGTTCAGGTGATAAGTATTCCCCAATATGATCGGGGCACGAACGACTTCAGTCAAATCGACGGGCAAAAGTCCCTTGACCGTTGCCTGAGTGCCCACGGGCATGAATACGGGGGTAGGCACCTCGCCGCCGGGCAAAATCATTTTACCCGTTCGGGGCCCATCGCTCCGCCGGACCGGACAATCAAAAAAAGAAGTCATTGTTTTGTTTGCTAAAAATCAATTGTTGGAACTAACCTTTTTTCTTTATCCAAGAACTACCAATCGGTAAACTTAAGAATATTCGAATGACCGCCCTCTCTTTCAATCCCCGCCTGTTTTTTCGCTCGGCGGCAATACTTGCCTTGATTGCTTGCTGTGGCAACAATCCCCTTCTTTCGGAAACCGATCCTTGGCCAATCGCCCCCAAAGTTTCCCAAATTTTGGGGGAAGCCACCTTGAGCGTCGCAAGCAAGCGTTTCTCCGAAAACCGGGCAGATCCCACGGCACACAAATTGCTCCGACTGAGCGAACTGCTTTGCTCATTGAAAGGAGACAAGGTTTTTTACTTGAAAGGCCTCCTTGAAAGCGGAGCAAAGATTCCCGCCCAAGCTTTCGGCCCTGCCACCAATGAACGGGACTTGGCCAGGCACCTGAGGAGATTTGCCGGAACCAGAATCAGTTATTTTCAACTCCTCCTTTTTTCGTCATCCGATCTCCTTGACCCGAACACAAAAGAGTTGATCGTTGCCATTCAACGGGCCAAGCGCAGGGGGTTGAGTACGGACTTCGAATACTTGTTGAGAAACGTGAGTCAACCGATACCAGCCTTTGGTCTCACTCCCCCCTATATGAGCGAGCTTCCTCAAGACACGGGAAAGGCTCTTGCCAATTTGGCAGCTGAATATGCAACCGAGAAACTGAATGAAAACCGCGAAAGCCTTTTGGGCAAGCGAATGGTCGCATTGGGTTTGCTCGTTGATCCCGAAAATGAAGAACTGCTCTACCTGACGTCTGTTCTTGGCATGGGGAAACCGAGTGAAAGAGTTTCTCGTCCCTCGATCAAGAACCCTCTGCTTCAGAAACTGGGGGAAACTTCCATCAGGAAAGGCAATTCCACCCTTTTGAACAACCTGCTTCACGCAAGCATGGTCGAAATCCAGCCTGACCGATTCAGCTCAATTGTTTTCCTTCAAAAAACGAAGGAGCAAGGAATCAAGACCGATTTCGAAAGCATTGCCCTTGAATACGAGCAATTCCTCAAGAACAGAACCAAAGCAGACAGGGGCGACCCTTCTCCGACTCCTCCTCCTCCGGAGGTCGAAAAGCTCGATGCCAAGCTTGGCAATTTGCTGGTTGGCAGAAAATGGACATTGACCAACTGGCATACCAAGCAAACTTGGTTTTTCAACTTTCGAAAGACATCCAATTCGTTCTTCAAGCCACAAGGAAAATGCGAAGGCAAACTGGGAAACAATTTGCACACGTGGAGTTCTTGGAAAATCAAAGGCGGCGTTCTGATCATTGATGGCTATGCCAAGTATGCCTACGATTCGGTTTCGAAAGAATGGAGGCAAGCCAACGGGAAAAAAGACAGTTTCCTTCGTTAAAAAATGGAGCATGCCGACTTGACCGAAAACCCAAAACCTCATCCGGGATCCGACTGCTACGACCTGATCGGAGACGTGCACGGATACCTCGACTTGCTCGACTCACTGGTAGAGCAACTTGGCTATGCCAGAAAAGGAAAATACTACGAGCACCCCGGGGGAAGAAAGTTAATCTTCGTGGGCGACCTCCTTGACCGCGGACCCGACTCCATCGGCGTATTGAGAACCGTTCGGGAAACCTGCGAACAGGGAAACGCATTCATTACTCTGGGAAATCACGAGTTCAACGTTCTGCAGCTCGCCGCCACGAGGCAACCCTTGCCAAACCCAGGCTACGAATCATTCCTTCCTTGGCTTAAAACGCTACCCTTGTTTCTTGATCTCGAGGAGATCCGCGTCGTTCACGCTGCTTGGCATTCCTCTTCGATTTCCTTCCTTTCACCAACTCAAGTTCCAAGCGACGAGTTCGTCCGTAGGACCAGCGACAAAAGCTCCCCCGAAAGAAAAGCCGTCGACCTCATCCTCAAGGGGGTCAAAGCCAATCTGCCGAAAAATTCGGTTCTTCGCGACCGTTTCAGGAAGATCCGGCAAAAAGGGCGACTCAGGTGGTGGGAAGACTTGAGAGACAAGCCCTTTGCCGAAGCGCTCTTTTCACCGATGTACGGCAATTCACTCGAAGAGATTCCAGACCCTGAAGACATTGAAAAAGTCGAACCTTACCCCAAAACCGACAAGCCGGTTTTCATCGGACATTACTGCCTCGAACCTCACGTCACCAAAATCAATGGAAACGTAGCTTGCCTGGACGGATGCGTGACTTGTGACAAAAAGCTATGGGGTTACCGGCACACACGGGGGCACAAGCTCGCCAAGGCAAACTTAGTTTACGCTGAGTACTGATTCAATTCCGACTCGGATCGGCGACCTCATGGTCAATGACCTCCCATGAGGCCTTCCAACGATTCCACTGCTCGATCTTCGTCACTTCGGGTTGCACGGTTCGCTTTTCGAAGGAATAGTCGAACATCTCCTTGGCCTTGTCTATATCGTGGGCCAAAAAGTACTTGTCCGAAGATCCAACAGCGTCACCAAGCTGATAATGAAACTTATACTCTTCCATGGGCTCTTCCCTCTCTTTTTTCATATAATACAATATATCCCGAACTTCTCATTTTTTCCAATTCGATCGCACTTTTTTTCAAAGTTTATTTGCAGAATTCCCAAAATGGAAATAATAGGTAATGCCATATGGAAGCTTATTCCTTCTCCCACAAATACGTCAGGGTTCGAATGCGACGCTTTTTCGAGGGTCAGTACAAGCACGTGTATATTGGTCGGGTGATTGCCGAGAACCACAATTGCCTGATTTTGCTTGGTCGTTCGTTCCACTTTCGAAAGATCAGTTCCAGCGGGGCCATTGCAGGCGAAAGGCTGAACAAGGCAAGCGGACTATCCAGCGAACCGGTCTCCGAAAGAGCCATTCCTTGGGCCTCGATCGAATTCGTTCAAATCATTGAGAATTCGGTAAACTTCGAAGCTCATGCAGTCTGGGCTTCTTCGGGCAATATCGTTCTCGATGACAAGAACAATACTTTCGTGACTTCGACAAGAGATCACGGAGAGTAAGGTTTTTTCAGCCGCGCTTGAGTCAAAAGTTTTCGGACTTTCTCTTTTCAGTCTTGATCGATTGGTAAAGTTTCCTACCCATCATGAACATGAGTTCGCATAACCAAAATCTCTCCAGGCGTCTTTTTTGCCAACAGGCTGCAATCATGGGAACTGCCCTCGGGGCACCCGCGCTTGCCTTTTCGAAAGAAACTCCAACAAGAACCGCCCCACCCCTCGGGTTTGACAACTTTTCAATTCGGGCCCTTGGTTGGAAAGCCGAGCAATTAATTGGGTACGCAAGCAAGCACAAAGTCGACGCCCTCCTTTTTTCTGATCTCGAGGTATACGAATCCCACCAAAAGGGCTACCTGAGCGAAGTCCGGCAAGAAGCAAAAAAGCAAGGAATTGCACTGCAAGCGGGAACGGGAGGGATTTGCCCGACTTCGGCCAAGTTCAACAAGAAGTATGGAAGCGCCGAGGAACACCTCCGCTTGCTGATCCGGGTGGCCAAGGAAGTCGGTTCCTCCGTTGCCCGTTGCTACCTCGGATCGAGCAAGGACCGGATGGGGGAAAAGGGAATCCATTTCCATATCGAAAGCACCGTCAAGACATTGAAAAAAGTACGAAAGGAAGCTATCGATGCCGGGGTCAAGATTGCAGTGGAAAACCATGCCGGAGACATGCATAGCCGGGAACTTGCCGGCTTGATCGAGAGAGCGGGACCCGACTTCGTCGGAGCCACCCTTGATACGGGAAACGCGACTTGGACTCTCGAAGATCCTGTCGAGACGTTCCGTAACCTTGCGCCTTACACCGTTTGCAGTGGGATAAGGGACTCAATGATCTGGCCAAGTGAAAACGGGGTTCGCGTCCAATGGACTGCAATGGGAGATGGATGCGTGGACTTAAAAACTATCTTTGCCGAATGGGCACAACGATGCCCGAACGTGCCCGTACAAATCGAAACGATATCCGGGTTCTCCAAGGAATTCCCCTACCTCCAAAGCAAGTTCTGGCCTCCCTATTCCACCATTCGGGCAGATGACTTTTCCCGCTTCCTTCTCCTTTCGAAAAAAGGCAAAGAGCTCAAATCCTTCTCACCCGCACCAGGAGTAGACAGAAAAAAAGCTCAGCAGGACTATCAGTTGGCGGAGCTCGAACGCAGTTTGAAATTTTGCCGCGAAGAACTTGGCTTGGGAAGAAAATCAACCTGAACAAGGATCATCGATTTAATGAAAGCCAAATTCCAGCTCCGACTTCTTTCCGTTACTACCATGGTCGCGACGGCTGGGGAAATCCCTCAATCCCTCGTCGTCAGGATGGACAAGGCAATTGAAAAAGCTCATGCTCGCCCCCTTCAAAGCGATGTCAACACGCCATGGGTTGTCATGCATGCAGTGGTCGCCTTCGAAAAGAAGATCGAAGTTCTGGATGCGAAATCAAAGAAAAAAATCAATGCCATCGACTACCTGACCCGCAGCGCCGAATTCGAGGGTAAGCTGATCTATCAGGACGTTGAAGGAGTTCCTACCCTCAAGACCAGAGGCAAGGGCGACAAGTCCTTTCTCGTTCAGGATCACGTCGATCAATTTCTCTTTGCTTACGCGGACGCCGGCATTCCCCTCGATCATGAAATCATATCCCGCTCGGGAACCAAGTTCACCGTCGCTGACAAACTGAAGTTTACCCAAAAAGGTTTTCGAGAGGATCAGGAACTGGCTTGGACTTTGGTAGCTTTGGCCACCTACGTGCCCTTCGGAAAAAAATGGCAGGCTGACTCCGGAAAGAAATACAATACCGAGGACGTCATGCGTTTGGCCATTCAGCGGGATCCGAGACGGGAAACCGAGGGCGGACCCCATCATCTCTATGGCATAGCCTATGCGCTGCAAAAATATTTGGCTCAGGGAGGCAAACTTACCGGCACATGGAAGGATGCGAAGAAATACTTGGCCAAATACGTTGGCGTAAGCAAGCGCCACCAACAGGAAGACGGTGCCTTCTCGGCAGCAGGGTTTTATCGTTCCCTACGACCCCGGACACCTCGGTACTTGGTCAGTTCAACCGGACATGCCCTGGAGTGGATGAGCATTGCCCTTTCCCCAGAAGAACTGACGGAGGACTGGGTTCTCAAGGCGATTGAAAGGCTCGTTACGGACATGGAAAAGTTTCCCACCGAGGTCTTCAGTGACGGCGGATTGTATCATGCCGCGCACGCCCTTCGGCGGATACGCGAGGCTACGGAGTAACCGGGCTTCCTTCTCCGGGCTAATCCCGGGTGAAGTTTCCTTTTCCAAAAGCCCCGCCGGAAGTCTCTTTCTCCGCAACATAATATAAAAGGGGGGTTCCGTCCCCGTCGGACACCAGCCAAGTTTGCCCGACGAAAGCTTTGGCGTTTTGTCCATGATCTTGACCAAGTCTGGCGAGGTAATGCAAGGTTCCGTTATGATCGAGCCAGTGGACTTCAACGGGAAATTCGGCTCTGTTTATGAATCCGATCTTGGTCGCGTTGCCACCCACCGGCGAAAGCGGAACCGAATCGATTCCATCCGTAACCTCATGACCTTCCAGCCTAAATACATAATCGCCTCTCGCTTGATCCGAATCCATCTCTGTTGAAGAAGACGTTTTTACCTGGAAACAGAAGATCGACAAACACACCAACCCGAAAAGAAAAAACACTACGGAAAGACAACCGGGAACAATCCCCAAACGCCTTTCTTTATTGCCTGAATTTTCCCTTTTGAGTCGCCATAGTCCGATGTGCATAGGCAAAAAAACCTTGAACCAGACAAGGAGGAGCAACGATCCGCCCGAGCCAAAAAGCAAAACGTTTTCGCTCCAATCAAAGGGATTGATCAGACCGAAGGCTAGCCACCCCCCGAAAAAGAAAAGGAATGGTAGCAAAGGATTGCCCTTCAGGGTATGCGGCCTTTTGGCTCCGCAGTGCGGGCAGGTTTTTCCGGGCAGGCTCACCCCGTCGTACTCAATTACTGCACCGCACTTTTCGCACGGCAGCTTCAAGTCTTTCGTTTCTTGGATCACGCCGACATCGACTCAGGCGTCGTCGAGGGAGTCCATGCCCTGCAGGTGGGCGACATCTCCCCAACTCGACAAACTCCAACCGTTTGTCTTTTTTTCAAATCGATTGAGGGAGCAATTAAGCAGGACGAAATTGCGCTCCTTCTCGAGAGGGATATTCAGGACATGACGAAAGACCGCTCCCAGCACACCGCCGTGAGTTACGATCCCGATGGTCGCTCCTTCGTGAGCCAAAGCAATTTCCTCCAGTGCATTCGAGCACCGTTGGCAAAACTGCTTGAAGCTTTCGCCCCCCGGGGGAACGTATTCGGGACCGTCGTTGCGGAAAGACCGGTAGGCTTCGGGTTCACGCTCAAGCATTTCGTCGGTGGTCAAGGCTTCCAGAACGCCCAGATCCCTCTCGCGCAAGTCTTCGCGTGGAATTGCCTCCCACCCGGAAGGTTCGCCGACAAGACGGGAAGTATGCATAGCCCGTCCCAAATCACTGGAGTAGAAGTAATCAAAGTCATCAGGATTCATCCTTTTGCCCAATGCCTCGGCTTGGGCCATGCCCCGCTCGCTCAGAGGAGAATCAGCATGCCCCTGCCACCGACCGGACAGGTTCCACTCCGTTTCACCATGACGTATAAGAGTTACCTCAGTTGTCTTGCTCATGGATTTGAATTAGCACGGCAGAGGGGCTCGGTCACCTCAAAATAGAATTATATTTTGCTGAAATGATGGGAACGGGGGTTGCGCACCTTTAGTCATTTTCTCAAAGTAAGGCACAAACATCATTATTCAAAGCCTATGAAAAAGTTTCTTCTATTTGCGTTCATCTCCCTTTCGGTATCGGCTTCCGCCAAGGTCGAGGTATTCGAAATCTCCAAGGACAACGTCAATCTTTTGCCCCAGGGCAAAGAAGCAGACGGAATCATCGGGGACTTCGTGATCAGAAACAAGGCAATCGAATGCCTGATCGGCGGATCGGCGGACAACCGTAAAGCGAACATGGGAGCCTTCTGGGGACCCGACGGAGTTACCCCGGGTTGCCTGTACGACCTTTGCCTTCGAGGAAGCAAAAACGACCAACTGACGATCTTTTCCCCCTCCCGCCAACAGGGAAAAGTTTCCTATGTCCGCCCCAACCCAGACGGGAACGGTGTGGAGGTCGTCGTATCCTCCGCTCTTTCGGGGTCTTTGTTCAAGCGGCATATTTATCACATCAAAGAAAACGAGGCAGGCATAACGATCGACACCTTGCTACGCAACGAAGGCTCCAAGCCCGCCTCGGGTCCGATCAGCGACCGATGGACCCGCTTCAATTCGTCGGGGAGGTTCGGATCAATCGAGTGGGCTGACTCCGTCGATCCATCAGACAAGGCGGGATATGCTTACGCTTGGCTTCCCGGTGAAAACGGGAAAGTGCCTCCGAGAAACAGCAGCCTGAACCCAGGAGATGAAATCAAAATCAAACGTTTTGTCGCAGTTGGAGAATCTCCGGCTCATGCCCTCGGCGTGGTCGCGGTAAAACTGGGGAAGACGGGGCGACTGAAACTAAGCATCACGGGCACTGACAAGAACCCCGTAACGACCGCCTCGGTGGACTTCCAATTAAAAGACTCAACCGTTCGGGGATACCCGGATGAAGCCGGCAACCTCGAACTGCAGTTGCCGGTTGGCTCGTGGAAAGTGTCTGTCACGGATATCGGACGGGAAGGAGAAGAGCTTTCCCTTGAGATCAAGGACGGTCAATTGCTTGAAAAAAGCATCTCCATGGATGCGCCGTCGGGGGTTCGCTTTTCAGTGAAGAAAGAAGACGGTTCGACAACTCCCTGCAAA
Source organism: Opitutia bacterium (assembly GCA_018645725.1). Lineage (GTDB taxonomy): Bacteria > Verrucomicrobiota > Verrucomicrobiia > Opitutales > Seribacteraceae > Seribacter. The sequence continues at coordinate 12,635 of JABGWD010000419.1, forward strand.
GTCCAGTTCATTGGATTGGAAGGGACTCCCAATCCCAAGCTAGGCCCCGGCGAACGGGCCCACGGATGCAAGGATCAGTACCATTCCGAGAAAGGAGAGTTTTCCGTGGCCTTGGACCCCGGCAAATACAAATTGATCGTTACCCGGGGAATCGAGCACGACCATATCGAGAAAACAATCGTTGTGCCAAAAGGCGAATATGTCGACTTCGGGGCAACCCTCAAGCGTACCGTGAAAACTCCCGGTTGGGTAAGTACGGACTTTCACAACCACTCGACCCCCAGTGGCGACAACGTTTGCGGAACCGCGGATCGCCTCATCAATTTGGCGGCCGAACAGATCGAGTTCGCACCCACTACCGAACACAATCGGATCATGGACTGGGCTCCCTACATCGAGAGACTTGGGTTAAAAGGCGAAATCTCGACAATACCCGGAATGGAACTGACGGGCTCGGGAGCGCACCTCAACGCCTTTCCACTTACCCCCAAGCCTCACCATCAGGATAACGGAGCTCCACAGTGGGTCAGGGATCCGAGAATAAATGCCCTCAACTTGAGGAATCATTCGGGGCATCACCCAACCGGATGGATTCATATCAATCATCCCGACATGATCGAGAACTTCATCGACCGGAACAAAGACGGTAAAGCGGACGGTGGATACCATGGTATTTTATCCCTCATTGACGCCATCGAAACGGAAAACTACCGACCCGCCACCATCCTTTCGCAAGCCCCTTTTCGGATTACCCGCAGAGCCAGTCGCGAACAGGTCACGATCGTTCGTGAGTTCGTCTGGTTGCAGATGCTTAACCACGGAATGAAAACTTGGGGGATCGCGGTATCCGATGCCCACGCCGTCCACGGAAATGGAGTCGGTTGCTGGCGCACCTACGTCCGCTCATCCACCGACGACCCTGCCAAGATCGACTGGGCCGAGATCAGCCGGAGATCCAAGGCCGGCCAGATGATTCTCAGTTCGGGCCCCTACCTCGAGGTAGAAACCGAAGACGGCATCCAAGCGGGCGGGTTGGCCAGAGCAAACGGAACGGTCGGCCTGAAAATCCGCGTGCAGTGCTCTTCTTGGATCGATGTCGACCGCATCCAGATACTTGTCAACGGGAGACAAGTTGAAAGCTTGAACTTCACCCGCAAGTCTCACCCCAAGTTGTTCTCGGACGAAGTTTTGAAATTTGGCCAAACAATCCCCGTTCCTCTCACCGCAGACGCACACTTGATCGTGGTGGCCTACGGCGAGAACTTCGACCTTAAGACCGGCTTTGGCACAAGCGGTCAATCCGCGGCCAAGCCCTGTGCCTACAACAACCCGATCTTCGTGGATCTGGACGGAGATGGGTTCACCCCAAGCGGAGACAACCTCGACTTCCCTTTGCCAAGCGGACGGATAAGCGTCGCTCAGGCCAAGGAACAACTCGCCAAGGCAGGGATTCCCGCAGAGTAAACAAACTCTTTGGCTAAGTTTCGGAGCAACCCTCGCATGAACGAGAAACTGTTGTCAGCCTTGACCGATCTATCGGCCCGAAAGTTCGGGTCGGAAGAAGGCAACGAGATGCTTTCGACCTTCATGAAAAAACCTATGAAGCTCCGGGCTACCTTTGTCTCGAACGACCGGACTTTTACAAGCCGTTACGAGAAAAGCTACGTGGATGGGCAAACAATTCTGGCCTTGCTTGGCGAAAGAGAACATGAAATTGCCATCCTCATTCACCCCGACAGCAACTGGAAGGAAGATCACAAACCGGTCCTTCCTCTCAACCAAGGGGACGTATTTGAAATCGAGGTAGAGGTTCTCGGTTACAACTCCCTTCATCAAAGGGTCACTTTCGGGGAGTTCATACCGGAAAAAATGAGGTCGGGTCAAAACGGAGGCGGATTTGGATCAAGGCCGGACGTCACGGTAAAAATACCATCGGTACAGCCACCCGTAGAAAGACCAAAGAGAAGAAGGAAAGCTGAGGAAACCCACGATCTCGAGGAAAAAAACAGAACGCGATTCGTCCAAGAAGAAGACAAATCGAAAAACATGGGCTGCGGTGCCTTGCCGTCGGGCTTGCCCGAGGGAAATTACCTCAAATGGATTATTGTTTTTCTGTCGCTTTCGCTCCTTGCCTTCGTCGTCGGATATGCCATCAGGCTAATCGCCAATATTTTTAACTAGACCTCTTGCCGAATGAATCCGGCCGGAAGAAAAAATTCAGTCCTTGGGACTGTCGCGCCAAGGCCACTTGGGGGATCCTTTGGGCTCTGGTGCGGTAGGCGACTTGCCTAGACCATAATCGGCTGGTTGCATATCCAAGCTAGGCCAGTGATTCTTGTCCCGAATGAAACCGTAAAAGGAAGGATGGAAAGGATCGACATATGCAACGTCCGCTTTCTTGGGAACTTTGAGTCCGGTCAAGTGATAGGTGGCATTAACCAACAAGCGGCGTAAATCTTCGCTCACCAGGTCAACTGAAGCACCCATCGTCGTGCAGAACGTCGTCCCTCCCTCGCCGTTCGGAGCCTCGTAAGGATGTAACCATGCGAGAGGTTGCATAGGATCGTTCTTTTTACCCTCCACGTTGGGAGACTTTGGATCGAGCGTGGTGGTTACGGCACCGCGCAAAAGTATGGTATCCCTCTCCGCGGTGACCCACTTGATTCCGTAGACGTCGGACGGCCCGAAGACATCTTTCACTCCGGTAAGAATCGGATGCTTGGCATTCTTTTCCACGATCACTCCACGAGCACCTTCTTTTTTGTGGCCACCGTGATGGCTTACCCAACCCTCACCCATGACGAGAGGACCGAATGCACCATAGGAAATCTTCCCCCCGAACTTTCCGCCTCCGTTGAAAGCATGAGTGGAAGTACGGATTCCGATTATCGGTTTGCCCGCATTGAGAAATTCGGTGACATGCTTGGCCTCATCGGCGGTCGGCTTGCGGAAGCGGGTCCCGATTAGCATCAGATCAGCGGACTTCAGATGATCCCAACCGCGCACTCCCGCCTGATTATTGGGATCAATGTGCTTCCCAGTGGAATCCCATGCAAAAAGAACCTTGCAATCGAAACCGTGCTTTTGGGAAAGAATCTTGGCCAGCATAGGCATGCTTTCCTCAGTCCTGTACTCCTCGTCTCCGGAAACCAGCACGATTGTCTTTCCTTTGCCCGGACCTTTTTTCCCGGGAAGGTCGAGAATTTGATGATGTTCTCCCAACAGGGAAAAAATCGGCGCTAACAGGAATGCGAAGTAAAGGAATAGTGATTTCATATTGCTTGGATGTTTTCAAGATCACCTCAAAAAAAGACCAAAGTCAAAGCCGTTCCTAACCAAAAACTTTGTTTTCCATTTTAAAGGAAGCGTTAAAAAAGATTCGTCTTGCGCTGAAATTCCGATATAAGAAATCCTATGTTCAAGAACATACCTTTCAGTCGTGTGGAATGGGTAACGAGTGGTTTTCTCATCATAACTGCGTTGCTTACTTTTACGGCCGTCCCTGCATATTTGTTGCATTGCCCTTGGGATTGGTTCCTCTTCGGGGTTTTTCTCTTCTATTATGTCGCCACAGGAACGAGCATTACCTTGGGCTACCACCGCCTGTTTTCCCACAATGCTTTCAAAGCCAAATGGCCCGTCAAGCTCTTCGTCCTCCTTTTCGGTGCCGCGGCCTTCGAAAACTCAGCCCTCTGGTGGAGTTCAGGGCATCGCTATCATCACAAACACGTCGATACGGACGGGGATCCCTACGATATTACCAAAGGCTTTTTTTGGGCCCACATGGGTTGGCTCATGTTCAGGCTCAAGCCAGAAGCCCCGATGGAAAACGTTCAAGATCTCAAAAAAGATCGAATGGTCATGTGGCAACACAAGTGGATTCATCCGATTTCCTTCCTCGTTAGCTTTATTGTCCCCGCATTGATTGGATACGGTTATGCCCGCTACACCCCTACTTTAACCCCTACTTTAACCCCTTGGGAAGGCGCCCTTGGTGGGTTCCTTCTCTGCGGGGTTGCCCGCGTAGTCATGGTCCAGCATGCGACGTTCTGCATCAATTCACTTTGCCA
>JABGWD010000420.1 GCA_018645725.1 Opitutia bacterium
AAACACAGAACGGGGCTTCAGGAAACAAAGCACCTCAAGGATTCAGAGCCATGGACCATGGGCTTGGCGGGTTTGCTCAGGTTAGTGACCTGGCAAACGGCAAGTGTTCTGGGAATTTCAAAAACGAAATATCGCAAGGCGGTCGTAAAATGGACCGTTGAGGTTTTCAGACGGTATGTTGAGGAGGAAGACTTGGATTTCTCAGAAATCGAATCGAAAGCGGGTAGTCTCGTCGAGCGCAATTCTGCCGAGCAAGTCCAAGAGGCCAATCCCGAGGAGGGGGAAGTTTATGAGAAGCCCAAAACAAACCTAATGGTGGCTCCATATGAAGCTCAAAGGCGTTTGCGCTACTTTGACGAAGAATACCTGAATAAGGAATTTGATATTTTCATGGCCCTTTTGCCTGACCAGACGTTGACGCAATACCTCAACCAATTCTTTGACCTTCCGGAAGGGAATCATTGGTCAGTCTTTGGGAACACCAATGACATCGAACAATCGACAGGCATCAAGTACATGGTTTTCGATACCCTTGCCTACTCTCATGAAACGAAAACATTGGTGGCTCTCGAGTTGAAAGTGGATGCCCCACCCAGCAAGGATCAGGTTTACAAATACGCTTTTCTGATGGCGGATTTGGAGAGTCAGGGCATGATTGCGAAGGGCTCGAAATTCCATTTGCTTTTCATCAGTGCGGAAGATGGAACTGATGAACTTTATGAAGAATTGATTGATCATGGAAAAGAACTCTTGGCGCTTGGTGAAGATCATTACCCCAAGAAGACCAGAGAACCGGATCGTTTGAAGAACTTGGCCCCGTCGGTCGACAAGGTTTTGGATGAAGTTCAAGTCAAGTATACGACTTGGCAGGAATTTGGTGATTATTTCGATGGGCTATTGAAGGATTCGCCTACTGATCCATATGCCGAATCCTACGTAAAGGTAATCAAGGGATTCTTGGAGTCGTTGAGCCTGAAGTGGAGTAAAGCACAGGATAAGCATCTTTACGTGCGGGGATAAGAGGTCTTCCTCGGATCTGATTTGAAGTGAAATGCCTGAACTGGAATTTGGAATGGCGCCCGCCGCGGAGCGCCGGTGGGAAATGGATTGCTCAAAAGATAGGAGAACTTGCCCCCGACGTTTCCTGCCTGACGGAGGTCACTGAGGCCTTGATCCCCGAGGGAGAGGTCATTCGGTCGGATCTTGATTATGGGTACGTCAACAAGGGTGATCGGCGGAAGGTCGTCCTGTGGAGCAAGGAACCGTGGACGGATATTGATCTGGTGGGAGATTCTGGACTGCCCGGCGGGAGGTTTGTTTCGGGCGTAACCCTAGGAATCCGTTTCATCGGAGTGTGCATACCTTGGCAATCCGCTCATGTGAGCACCGGCAGGAAAGATCGGAAATCCTGGGAGGATCATCTGATCTATTGCCGGGGCTTGACCGGAATTATCGAGAAGTATCGAAAAGAAGATTTTCCCGTTTGCGTGCTAGGCGATTACAACCAAAGGATCCCGAGAGTCAGGCAACCCGTTGAGGTAGCCGAGGCCTTGGCCGCTTGTTTCCCTTCTGCTTTCTCAATTTGCACCGCAGAAATGAATGATCTGGAGGGCAAGCCCCTGATCGATCATTGCGCAATCTCCCCAGGCTTGTCCGCCCGTGTGACGGAGATCATCCCCAAGAATACGCCCGATGGAGACAGGGTTTCCGACCACGCCGGAGTGGTGCAGGAAATCAGACAGGTCAAGCTGGGCTGAGCATAAAACTATGAAGGAAACAAAAGAAAGACTCGTACTAACCAAGATCGAACACCTAAAGGAACAATTGCCTTGGACGATGGGCTTAGCCGGATTGGCTAGGCTTGTGACTTGGGAATCCAAAAACGTTCTTGGCGTATCCAAGAATGAGATGGTGGAGAAAATCATCGGTTGGGTTCTGGAATACCAAAAGGAGAGGAGCGATGAAACGGTTCCGCCTACCGAGAAGGAGATCTTGGTTTATTGCAAGGCCCAGATCGATGGGGAAATGGCGAATTCCACGGTCGATAAAATCTATGATAAAAAGAAAAACAAGCTCCTGATTAGACCGATGGAGGCCCAGCGTAGGATGAGGTGTTTTTCCGAGGAGTTCCTAAACAAGGAATTTGACGTGTTCCTTTCGCTTTTGCCCGATCATGCGATCAATGACTACTTGAAATCCTTTTTCCCGTCTGTTTGCGAAGAGGCTAAGTGGAATCTTTTTGGCCTTTCCAATGATTTTGAAACGGCCGTGTCCATCAAGTACATGTATCATGATACTTTGCTCTATAGTCACGAAACTTCCCATCTCGTATCGATCGAACTCAAGTTCGATACTGATTTGAGCGATAACCAACTCTTGAAGTATGCTTTCATGATGGCAGATCTTGAGGACAAAGGCAAAATAGCCAAGGAATGCACCCATGACTTTTTGGTCATCAGCCAAGAACTGAAAAAGAAGCACAAGTTTCTCTCAAGAAGTCCCTCGGAAATAAGGGAAATGGCTTTAGATCTAATCGACGATCCTTTAAAGAAGCGTTATCCTAAGAAACCAAAAGGGGAAGTATTTAAGAAAAAAATCGAAGCTTTGGTTCCAAGGACAAGGGCAATACTCCAAGATATGAACATTCACCTGACCGATTGGCAGAAGTTCGGCGATCACTTCGCTGCCATTCATGATGGCATAGTCAGAACCGACACAAATGAAACCTATGAAAAACTCATTCGCGGATTTCTTGAATCATTGGAGACAAAGTTCAGCCATAAGAATCAAGCACGGCTTTTTGTGCGAAGATCAGTTGCAGACAAAGTCAATTGATACTCCTCTCTGATTCTGTCTTCTTCCCTAGCCCAGGCAGTTGCGAGAGCATCATGCCGGCGAACATCAGGATACATCCCCAAGCTTGGCGGGAATTGAGGATCTCGTCGGCCTTGGCAAAGCTCAAGCCCAAGATAATTGCCAACCATGCGCCCAGGACGGCGAAGACGGCTTCCAAGCTTAGGATGATGGCCGCCCGGCTTGGGTCGATGTGTTTCTGGGCAACGATCTGTAAAGTGTAGGCTACCCCGACCGAGATGAGGCCGGCGTAGAGGATGGCCCCTGAGGCGTCGAGGGTGGCTTGCATGGAGAATTCCTCAAGAAAGAGAGCGAGCACGAGGTTCAGCCCGGCGCAGATTAGATATTGCAGGATGGCGAGCTTGAGGGCATCGAGCTTGTACTTCGCGGCATAACCCACCACTTGAACGTGAACGGCCCAGAAGAAGGCCCCGATCAAAACGAGGGTATCCCCCTGTCCAATGTTGAAGCCTTCGGTGATGCTCAGCAGGTAGAGCCCGTACGTGGCGATCAGAGCTCCCGCTATGGTGAGCTTGTCGATTTTTTGGCGCAGGCAAAAGCCGATCAGCGGGACGATCACGAGGTACAATCCGGTGATGAATCCGGCTTTGCCCGCGGTGGTGTATAGGA
>JABGWD010000421.1 GCA_018645725.1 Opitutia bacterium
ATAACGAATACTGGGTAAACACCGACATGATGAAGCCCAGCACAGTGACCAAGGTGAAAGCCGAACTCATTACCTCGATTGAACCGTCACCTGTTTCCATGATGCCCCCCGGTTTGATAAATACCATGAACAAGGAGGATATTCTTGATTTGCTCGCCTACTTGATTTCAGGTGGGAACCGAAAGCACGAACTCTTTGACCGTTAATCCCAAAAATGCTTTTTCTTACCTACCATGAATAAAAAATACGCCCTCGGCTTCCTATGCCTTCTCTTCGGTTGCGCTTTCGCATCCGCTCAGAAGTCTCCAAACGTTCTCTATATCATCTCCGATGATCAGTCCTGGACCGATTACGGATTCATGGGGCATCCGAAAATCAAGACCCCGCATCTGGACAAACTGAACAAGGAAAGCGTAGTTTTCGAACGCGGTTACGTCCCCACCGCGTTATGCCGCCCATCATTGGTAACCTTGGCCACTGGGCAATACGCCCACAAGCACATGATCACCGGCAACGACCCATCTCCCAAGACCTATTCCCGTGACAAGGATATCTACAACCAAAAGAGAGCCCAGCTTATTTCCTACCTCGACAAGTTCGACACCCTGCCCAAGCTCCTTGGCGAAAAGGGATACCTTAGCCACCAGAGTGGGAAATGGTGGGAAGGGAACTTCAAACACGGCGGATTCACTCACGGAATGACCCGTGGGTTTCCTCAAAAAGGCGGGCGTCATGGGGACGACGGTTTGAAAATCGGACGGACCGGACTGCAACCGATCGAGGATTTCGTGGACCATGCTATGGAAAAAAACAAGCCTTTCTTCCTATGGTACGGAGTGTTCCTTCCGCACACTCCGCACAACCCGCCCGAGCGTCTGCTCAAACCCTACAAGGAACTTGGCCTACCCATATCCATCGCAAAGTATTATGCCATGTGCACCTGGTTTGACGAGACCTGCGGGCAACTGATTGATATTTTGGAAAAGCGCAAACTGCGCGATGACACCATCATAGTCTACGTAACCGACAACGGTTGGATTCAGAATCCGGAAAGAAACGGGTATGCCCCCCGATCCAAGCAAACCCCTTACGAAGGCGGTATTCGCACTCCCATCATGTTCTCCTGGCCCAACGGAGATTTGAAAAACGGAAACCGCAAGGACGTGATCTCCTCCATCGATCTCTTCCCCACTGTTCTGGCCGCTACCGGAGCCCGCGTGCCGGAAGGATTACCCGGTCTCAACCTGATGGACAGCCTCAAAGAGGAGAAGCCCGTCAAACGAAAGGGCATATTCGGAGAAACCTTTGCCCATGACGTCGCGGACGTCGAGAACCCAGAAGCCTCTTTGGTCTTCCGCTGGACGATCGAGGGCAAATGGAAGCTTCTTCTCACCTACGACGGTGAGGTCAACCGCTACAAATCCACCCACCCGCGGACGGAAAAACGCCCTCAGCTCTTTAACCTGCTCAAGGATCCCAAGGAAGAAGAGAACTTGGCCGAGGACAACCCCGAAGTGGTAGCGAGGCTCGCGGCCAAAATCGGCAAGTGGTGGCCGGTGAAGGAACGCAAAGTTTTGACCAAGTGGGAATAGCCCGCCCCTTATGAAATCACTCGCTCCGGCAAGCCTGTTGCTTGCTTTCCTTCTCAGCGCTCTTTCGGGAGCGCCCAAGCCCAACGTCATCCTCTTCCTTGTCGACGACATGGGATTGATGGACACCTCCGTGCCCATGCTTGCCGACAAAAACGGCAAGCCGGAACGCCATCCGCTCAACGATTGGTACCGGACCCCGAACATGGAACGGTTGGCCAAGCAGGGAATCCGTTTTTCCCAGTTTTACGCCCAGTCGGTCTGCTCACCGACCAGAGCATCTATCATGACCGGACAAAATTCCGCCCGTCACCGCGTCACTCAATTCATTGCCCCCGAGAAGCGCAACAACGGGCCCAAGGGCTGGCGCTGGGAGGGCTTGACCTCAAAGGACGTCACCCTGCCCGCTCAGTTGCGCAAGGAAGGATACCACACGATTTTCGCGGGCAAGGCACACTTCGCCCCGGTCGGGTTCGAAGGG
>JABGWD010000422.1 GCA_018645725.1 Opitutia bacterium
GCGGAGCAAGTAAGATGAGCCTGACGGACGAGGAAACCTTGGAGTTGCACGAGCTGTTGGATGGCTTGGTCGAAAATAACCTGTCACCCTCCAGGAAGGCCAAACTTGAGAAGTGGATAGCGGAATCCGAGGAAGTGAGGAAGACTTACGTTTGCTTTATGGATATGTCGGCGAGCTTGGTCCATTACGCAGACGAACGGCTTAGCGACGAAACCGAAGAGGTTGTCGGTAATTCCTCGATCGATAAAATAGTAATGTTCGTCCTCCCTTTGACCTTGGTCGCGGCTTTGTTGATCGCCGGGTTTTATCTTCCGCGTGCTTGGGTCGACAGGGAAAAAATAGAAACTGATCTTGCGGCCATCACGGATCCGTCTCCCCAAGGTGAGGAAGAAACTGTGATCGTGGACACCGTCGCCGTTCTTACCAAAACGGTTGGGGTCGAGTGGGCGGACGATTCTCCATTACGGCCTGACTCGGGTAACACTTTGGAGCCTTGCATGCTCAAATTGGAGAGCGGTTTGGCTCAGATTGAATTTCTTCAGGGATCGATCGTTGTTTTGGAGGGTCCGGTTGAATTCGAGATCATCAACCCCAATGGTGGAGCTCTTTCGATCGGAAAATTGAGAGCCAGCGTTCCTGAAGTCTCTTCCGGTTTCGCCATCGAGGTTCCAAACGGCAAGGTTATCGATCTTGGCACTGAGTTCGGCTTGCATGTGCATGAGGGCGGATCAACGGAAGTTTTTGTATACAAAGGGAAGGTTCTTTACGAGGGACAAACTGGGGACGATGAGGACGTTTCCCGCGAAATTTCTGGGGGAGAGTCCATTTTTATTGATCCTTACGGTCACCCGAGATGGGTCGAAATGCCCACCGAACCATTTATGGGCAAGGCGGAACTGGCTTACCGGTCGATGGAGGAGTCCCAGCGCAGACATGCTGCATGGGTGGATTTGAGCAAAGAAATTGCTCAAGATCCGAAAACACGCCTTTATTTCAGTTTTGACAACCACAGTCCATGGTCACGTCTCCTGCGTGATGATAGCGTGGCCAAGGAATCACCCAACAACGGCGCCGTAATCGGATGCAAGTGGGAAGAGGGGCGCTGGGCGGGAAAAGGAGCGTTGGCTTTTAAGCGTGACAATGATCGCGTTCGACTGAACCTTCCCCAGCACTTGATCTCAGCGACTCTTGCCGCCTGGGTGAAAATCGACGCCTTGCCCCAGTCAGTCGCTCCGATCATTTGCGCCGAACCTCTTTCTTCGGGTGCTGCCAGTTGGTCGATCAACAAACAAGGTCAACTCTCCCTTCGTATCAAGTCGGCCAAAGGTTTCAATCTTTACGAGTCGGCCGTAGCCTTTGGCAAGGAGCGTGTTGGGCGATGGACCCATATAGCCACGACTTTGGATTCCGAATCGAAAATGATTAGTCATTACGTGAATGGTCGTTCGTTCAGTCATGAAAAAATGAGCGATTTGGTGCCACTTAACTTTGAGAAGTCTCTCCTCGGGCATTCTCACGACATGCCTGACCAAGACGGAATCGCCCTTCGCGGTAGCATCGATGAGTTTGCCCTTTTTGAGGTTGCCTACGATGAGGATTCGGTTCGCCGAATATACGAGGTCGGTCGCCCCTTCGATCCCTCTGACCGGTTGGGCCCGAGCTTGCCCTGAAGTCACAGGGATAGTGTCTTTCGTCCCTAACCGCGAAGGGCCCAAAGGGCTTGAAATTTGTTTCCCATGTGAAGGGGATGAATGAGTTCCTTGAGCACTTGGGTTTTCGATGTCGGATCGCCTGTGGCTCTCGATAAGATTTCCTGTATTTTGCCACTTGCATGATTCATGAGGAACGATTCCTGACTGACAAGTTGAGGATGGTTGAAATCCGAATTTTCGAGGACCCCGACCAATTCATCCCAGCAAAGATGGCAGGTGATGTCTTGCTCGCCGACTTTCGAGAGGAGATCACTACCCATTTTGTGACGATGGTAGGTTCGGGCTGTTCCGAGAGGTCGCTCCTTAAGCAAGATTTCTTTGCCGAGGCCATAGTCGAAGGTAAGGAAAAGGCCGGACCATTTTTTGCTGCACAAGCGTTCAAGCGCCTCGATTGAACCGGAAGGCCAGTCGACTTGATACGGTTGAGCATATTCCTGAGGGAAACCAAGGGCTTGTGACGAAAGGGACGAATCAATGGGTGTCTCCCGAAACGAGCCGTTTTCCAACGTTACGCCCATTTCTTGCCATTTTCTGTCTCCCGGGTTGAAGCAAAAGCGCTTGAAAACTTGCGCGTCCAACCATTCGTTTGAATAAACGATTGCAGGTGAGGGAATATCATGTGGGTCTCCCAATCGTATGATTTGGGTTTCTCCGAACGGGTGATCGATTTCGCTTAGGACGAACTGTTCGGGTTCGGCCGCAATCTCAACGAAGACATACTGACTCAGGTCTTCACCCTCAAGAATATGCCTGCAGGCATCCACGATCAATTCCCCCCAAATACCGCCGAACGCCGAAGACGTCAGGAAGTCGCTTTGGGCAGATCGTCCGACTCGGGTTTTTGGGGAGGCGTAGTAACCGGTTTGCTCGTCGTAGAGGGCAAACTCCACGTATTCGTCAAAAGGCATGACGTTGCGCTTTCCCAAGCGCCTTGCGAAGGCATCGAGAACAAGTTGCGTGTGCTTTGTCGTTGGCATCGTCAATAGGGTTGGATAAGCCCTTATCGGTGAAACTCAAGAGAGTAGTCAAGTGGAAGGTGTCGTGGTACCAAGTAATGGCACTGGTGATTTCCGGGTCGGTTGGCTTTGGCATCGCCATGATATTCCTCAATCCGGGGTTGAGTTCTTTGTTGGAACCCGATTACCGGAGGGCGATGAGCCGGTTCGGGGAATCTCTCCGCTTGGCTCATGCCAAATACGTCGATGAAAATCAATCGGACTTCAGCGGGCTTGCCGATCGCGCGATCGATGGAATGGTGAGCGGTTTGGATCGTCACTCCAGTTATTATCCTCCTCTGGAGTACAAGGCTTTTCAAGACGACACTCACAGGCGTTATTTGGGGGTCGGTGTGATGATTCGCAAGGTGGACAAAGGAGTATTTCTTACGAAAGTTTTCCCTGGGGGACCGGCGGAAAAGGCAGGGTTGAAAGTAGGTGAGTTTATCCTGGAGGTGAACGGCGAATCAGTGAAGGGCTGGAAACTTGACGAGGTCAGCGCGGAGGTCAAGGGAGAGAAGGGTACCTTCGTCGATCTTCTTCTTCTTGCTTACGACGGTAAGGAAAGAACCGTTCGCGTCCGGCGCGATGAAATTGAAATTTCCTCCGTGGAAGATGCGTCAGTTGACGAAGACGGTACGGGGTACTTGCATCTCATTCAATTCACGGAGCGTACCGCTCAGGAAGTCGAAGAAGCCTTGAATGAGTTGAGGAACCAAGGGATGGAGCGTTTGATTCTGGACCTGAGGGATAACTCGGGTGGCCTGCTTTCGGCTGCCATCGAGGTGGCCGATATCTTTCTTGAAAAAGATCGGTTGATCGTGTCCGTGAAAGGAAGGGAGGGGGCGAACTCGAGGGATTTCCGATCTACCACAAGTCAGTTGATTGTCGAACCTCTCGTAATCTTGTTGAATGAGGGGAGCGCGAGTGCCTCGGAGATCGTTGCCGGAGCCTTCTCGGTTCTTGGACGGGCCCGTTTGGTCGGAGAGCAATCCTATGGCAAAGGCTCGGTTCAGACTATTTTTCCCCTTGGCGACGGCTCGGGTCTACGGCTTACGACCGCCATGTACTTTCTGCCGGATGGTTCGACGATACACGAGCAGGGCATTGAGCCCGACGTTCTGGTGCCGTGCAGTGAGGCAAACGAAACCAAGCTTCGCACGCAGAGATATGGAGACCCAAGCTTGACCAGTCGTGAGTTCGAGGAACTTTTTGGCTTTGCTCGAATTCCCGACCTTCAAAAATCCAAGGCGCTCGATCTTCTGACCGGGGAATCGAACGCCACCGCTCAATAAAACCGAGATCCTATGATTTTGGGTATCGAAAGCTCTTGCGACGAATCCGCTCTTTCTCTCTTTGATCCTGCTCAAGGTTTTTTTGACGAGTGGGTACGCAGTCAGATTGAAAGTCATGCGGATTACGGGGGGGTGGTACCGGACTTGGCCGTTAGCGAGCATTTGGCCAATTTTACACCTCTCTTGGATTTGGTCAGGAGCAAGTATGAAATGCCGGGGAAGATTTCCAGAATTGCAGTTACCTGTGGACCGGGGTTGATCGGTTGCCTGGGGATTGGGTTGTCGGTGGCCATGACTCTTGGCTTGCTCTGTGAAATACCGGGTCAGGGCGTTAATCATCTTCGGGGTCACGCTTTTTCTCCCTTCATGGGGTTGGGCCTCGGCGACGAGGGGAGTTGGGAAGATTACTTGCCCCACCTCGGGTTGCTTGTCTCGGGCGGAAACACCCTTTTGTTCCGCATGGATGAGGAACGGAAAATCGAAATTTTGGCCAGGACAGTCGATGATGCCGCGGGTGAAGCTTTGGACAAGGGTGGAAAGCTTTTGGGTATTCCCTATCCCGGTGGCGCGGAGCTTGAGAGAAAGGCAAAGGGAGGCGATGACCGAGCCTTTCCCTTTCCGCGCGCATTCCCGGGCAAGAACGAAATGAAGTTCAGTTTCTCGGGTCTCAAGACGAGTTTGCTCTATACCCTTCGAAAGATGAAAGAGGAAGAAATCGAGAAACGTTATGCCGATCTTTGCGCGTCCTATCAATCTGCCGCGATCGATCACTTGGTGACCAAGACCAGCCAGGCGTTGAGGGCCGACCGGTTCAAAAGCTTGGGACTCTCCGGAGGAGTTGCGAACAACCAGGTTCTTCGATCGAAATTGGAGGAACTCTCGGGTACGGAAGGCGTAAGTTTTCTTGCCGCCGAGTTGCGTCATACGGGAGACAACGCTTCCATGATCGCCTATGCCGCAGAGGTCGACCAAAAACATCTTTGGTCCAATGAAAACCAAAAATTGTCATTCAATCCTTCCCTTCAACTTGATGAGGCAGAGTTTTAGGGTTTCTGGAATTTTTCCTCTTCCCTCTCTTGCCACTTCCGCAAAAGTTTACATAATCGTAACTTTCAAATCATGTCAGATACAAATCAGCCAATCAAGCTTTCCAAAAACGAGAGCATAAAGGAAGAAAGCGATTACTTGCGAGGTACCATCGCGGAAAGCCTTGTCGACACGTCGACCGGTTCCATTTCTGCGGATGACGCCCAGCTTACCAAGTTTCACGGAACCTATTTGCAGGATGACCGGGATAAACGACCTGCCTTGATCAAGGAAAAGAAGGAGAAAGCTTTTTCTTTCATGATCCGCGTTCGCGTGCCCGGGGGGGTCTGTACCCCTGCTCAATGGATTGGCATTGACCGGTTGGCGAACGAATTTGCCGATGGCACCCTTAAACTTACCACCCGACAGGCTTTCCAATTGCACGGGGTGCTCAAGGGCAACCTCAAGCAGACAATGAAGGAAATCAACGATACTTTGCTTGATACCTTGGCTGCCTGCGGGGACGTGAACCGAAACGTCATGAGCCCCTCGAATCCCTTTGAGTCGAACCTTCATGGTGAAGCCTTGTCGCTGGCCAAGGAGATCCACGATCACCTTACGCCCCGAACCTCCGCTTATGCCGAAATTTGGCTGGATGGAGAAAAAACCGCAGTGGGTGAGGAAACAATCGAGCCGATTTACGGAAAAACCTATTTGCCCCGAAAATTCAAGATAGCGGTTGCCCTTCCTCCGCGTAACGACGTCGACGTCTTTTCCAACGATCTCGGATTCGTGGGAATCGTGGAGAACGGCGGAATCATTGGGTATAACGTGCTCGTCGGGGGCGGTCTCGGGATGACGCATGGCAAAACGACCACCTTCCCGCGCGTTGCTGACGACATAGGCTTTTGCCGCCCGGATCAAGCCGTACAAGTTGCCGAGGAGATCGTCAAGATTCAGCGGGATTTCGGGAATCGTTCGGACAGGCGAAATGCCCGGTTGAAATATACGATCGAGGGACATGGAGTGGATTGGTTCACGAAGGAACTGCACACCCGTTTGGGATGGGAATTGGAAGAGTCCCGGGAATTCTCGTTCGATTCAACGACGGACCGATACGGATGGTCCGAGGATGCGGACGGAAAATGGACTTATGGACTTTTTGTCGAAGGTGGTCGCTTGCGAGACTTCGGGCAGGCCTCGGAAAAGCAGGCAATTCGAGAAATTGCGGAGGAAATCCCCTGCGAGTTCAGGTTGACTGCCAACCAAAATCTCGTGATTGCCCGCATCTCAACTGAGGACAAGGAAAAGTTCGAGAATATATTTGAGAAGAACGGCGTTCGCAATCCCACTGAATTGTCTGCCCTGCGTCTCAATTCAATTGCCTGTACGGCTCTGCCCACATGTGGCTTGGCTTTGGCCGAAAGCGAGCGCTATCTGCCCGGGTTGATCGATGAACTTGACCAAATCATTGATGAGCTCGGCTTGCGTGACGAATCAATAGCGATCCGCTCAACGGGTTGCCCGAACGGTTGTGGACGACCTTACTTGGGGGAAATCGGCTTGGTGGGAAAGTCTCCCGGCAAGTACAATCTCTACCTTGGCGCGGGTTTGGACGGTACGCGTTTGAACAAGCTTTACAGGCAAGCCATCACGAACGATGAAATCGTATCGGAACTCAAGCCAGTGCTTGCCGATTATGCCGGGAACCGGGATGAAGACGAACGGTTCGGGGACTTTTGCATTAGGCAAGGGTACGTCAAGGCGACTGGCCAGGGCTCCGATTTTCACGACTAAAGCATTCCCGGATTATATTCAGGACTTGGACCTAGCTTGTATTGATGGCAAGACGCTATTCGAAATCCCTTGGCCGAAGGACGCATGCAAACCCGCAGGCCAACATATCGACTCTTGATGAAGACGAAGCTCTCGATTTCATTGATTCCCTTGATGCGGATCCTTTTGTCCTTCTCCTTGATCAGGTACAGGATCCGCGAAACCTAGGCGCTTGTTTGCGCTCTGCGGAGGGAGCGGGGGTGGACCTTGTGGTTATGCCGTCCGATCGTTCCGCGGGTCTGACGGAAGTGGTCCGTCACGTGGCGGCGGGTGCTGCCGAATCGCTTGCTTTGGCCCGTGCCCGCAACCTTTCCCGATTTATGGGAAGGTTAAAGGAAACGGGACTCAGGTTGGCCGGCACGAGCGATCAGGCTAGCGAACCGGTGTTCGACGCTGATCTGAGAGGACCATTGGGATTGGTCGTGGGGGCGGAAGGCTCGGGTATCAGGCGGTTGACGGCGGACAATTGTGATTTGCTGGTTAACATTCCGATGACTGGGAAGGTGGACTGTCTCAACGTCTCGGTTGCGACAGGCATTTGCTTGTTCGAGGTTCGTCGCCAACGAATCTCAAAGGCAAATCGTTAGGGTCTGAAGTCAGTCGAGTTTCAACTCGCCCCTGCGGCGCTTGCTTTGGCCGTAGTGGACGGAACGGATTCTTGCATTCGAAAGGCGATCCATCCGATGGCGGAGGTGAATAGAATCGAGCTGACCATCGTGTTTTTAAGGAAAAGGTAGGCAGGGGGAAAGCCCGGTTGACCAATGGTGATAGCCTGAATCAAGCCGTTGAGACTTTTTGCGTATGCCGGGTTGCTCCACCACGCGAAAGAACAAGTGATGAAGTGAAAAACAAGGGCCCCCGCTATTCCTCCTCCGACCAAGCGCAGAAGGCTTTTTGTTTTTACGAGCGATTTGCCAAGGAGAAAAACGAGGAGGTAGGAAAAACTGGTGGCAAGCATGAAGGGTTCGAGCAAACTGACCCCATAGGAAGGGTTGAGAAGCAAGTCGGTAACGAAGACCGCGCAGATCGGGGCGATCCACGACCAAGCTCCACGCAACATGGCGCCGGATATCAGAAAAAGGGAAAGGACGGGAGAGAAATTAAGCCACTCGGGATTAGACAATGGAAGGTGACGGGAAAACCCAATGATTAGAATGAGGCCGACAAAGAGCAACTGAGCCCGATAAGGAGATTTTTTATGTAAATTCGTTTCTGTCATATGTAGGACCATAGCTTGTCTTT
Source organism: Opitutia bacterium (assembly GCA_018645725.1). Lineage (GTDB taxonomy): Bacteria > Verrucomicrobiota > Verrucomicrobiia > Opitutales > Seribacteraceae > Seribacter. The sequence goes on from JABGWD010000422.1 coordinate 8,107, forward strand.
GGATTCTTTTCAACCTTTGCTTGCCATGCCGCTTCGCTCAAGTCTCTCGAGCAGACGGTCGATGAAGGGCGTCTGTTCATTTCTTAGCTTGGCTCGGGCTTGGGCGGGGGGCAACATCAGAACCCGGTCAATTTCCGGGAAGGTCCAACTTTTCCCAGAACCTTTGGGGAATTCCAGCGTGATTTCGTTACACTCGGGAAGTTTTCCTTCCGGCCAAGTGCCTTCAAAAGCCCAGGCGTAGACACGCTTCCCGTTTTTTTGCAAAATATTGCCAAGCTCGATGAAGGGGCCTTGCGGTTTCAACCCCGTCTCTTCCTCGAACTCCCTCAAGGCTGCGTCGAAAATTTCCTCACCTTCTTCCGGTTCTCCCTTGGGAATGCTCCACCAACCGTCGTCCCTGTTCGTGAAAAAAGGGCCGCCGGGATGAGCGACGAGCATGCGTGTTCGGTTTTTTTCCGACTTCTCGAAGAGGAGCAACCCCCCACTTGTTTTTGGTCTGCTCACCTCTAAGGTTTCAAGTGCTACAGGTTTGCCGCCATGACGACCAAGTCTTGCAGTTCCCCTCTCACCTTCCGGCACTTCGGTTCGACCGAAACCGTATGGAATCCCAAGGCTCCGTAGCAGGCTAGAGCAGCTTTGTTGTGCCCAAAGGTATTGAGTCGAATTCTCAAATAATTTCCGTTGTCTTTTGCCCAGTTGAGCAAGTCTTTGCAAAAGGTCTTGCCCAAGCCTTGTCGCCTATGATCGGGGTGTACGATTACGCGGCAAAGGACTCCTGTCTTTTTTTCTTTTTTTACGATATCCGCATAGCACAGCAGGTTTTTCTTCTTGTCCAGATAGGCGAATGAATCGAGATCGGTTCGATTGAGGTGCAGTTGCATTTTGCCAGCCGAAAACCCATTGCGAAAGGTATTGCCGGACCAAAGAGCGAGGTCTTCCTCATTCCTTATCCAGGAAACGAGAGTGTTCACTTCCTCCTTTCCAACAGGGGAAAGGCTTGATTGAGTCCTTTTGCCTATCAAGGTAGCCTAAGGGATTTGCTTTTGGCCTTGAGGATTTCCGCCGGACCGGGTCGGAACTTCGAGACCGGATTTTTGTTAGGCCGGTACTGTCCTTGCGTTGCGGCAAGAATCTTTCGGGCCTTTGCGTCCATCTTGTCCGCTTTGTCAAATTTTTCTTGATTGAGTAGGATAAGGGCAAGCCCCGCGTAAGAGGCTCCCACGTCCGTGTGGGTATCTCCAAATTTTTCTTGGCGAATTTCAAGAGCCAGGTTCATTTGCTCCAATGCCTCCTCGTGCTTTTCCTGCCCTTCCAAGGCCAAGGCCAATCCTTCCCGGCAATCAGCGATATCCGGATGCTTGGACCCGACCAAGGGGAGCTTTGATTGAATGCAAAGCTCGAAGGCCTTTTGGGCTTTCTTGAAATTATTCTTGGATTCTTCGACGAAGGCCAGGTTTGCCTGCACGGTCAAGACGTCGTTATGTCTTGCTCCCAATGAGGGCAAAAGGGACTCCAACGCTTTTTCATAGGCTTTTTCGGCTTTTTCGGTTTCGCCGAGAAAAAAATAAGTTACGCCGGTATTGTTATGGGTGGCCCCTATGTCACGATGTTTCTTCCCCTGAAAAGGCAATCGCCCTCTCAGGACATAATCGTATTGCTTGATGGCCTCCTCGAATTGTCCTTGTTTGAACAGGTTGTCAGCTTGCCTGTGGCGGTTTGCCCAATCTCCGAGACTAGGCTGAGCCAAGGCGGGGAAGATAGCGGCGATCGAAAGCGAGAGTGCAAGAAAGAATGTTTTCATTGAAGTAAGATCATTGGGATTGGTTGACGAGCTGAATCAATAGAATCGAAACGCAAAAAAAAGATATGGAAAGTAAAAAAATCAATTGAACGACGAAATCTCTTTGCCATTTGACCGTATCTTTTGTTGTTAGGTATTTTTAAAAATCACTAATGGATGGAGGAAAATTGTTATGAATATAAGTAAAAGATTGGTAGTCGGGTTGTTCTTCGTGTTGGCAAGTTCGCTTTTCATGGGAGCAATTTTCGAAAAGTCAGGAGCAAAACTCAAGGTAATCAAGGCGGGTGTCGATGAGAAAGGAAATCCCGTGTGCGTTAACAAGAGTCAAGTTTATCTGTTCAAAAAGGATCAGGGTCAAAACAAGATCGTTTTCTTTTACCATGATGCCCAAAGTCCCGAAGCTTTTGTAACCAAATCCTTTTCCGATGGCGAGAGCCTCGACAGTTACTGGGACGAGTTGCTCAAGAATTGGTAGGTTCCGGATTCTTCCGGGGAAACCGGAGAACCGGAAGAGCTGTCAGGCAATCTTGTCGATGGCATTGTTTCCCGTATCGCCGGGCGTTCGAGCTGTCTTTGTTCGGGATGGGGGTTAAGATCACGATGCGGTGGATTTCAATTGCATTTCCCAATAGTTTTTTATTCTGACTCCTCCGCTCTTGTCCATCGGCAAGATCTCGCAAACTTTGCAATGATGCGGTCCCACCACGAACCGCTTGACCTCTCCGTCCGTGTCCAGTTTGATCGTGAGTCCGTTTCTCGGGGCGACTTCCACGCATTCGATAAAATCCTTGCCGTTGTAACCTTTCTCATTCGAGGTCGTGTACAAGCCCTCGGGGTGGACGAAACTCACGATCTTTCCAAAGCGAACGCGACCGTGCCCGGCATGCCTGACGACGTCACCGATACAAAAGGTTTTCTTTTCCCGGTACTTGAATTCATTCAACCTTTTGCATTGATCTTCACGAAGCCTGAAAAATTTTAATTGTTCGTTGTTGTGCCTGTGAAGAGGCGATAGATCGTGCGGGTTGAGTTGCATGAGTTCGAATTTCCGCCTCCTTCCTTCAATAATGAAGATTATTTCTCCAACTCGCTTTTTTTTGCCGGTTGGAACTCGTTCGATCACGCGATCTCCGATCGTTAGCGGAGTTTTTTTCTTTAGTTTTCTCTTGGATGTCATTGTACGGGCTTCTTGTCACAAGATAACCCAAGGAATCCAAATTTGCACGAAAAAATAGTGCATTTGTATTAAGAGAACAAGTAAGGTTTTACTTGACTTATTGGCATTGCTTTATTCTTAAGGCACTTGTGAAACTGTATTCGTTTGTTTTGTTCTGTCTGTTCCAAGCGTCTTTGTCCGGGGTCGATTCCTACCGGGTATACTTGGGTTCGTATACGCGGACTTCCGGCGAGGGGATTACTCTTTGCGAACTGAATGCAACGAATGGCGAGCTCAAAAAGCTTAGGGTTTTTCCCGGAATCAAGAACCCGTCCTTCCTTGCAATCCATCCATCCGAACGATTTCTTTATGCCTGCCATGAAACTGGCATGACGGATGGCAAGAAGGGTGGGGCGGTCTCTTCTTTTTCCATTGATCCCGAGACAGGCAACTTGACCAAACTCAACCAATCGCTTACTCGGGGCGAAGGGCCTTGTCATCTTACCCTCGACCCGAAGGGCAAAAGCTTGTTCGTAGCCAATTACGGAGGGGGTAGCGTCATTTCTTTTCCCATTGCCAAGGATGGGAGGATCGGCAAGTCCGGAGCTTTCTTTCAGCATGTGGGATCAAGTGTCGATCCTCGTCGGCAAAAAGGACCGCATGCTCATTCCATCAACTCCGATCCTTCGGGTCGGCGAGTTTATTCCGCGGACTTGGGACTTGATCAAGTCCTTGTCTACAAGTTGCTCCCGAGAGGGAAATTAGTCGCTGACGATCCTCCATTCGTCAAGACAACCCCGGGTGGAGGACCCAGGCACCTGTCCTTTCATCCGTCGGGAAAGTTTGCTTACCTCAACTTGGAGATGACCTCCGAAATATCCGTCTTCAAGCATGATCCCGATTCCGGAAAGCTCGAGCGGATCCAGACCGTTTCGACTTTGCCTGCCAAATATGGTGGGAACAATTCGACTGCGGAGATTCGCGTGCATCCGTCGGGGAAATTTGTTTACTGTTCGAACCGCGGGCATGATAGCGTTGTCGTTTTCGCGATCGATCCGAAGTTTGGTTTGCTTTCCTACGTCGAGCATCAGCCATCGGGAGGCAAGACCCCGAGAAACTTTTGCCTCGATCCCTCCGGTTCCTTCCTGCTGACGGCCAATCAAAACAGCAACGACGTCCATGTATTCAAAGTCGACCGGAAAACCGGCAAGCTCGAACCCACGGGGTCATCCGTCGGTACGCCCCGTCCGGTCTGCGTGCGCTTTGTCGCGAAGCCTTAGCTTATTTTTCAACGATCCAGATATTCCGGAACTGGAGCGGGTTGCCGTGGCCTTGTAACTTCATTGGTCCCGGAGTTCCTTCCGGTTCGCCACGGGATCCACCGGTTTTTCTCGGTATCTCGAACTTGTCATGGATGACGATACCGTTCAGGCGGACGGTGATCCTGGCGTTCTTGACCTTCTTGCCGTCCTTCGTTTTGGCGTTGGTAAAGTCGACGTCATAGGTTTGCCAGCTAAGTGGGGGGAAGCAGGCATTCACGTCGGAGTCCTTGATCGAATAGATGCCACCGCATTCGTTGTTCGCTCCCTCCAGGCCAAAGGAGTCGAGAATTTGTACCTCGAAGTGGTCGATTTGGTAAAATCCGCTGTTCCCCCGGCCTTGTCCGCGGGCGGCCGGACGGTAGGGAAGCAGGAACTCAACATGCATGTGGTAGTCGTTGAATTTCCTCTTGGTGCGAATATCGGATCCGTCGGTGTTCAGCAGTTTGGTCTTTTCGTCCAGTCGCCCGCCTTGCCATTCGTCCGTGTCCGAGCCGTCAAAGAGTGTAATGGCCCCTTTGGGAGCCTTTTTGCCCATCGTTGGGCTTTTCCTCCGGGTTTTTTTCAAGTCGAGACCTTTGCCCAGTGAAATTGTTCCATTGGAAATGCTCCCGGAGTAGGGTTTGTGCCCCTCGGGTGGAAACTTTCTGGTCGCGCTGAAGGCGTCCGGTGATCCGGCAAGGTACTTTCTGTTCCCCTTGGCCGGACTCAGGGCAACCTTTTTGCCCTCCAACTTGCCACTCAGCAGGCTCCTGTTCTTGCCGTCCCATCCCGCGCCCGGCAAGCCACCGGCGAAAAGAACGACTTGGAAGGCTCCTTTGTCGAGAGCAATGACTTGGGCTCCCATACTGTCTCCGGTGTATTCGCCCTGATAGGCAAAATCAGCTGGAATCTTGGGATCGTTGGCATCGACGTAGGTGCCGGAGAAATTCTTCTTGGCTGCGAAGCAAAGCAGGGGAAGGGCGAAGAAAGCGAAAACGGAAGATATTGAGTTCATGTCGGACGGTATAGAGAATCAGACCCTGTCATTGCAAGTGGCAAGAGAGGTTTTTTCCAAAATAGAACGAGCGGAGAAAGTCGGCTTTCTTGGAAGTTAATCCAATGATCGTGCTTGCTTCGATGAAAAGAATTGGGTTTTGATCTTGGAGGCGCCGGGTATCGTCATGCCAGCGCCGGATCATTTGCAACCGAAAGAATACAATATGGAAAACCCTGAGAAGGAAGGTTTGGTCTCTCGCTTCCCAAAGCGAAAGTTTTTCTCTGAAAAATCCAATCGTCCGACCGTTCGCAACCTTCTTTTCACGGGAACCGGTTCCGAGTTTTTTGGCATTTGGATCATAAACCTCCTTCTGACCGTTTGCACCTTTGGTATTTACTCGGCTTGGGCGAAGGTGCGTACAATCAATTACTTCTATGGGAATACCAGTTTGGACGGATCGTCTTTTTCTTTCGTAGCCAACCCTGTCGCTATCCTCAAGGGCCGTATCATTGCCTTTGCTCTATTCGGGCTTTATACCTATTTTCAGGCGGTGGAACCCGTTGTTTCCCTTCTCATCATGCTGGCGGTTTTTCCATTGATTCCGCTTTTGGTGGTACGGTCGATGAGGTTCCGGATGCAAAACACCGAGTACCGCGGCCTTAAGTTCAATTTTATAGGCAGAGTGGGGCATGCTTATTCCATTTTCTTTGGTGGAGTTATTCTCACTTATATTAGCTTTGGCATCCTTTTTCCCTGGTGGGATTGCCAAAAGAAGCAATACTTGCTCGGCAACCTGAAATACGGCAGTACGCGGTTCGAGAGTTTTCCCCGGACTGGGGCCTTTTACAGGTGCGCCGGCATTTGTATCCTCATGGGATTCGGGATGACCTTTCTCATGATCTTGCTAGCTATGGCAGCCAAACCTTTGCTTGGTGAATCCGGATTTATCGCTGTGATTCTTTTCCTCTACCTTTCCATGGGGATCATGTGGGCCTATTGGCACGTCTGCACGACCAACCACGTCATGGAATCGACGAACCTGCCCGGGGTGTCTTTCGGGAGTCGCATGACTACCTCCGGCTTTGTTGCCTTGTGGGTCGTGAATATCATCTTATTGGTTTTTACGCTTGGCTTGGCAACTCCCTGGGTCATGGTCCGAAATGCCCGCTACCGGGTAAATTGCACCACGGTTCTCGCTGAGGATTTGGATTCCTTCATTGAAGGGCAGATCGAAAGGACTTCGGCTCTGGGGGAAGAATTGGGTGAGACGATCGATTTGGATATCGGGATATGATTGGAGAGGCCAAAGGGAAATACGTGACTGCGGGTTCATCGCGGGCGGTAGATGCCCGCATGGTCTTTTCCGGGAAGGAGTTGAGCGTTGTGGATGAGTCGGGCGAAAAACTCGTCACCGCACCCTTGGCCGAAGTCAAAATATCTTCTCGATTGGGTAGTGTTCCACGCATTCTTTCTTTCCCCGATCAATCGGGTTTCGAGACTAGGGAGAATGATATTGTAGACGAATGGCTCCGGTCCACAGGCAAGCCAAGAAGCCTGGTTTCCCTTTTGGAGGGAAAACTGCGATACGCTTTGGTCGGCGCCGTCCTTACGGTTCTTTTGGCTTGGGGATTCGTTTCCTATGGAATTCCTCCCCTTGCCAAAGTTGTCGCTCATCAGCTTCCCGACGACTTTCTTGACAGTACGTCCGAGTTCAGTCTGGAGGTTCTTGACCGGCTTGTACTGGAACCAAGTGAATTGACCGAAGACCGGAAGAATGAGATCGGGCAACTGGTCGGCCGGTCTTTTCCTCAACTTTCTGCTTCCAGTTATCAACTTGTCTTTCGCAGGGGCGCGGACTTGGGCGCCAATGCCTTTGCTTTGCCCGACGGAGTGATCGTGTTTACGGACGAACTGATCGAGTTGCTCGAGTCGGATGCCGAAATGTTGGCCGTGTTCGCCCATGAGTATGGACATGTCGTAGAGCGCCACTCGCTTCGTCAAATTCTTCAGGACTCCGCCATCACGGTGCTGTCCTTCCTCATAATCGGGGAAGCCACCGACACCCTGCAGGAATCCCTCAATGCGCTTCCTGCCGTTTTTATGCACGATGCCTACTCAAGGGAATTCGAGCTGGAGGCGGATGATTATGCATTCCAAATGCTCTCCGAGGCCGGCCTTTCCCCCGATTCTCTGGGCGATGCCTTGCGCAGGCTTTCCGAGGAACACGGAGGAGACGAAGGATTGAAGTATTTCTCAAGCCATCCTCCGTTTGAGGATCGAATCCGCAGAGCCGCGGAAGCGTCCCGCTGACCTTCGCCGGGGACGTTGTTTTCCGGGGCTGCCCGAAGGGGGGGCTTTCTTGAGAAATTTCTGCACCTTATCCCCGGTTTTGCATTGATCTTTGATTGACGGAGGATAAAAAGCGGGCAGACAAACCTCCTCCCTTTTTTCGTTTCGCCACAGTTTCCGGATCTCAGGCGTATCCATCTTGACGATTCTCCCACAACACGTACCTTTCATCACATGAAGTTTTGCGCTCCTGTAGCTTTGCTTATGTTGCTCGGGTCTTTTTCCTGGGCCGAGGAAGGTGTTGTGGTGAGTAGCGAAGAGATCGGTTGGCGGAAGAGCGACGGGAACTTGATTTACTACAGAAATTCCGAAAAATTGTTTACGGGTACGGTTCAAACTTTCTGGAGCGAAGGGATTGAGCAAAAGGAATACCGGGTCACGAACGGCCTTAGGGATGGTCTTTGGGTGGAGTGGTATCAAAATGGCCAGAAGTTGAAAGAGGTTCATTGGAAGGAAGGCAAGAAAGTGAATCATTCGACCTGGTGGTATCAGAACGGGCAGAAGTGGAAAGAAATTCATTTCGACGAAGGGGGCAAATACCTCGTGTCCGAGTTCTACGAGGACGGACCCAAGCTCAAGGAAGTTTCCTGGAAAAACAACAAGATGAACGGATCTTACAAAGTGTTCTATGAGAATGGGCATGTTTTGAGGGAAGTGAACTATCTTGCCGGCAAAAAACACGGAACGGTGACCTGGTGGTATGAGAACGGGATCAAATGGAAGGAATATAGCCTCGAAAATGGCAAACTGAACGGGTCCTTCACGCATTGGCGCCAAGACGGTGGAATATGGAAGCAAGAAGTATGGAAGCAGAACGTATTGGAGGGGAGAAACACGATTTGGCAGACCAACGGGAACAAGATGAGGGAGATTTTTTATCTCGAGGGCAAGTTGCACGGTCCCTTGACCACTTGGTGGTTAAACGGTGTGATCCAAGAGAAGGGTTTCTATGAGAATGGGGTCAAGGCGAATACCTTCACCGGGTACCACGAAAATGGTCGCAAGGCGTACGAGGCATTGTTCGAGGACGGCAAGATGGTCAGTCATCAAACTTGGAGCCCGAATGGCGAGAATACTTCGACGCCCGTCGATGTTCCGGAAAAAGGGAAAGATCAATGACTCGCGATTGCCTTTCCGTATCACGACTTTGTTCTGCCGTTCGAGTCGAATCGCAATGACCGGGGTCGAGGTTTCGGGGCAAATCCCGAATCTCTTTTCATCGTATGTCTTTGGGTAGGTAAATCGTATGAATTGGCTTCTTCGGATCCCCGTCCGTTAATTTTCCCTTGATCCTTTTTTCCCTTTTCCCTTTCACCCTGACCCAGACCATAAACTCCGTTGGGTCGGGCTCCCCTCGGTTGTTGTAGTGATTGACGAAAATTTGATATTCCCCCTTCACCGGCTTTTCATAGAAAAGGTTCTCGACGGGTTCCTTGGAAGACTTCCCTCCCGCATTCATGTCGACGTCCAGGTTTCCCAGTTTCCCGATTCTATTCCCGAAGTAGATTTCCTCTCCATTCGGATCGATGCAGTGGAGATCCAAGTCATTGAGGTTTTCCCAAATGAGAGAAACCGTGATATGCCCCTCCTTGGCGCCTGCTTTTTTCAATCGCGATGAAAACTCCCCCAAATCAAAAACCGAGAAATCCAAGCCTACGCCTGCTTCCACACCATCCATATTGTTATTGGCAATGACGTTGGGGGTGATGGCGGTCGCATCAACTTCTCTGTCTTCCAGAGGCAATACAATGTCCGAAATTGCCTTTGCCCTGAAAGAGGACGATGACCTGGTTGGCGGAGTCTCTCTTTGTCTTTGCATGAGACGAATCTTTTGCTCTTGTTTCTTGCGCGTCTTGGGTTTCATGCCGATGTCGGTAAAATCAGATGCCTGACTGTCCTTGGGGGCAACCCAAATTATGATATTCCACAAGGCTGCCAAAGTTCCGATCGTTAAAAAGATCGAAACGAGCAGGCTACCGAGGAACCTTTTGATTTTTGACAATCCATGCCTTCCTTGTTTTCGGAATCATCGATTGGGTATCGAATTGTTACTGGAAACGTAATTTCCACCAGACGGCGGTTGAATCACGACTTAAGATAGCACAAAAAAACTAAAAAGATAAAGATTTGTTGTTCAAATAACCTGGGCCAGGATTTCAGGGGTCAGGGGAGTGTCGCGATCGGTCTACTTGCCCCAGCACCATAGACGTTCGTAGGTACGTAGAAAGACTTGTCCGTTGGAAAAGGCGGGGGAACCCCGAGTCATTTCGTTCACTGGGTTTGCGGTAAGGACTTCGAAATCGGGATCGGCGGAAATAACAAGGGTCTGGCCGGCTTGGTTGGTGACATAGAGCTTTCCGCCAACATGGGTGACCGAACCCCAGTTGCCACCTTTGCCCACGCGAGCTTGCTTTACGATCTTGCCCGTGGCGATCTCTATGCATTGCAGGATGCCCGGCTCGGTCAGGATATAGTAGTGAGCTCCGGCCACTGCTCCCGTTCCGATTCGTTGCAGGTTCCGCTTCGTGGTAAGCCAGACCCGTTGGGAGGTGATGTCGCCGGAGGCATCCTTGCCCGCCCATACTCCCAAAGCGGGACCACCGTAACCAGAAGTGGCCATGACGAGGTCACCCGCGCTTACGGTGTTATTGTAGACGAGGTCTCCTAGCCCGTCGCACCACCAAAGGGTTCCCCCCGTCTTTGGATCGAAGGCGAAGAGTCGCTTGGGCAAGCCCATGAGCAATTCGTCCCGGCCATGGTTGTTCCGCAAGACGGGCGTGCTCCAACTCCCGAACCAGTGCTTCTCGTCCTTGCCTTGAGCCTTGGTCAGTTGGCGTTTCCAAACGGTTTTTCCAGTAGCCGCATCGAGGGCAAGCATGAATACGAGGGGGCCGGGCCCACGGTACTGGATGAAGGTCTTGCCATAAGGGATTGGACTGGAGGCTGTGCCCCAGATGTGCCGTTGGGGACCGAGATCCTTGCGTTGCCAGATCTCCTTCCCTTCGAAGTCGTAGGCGATCATGCCGGCCGACCCAAGGGCGACTACCACCACTTTGCCGTTCGTTGCCGGGGACGCGGAACAGAACGGGTTCGTCTTGTGGGTGGGTTCCTTATCCGGGAACAAGGTTGTTCGCTCCCAGAGTTTTTTTCCCGTTTGACGGTCGAAGCAAAGCAGGGCTCGTTTTTTTCCGTCCTGGTCAGCCTGTGTGACGAAAACTTTTCCCTTGGCCACGATTGGGGAGGAGTTGCCCGGTCCCGGAAGCTTGACCTGCCAGATCACGTTCTCCGTACTCGACCAATTCCCGAGGACGTCCTTCTCGTCACTCAGACCGTTACCGTTGGTTCCTCGCCACGTAGGCCAGTCAGCCGCTTGCAAAAATGTGTTTGCGACAATCAGTAACGGGAAAAGGAACTGGATCGATGGGTTCATTGCTACTGGGAAAAGCGAATGGAGGAAAGCGAAAGGGGTCAAACTCAGAATTCAAGCAGGCCAGTGTCCGAGAAGATGGTGCGGGCACTCGGGATCGAACCGAGGACACCAGCTTGGAAGGCTGGGGTTTTACCACTAAACTATGCCCGCACGGAAAGGCTGATTACCATTACTTGGTTGACGGATTGGGTCAAGTTGTAATTGCTTGCTTGCAAGACAAATCGAACGTTTTGGCGACATCGGTAGTCTTATGCTTTACCGCAGGTGAAAGGGATGGGAATCCTGAAAGTTCGCGGGGAAAAGTTTAACAGTCAGGAAAAGGGAAATTATGAAGAGGAATATGGTGTGGAAATTGGTCGCGGCGGCATTTGTCTTGAATGCAGTCGGGTTGCTTTGGATCAGAAACGAGGTGGTGAACGCCGGTCGTGTGGATGCCGAGGGCGGTAATGAGAAAAGTTTGCGGGTGGTTGCCCTTGAACCGAAGGAACGGGCGGAAAAAGCGGACCGCTTGCTCGTGGTGTTCAACGAGGACTTGGTCGGGGAGGATAAGATTGGTCAAGCCGTCGGTTGGACTCCCTTCCTGATCGAACCTTCGGCAGTGGGAAGCTGGTTATGGAACAGGAAGAACGCAATGGAGTTCAAGCTCGATGAACCTCTTTCGAAGGGGAACCTTTTTTCAGTGAAAGCAACGGACCGTTTCACGGTGAAATTGGGTCAGCCTTTGTCGGGAAAAACGGACTTTTCTTTGCGGAGTTCGCCCTTGCTGGTCGAGCGGTGTGTTGAGTCGGTACGGAAGGGCGATCGAATTGAGGTCGAGTTGCGTTTCAATCAGGAGGTCGAACCGGTTGTCTTGGGCGAATGTTTCGAGGCGGTTGATTCGAACGGCAAGGTTTTGGCCAAGGAAGTACTTAGTGCGGGAAGAAGGCGCGTGCATGCGGTCATGGTCGAAATACCGGCGGAGCGAATCTTCGAGGTAAGCCTGAAGAAGGGGATGCCGGGCGTGGAAGGCCCCTTGGGCTTGGAGAAAGATTTCATTACCCAAATTTCTCTGGCCCCTGCTTTTGGAGCGTTGAGCGCCAAGACCCCGTGGAGGCGGGGGACCGACGAGAAATGTTCCGTGGAACTGCGCTTCAATCAAAGCCTCGATGCTTTGCAGGAAAAACCGGTTGTGACCCTTGTTCCCGAGGTCGACGACCTTGTGGTCAGCCTCAATCGGCAGGGGATCCGTCTTTACGGGTCTTTCGAGGGGCCGGACCGCCACTTTGTGGCCACGCTTCAGAGTGACCTCCGTTCCTGGGATGGCGAAATCCTGCCTGCGGGAGCCAAGTTTCCTTTCGTTTTGCCCAAGCGTTACCCCGAGGTGTCCTTTGTGCAAGATCACGGGGTACTCAGTCCGAAGGGCAACCTGGAGATCGAGCTCAAAACCTGTTCCATTGAGAATTTGCGGCTCAGCGCCACGAAGATTTACCCGAATAACCTGGGTTCCCATTTGCGCGGAGACTCGCGGTATAGCCCGCAGCGAATCGGCAAGGAGTTGTTTTCAACGGTCAAGCCGGTCAAGGAGGGGGCCAATTCGGTTCGCTCGAGCGTAATCAATTTGAAGGACTGGATTGAGAAGCCTCTCGGGTTGTACTATATTCAGGCGGAGAACGAGGAGAGCCGTTGGCATGATGATCAGGCGGTGGTCGCGGTGACGGATCTCATGATCACGACCAAGGTTCATCCCGAGGGTGTGCTTGCCTGGGTGACCTCTCTCACCGGGGGCAAACCGCTCGAAGGTGTCCGGGTCACCGTGCTTTCGACCAAGAACCAGACTTTGGCCGAGGGCACAACGGACGCCCAAGGACTGGTCGGCTTGAGTGCCCCGGATGATCATCCGGCGGGGACTCCCTGGGTCGTGCTGGCGGAAAAAGGCGATGATTTGAGCTTCCGGCGTCTCGATCAAAGAAAATGGGATCTTCCCAGGGTGGCGAAAGACGGACGCGAACCGGTTGTTGGTCTGGACGGCTATCTTTATGCGGCAAGGGGGGTGCGCCGCCCGGGTGAATTGGTTCGTTTGACGGGTATTGTCCGGGATGAACAAGGAGAAATTCCCGATACCAAAACACCTCTCGAATTACGGGTCTTCCGCCCGGATGGAAAAGTAGCGAAATCAGTTTCGGTCCGCTTGGAAAAGGGCGGAATCTTTCATCACGATTTTCAAACCCCGCAGGAGGCTTGGACGGGGACTTGGGAATTCGGTTTGTTTCTTCCGGGAACCGATCGTGAAATTGCGAGCGTGAAGACGGGGGTGGAAGCATTCGTCCCCGTCCGCCTGGAGGTCGAGAGCGAACCCGTGCAGTCCTGGTTCGGATTGGCTGACTCGCCCGAGGTCGGGATAGCCAGCCGGTACCTGTTCGGGGTGGCGGCTTCCGGCGCGCCTTTTCAGGTAAGCGGCGAATGGAGGCAGGTACCCTTTGAAGCAATCGGCTTGGAGGATTTTTCCTTTGGGGATCCTTCCGCTACCGGAAAGGTTGCCTTTGATTCCGTCCGGAGCGAGACCGATGAGAATGGCGAGGCCTTGATCTTTCCTTCGACCGATCGCTTGACTCCCGGTTTTTGGAAGGGATCGGGGTATGTTTCGGTAACCGTTCCGGGTGGGGGCACGGTGAGTGATTCCTTTGAATTGAGGAAGCTTCAGGCCCCGAGGATGATTGGCGTGCGGGTTGCCCAGGGGGAAGCCGTGTTGGCTAACGAACCTTTCGCCGTCGAGTTGACTGCCGCCCAACCTTTGGCGGACAAAGTTCCGGTCGGCTCAGTCGAGGTCGTTTTGGAAAAAATCGAGTCCGATTGGGTGCACCGGCGCGTGAACGGCATCTGGACTTGGAGCAAACGGGAGGATGCCGTCGAGCGTTCCAAGCTACTTGTCGAAAAGGTTTCGGATTCGGAACAGTTCTCCAGGGTGGAGATGACTTGCGATGAACCCGGTTCGTGGCAGATCGTGACCCGCGACCTTGTGGGTGGCGCCTTGACCAGGGTGCGTTTTCAAGTCAGCGCTCCGGGGAGTCCGGTTGCGGTGGCCCGCTCGCCTCACCGGGTGGATTTGACGCTTGATCAACCGTCTTACCGGCCCGGCGGTACCGCCAAGGTGTCGGTCGACTCTCCTTTTTCCGGCCAACTGCTCCTGACGCTGGAGACCGACCGGGTGGTCTGGAGCAAGAGCGTCTCCATCACCGGTGAAAAAGAAGAACTGGCGATCCCTCTGCCTTTGCGGATGCCTGGCGGAGCGTTCGTTACGGCCTCGATCGTCCGTCCTTTGGATGCGAAGTCATCGGAATGGAAGCCCTACCGGGCCTACGGGATGGTCCGCTTGGCAACTGATTTTACGGAGCGTGAGATTGAGCTCGATCTTCAACTTCCCCGGGAGGCAAGGCCAGGTGCCGAGGTCGAAGTCACGGTCGGCACCAATCTTTCGGAGGGAGATGCGTTCGTCCACCTTTGGGCGGTGGACGAGGGAGTCTTGTCGGTAACCGAATTCAAAACGCCATCTCCGGGCGATTCCTTCTTCGCCCCCTGGCGGGCGAAGGTGGATTCGGGTGACCTGTACCTCGAGCTGTTTCAGGATTACAGGCGGTCGAGTTCGATGGAGCGTTTCGGAGCGGGTGGGGGAGCGTCACGACGTTCTCTGGTTCAGGCCAAACCGCCCAAGAGCGTAATTCTTTGGAACGAGTTCGTGCCGGTCGGTGAGAACGGACTTGCCGAGGGGAAGTTTTCCTTGCCCGATGACTTTACTGGGGAATTGCGGTTCATGGCCGTTGCGGTCGAAGGAAATTCCTTTGGGAGTGCGGAAAGTTCGCTGACCGTGACCTCGCCCTTGTTGGCCGAGCTTTCGTTGCCCAGGTTCGTCGCTCCGGGCGACAAGTTCCTCGCGCCGGTAACCCTGTTCAACTCAACGAAAGAGGATCGGGTGGTGGAAACGGTTTTTGAGCTGGCGGGTCCGGTACGCTTGCTGGACGATCCCAAGCGATCCATCGCCGTTTCCGCAGGCGCTTCCGTGACAACCTGGTTTGAACTCGAAGCGCAGCGTGAGATGGGGCAGGTCCTTGTTTCCGTCCGGGCTTCCGGAGAGGGTGAATCAGCCTTGGCCAAAGGAGCCTTTCCGGTTCGTCCTGCCGCCTCGCTTGACGCGGAGTACGGGACTTTTGTTTTGAAGGCCGGGGAGAAGATGACTTTTCCGGCGCCTGAACGCTTTCTTCCCAACGGCTTGCTCAGAACCGTGACGATTTCCTCTTCCCCGGTGACCGAATTGGTTCCGGCCCTCGACGAACTCCTCGGTTTTCCTTATGGTTGCGCGGAGCAGACCACGAGCAAGGCCATGCCCATGCTTTACGCTTCCGCTTTGCTTGATGGCGGAAAGGCCGAGTTCGCGAAGGAGTCCGTACGGGCGGGAATCAGGAGGCTGGAGTTGATGCAAACGACTTCGGGTGGTTTGGCTTATTGGCCGGGAGGAAAGGATCCTTACCTTTGGGCGACTTGTTACGCTTCGGGTTTTCTGATGGAAGCCAGTAAAGCGGGTTTTGAGATTGATGAGGTTTTCCTGACGGGCTTGACTTCGTACCTGCGCAAAACGCTTCGCGCGGGGAAACATGACTTGAATGAGCAGGCTTTCGTTTGTCAGGTCTTGTCCACCTTCGGGAAACCCGAAAAATCCAGGCAGCGGTACCTGCTCGACAAGGCGGATGCCCTTGACCTTTCGGCTCTGGCAAGGTTGGCCGGAGCTTGGTTGGCGAGCGGACGGCCCGATCTCGCGCGTCAGTGCCTGAAGGAAGACGCTCTTTCCCAAAAGGTCGACCGTACCTACGATGGCCGGCTTACCTCGGACGTGGCAGCTTGCTCCACGATGCTTTCGGTCCTGCTTGACCTTGATGACGAACATCCTTGGGTGGAGGTTTTGAAGGAACGGATTTTGTTGGCCCGGAGGGACGGTCGTTGGCCAAGTACCTTGGACAATGGCTTGGCTTTGGCTTCGCTCTGCAAACTTCATTCGGTCATGGCAAGGGAGGGAAGTGAATTTTCGGGAAACGTTTCGACTCGCGGTTCGGAAGGCAAATCCTTTTCCTCGGGCCGGGCTACGGGTCATTCCTTTTCCGGCACGGAGGATCTTGAAGTCTCGTCTTCGGGTACGGGAAAAATCTTTGTCTCGATCAAGACCGAGGGATTGGTTTCCCCGGAAGATCTCCAGCCCGTGGACAGGGGGATCAAGGCCCGCAGGCGGTGGTTGGACTCGGCGGGGGAAGTGATCAGGGATTGGACGAGCGGAGGCGGTGATTCTTTGGAGGTCTCGGTGGGTGATCTGGTTTGGGTAGAGGTAATGCTTCAGGCAAAGGGGTCTGCCCTGGAAAACATAGCCGTGGTGGATGCCCTTCCGGGAGGTTTCGCAGTGGAGAACCCAAGACTTGCGACGTCTGCCGGCCGGACGCCGGGCCGTGCGATCGGATTGAAACCGAGCAGTCGGGCCGACCGTACGGAATTTCTCGACGACCGGATTGTTCTTTTCGCCCCGGCCAAGTCTTCCTCCCAGGTTTTCCGCTATGCCATGCGGGCCGTTTCGGGCGGTGAGTTTCTCGCCCCGCCCATTCAGGCTTCCTGTATGTATGACGAGGCTCAGCATTCGTTGGGAGAGAGTGGTGTGGTCAAGGTTTCGGTTCGATGATTGATTGGGGGCGATGGGTTGCGTTGAGGCGGAAACGCGTTCTTTTCCCGATCGTCATTTTGGGCGTGGCGGCAGGCGTTGTCTTGCCATGGCACATGGCGAAGAACCCCTTTCCGTTGGAACGACTCGAAGCCCTGCCGGAGAGCACGGTTCTTTCGGACCGGGAGGGCCGTCCGCTTGCCCGCTCATTGACCGTTGACGAACAATGGCGACTTCCCGTTCCCATCGAAGATATCTCGCCTTGGCTCAGGCAAGCCACGATTGCAGTCGAGGACGAGCGTTTCGAGCAGCATCCGGGGGTTGATTTCGTTTCGGTCGGCCGGGCTTGCCTGCAGAACCTTTTTGCGGGTGGAGTCGTTTCGGGGGCAAGTACTTTGGATATGCAACTTTGCCGGATGCTCGACCCTCGTCCGCGAACCCTTGAGGCCAAGCTTTCCGAGGCAGCCCGGGCCTGGCAGGCAGACGTTTGTTTGTCCAAGGACGAGGTGCTCGAGGCTTACCTTAACCTCGCTCCCTACGGGGGCAACCTGCAGGGTGCGGAGGCCGCGTCACTAAGGTATTTCGGGAAGTCCGCAAAAGAACTTTCCTTGCCCGAAGCGGCCTTGCTGGCCGGTATTCCACAATCACCCGCCCGTTTGCGTCCGGATCGACATCCCGAAGCCGCCCTCAAGAGACGCAACAAAGTGTTGGACAGAATGCTGGAGGAGGGGATGATCAGCCCTGAAGTGGCCTGTGACCTGATGGCTGAGCGCATTGAACTGGAGCTTGGACTGCTGACCGGGAAATCCGCCAGGTATTTTGTGACGGAGGCTCTTTCGTCCCGTCCGGAGGGAGGGCTTTCCTTTTTGGATTCCCGGTTGCAGGAGGAAATCGAGGAACTGGCCCGTCAACGTCTTCCCGCTTTGCCGGTCGGTTCGGATATGGCGGTTGCGGTAATCGAGATCGAATCGGGTGGTCTCATCGCGATGCTCGGAGGCGTTGATTTCGAAGATCCTTCCGGAGGGCAGGTCAATGCGGCGAAAGCGTGGCGGTCCCCGGGGTCGGCCTTGAAGCCTTTTGTGTATGCCACGGCTGCGATGGAACGACGGTTGGATGGGGATACCGTCTTGTCCGATGCCCAAACTGCTTTTGCGGGTTGGAATCCGGAGAATTTCGACCGTACTTTTTCGGGGGAGGTTACGGCGGGGGATGCCTTGCGGACTTCCTTGAACCTTCCGGCCCTTCAAGTTTGCCGGGAGGTGGGGGCGGCAAAGTCAGCTGGGATCGCAGAGGCTTGTGGGGTTCGGTTTCGAGGGGATCCCGTCGGCCAGGGCGGACTCGCCTTTGTACTTGGGGCGGTGGAGACGAACTTGCTTGATTTGACCAACGCCTACGCAACCCTTGGACGGAAGGGAGTCCGGAGGAACCTGCGTTATTTTCCCGACGATCCGATCGTGGACGCGCCGGTCCTTGATGCCGAGGTTTGCGCTTGGTTGGGATACGAACTGTCTTCCTGGCGTCTTCCATCTTCCGTATTCGAGAACCTGACAAGTGAATCGACTCCTTGGTTCATGCGCAAGACCGGTACTTCATCGGGCAGAAGGGATGCTTGGACGGTCGGACATAACGGAAAGCATGCGGTGGGCGTATGGGTCGGCAGGTTGTCCGGCATGGGCGATCAGGCCTTCGTCGGTTCACGTGCAGCCGAGCCCCTTTTGGCGAAGATTTTCAATTTGGCCCGCATACGAAGGACCGATGCCCCGCCCGCACCTGTTCCATGGATCGTTGAGGATCCCATTCCGTTTCCCGAAAAGAACGTTCTGTCCATTCAGCGTCCTGAGAGCGTAAGCGTTTACCGCAGAGTAGGTGAAGGTTTCGAGATTCGCCCGAAAGCCAATGCAGAGGGGGAATTGCTTTGGTTTCTCAATGGCCGGCCTCTTGGTACGGAAGAGGCCAGGCGAACGATGGTCGGATCTGGGCGTTACGAGCTTCTTTGCCTGACCGTTACCGGTGAACATGCTCTTTCCCGTTTCCGGGTTTATTAAGTTGTTTCCAATCCAAGGGCCCGGCTTGTTTCCTCCATGAAGATCTTTGACCCCGCACGGAAGGGGAAGGAGGGCATGGACGGGGTAAAGGAAGTCATGGGGAAACAGGAATCCCTCACGAAACCGAAAGTGGCTCCGGCCCCTTCGCAAATCGGGTAACCCGCAGCGCAATCCCAAGGCTTGGGGCGAAACTCCAGGCACCCGTCGATGCGTCCGGTCGCTA
>JABGWD010000423.1 GCA_018645725.1 Opitutia bacterium
TCAAGCCCAAGCCTGCCCCGCCCAAAGTGGTCAAACCCAAGCCAAAGCCCAAGCCTACCCCTCCCAAAGTGGTCAAGCCCAAGCCAAAACCACAACCACCGAAAACGGTTTCCTTCAGTCAATTCAAGCAGGATCACAAATTGCCGGATCCCCCAACCCGCAAACCAAAACCAGCCCCCACTAAGCCGGTTCCCCGGATCGACGGTTCCAAATACACTCTTCCTGCACCCAAATTGGGTACCCCTTCCCGTTCATCCGTCCCGCAAAGCGTTTTGGACGCCTACCTCTCCCAAGTGCAGGCCAAGATGGATAGGGTCTGGAAAAGATTGCAATCATCCACGGATCTTGGTTTCGGCGGGGAAGCCCGGTTGAGCTTTCGGATATCTTCCAACGGCACGATTCTTTCGGCCAGGTTGTCAAAACACTCCGGTAACAAAGCCTTGGACGACCTTGTTCTTCGCGTGAGTCGGACAGTTGGCAAAGTAGGCCCTCCACCTGGTGGTAAATTGGATTCCGCTCTTGAAATCCCCTTTGTCGTAAACTGACCGGTGAAATGAAGTTCGATTGGAAACGCCCCCTGTCCCCTATCCTCCTTGTCGCCGGGCTTCTGGTTTGCATTCTTCAGGGAGCAGAAATGCATGGAGCCGTTACCGGGGTCAGCCTCTTCCTAATCTCCTTTGCCTTGATTCTTGGTTTTTCCCGAGGCTCTTCGTAACCTCTCCTCAAGTTCTTCCCTCTCGCTTTCTTCGGCCGATTCGGTGATCAAGTGTTCCTGGATGGAAAACGGTTTTCTATTCCGGCGGGCAACCTTCAGGTACCGTCCGTTGCCCTTGAGCTCCGTTGCAAATTCATTGTCCCTTAGGTAACCTTCCAACTTTTCGATTACCCTCGCTTCCTGCTCCACTTCTTCAATCGGAAACGCAACCTCTACCCTCCTGAAGAAATTCCTGGGCATCCAGTCGGGACTCCCCAGATAAGTTCTTTGATGCCTGGGCGCGTTTTGGAAATAACAGACCCTGCTATGCTCAAGAAAGCGCCCCAACAAGCTTCGGACGCTTATGTTCTCGCTCAAGCCCTTTATGCCGGGCTTCAAGCCGCAGATTCCCCGAACGATAAGGTCAATCCTCACTCCCGCCTGAGAGGCTGCATAGAGGGCGTCGATGCATTCTGGATCAATCAAGCTGTTTACCTTGATGATGATCCGGGCATCCTTGCCTGAACGGGCTGCCTTTTCCTCAAGTCCGATCAAGCGGATCATGGTCTCGTGAAAAGTAAAGGGAGCCACCAGCAGCTTCTTGAAATTCGGTTTCCGGGTATACCCGGTCAAGGAATTGAACAAGTTTGCCAAATCGGACGTATAGCTAGGCTTGGCGGTGAAGAAACTAAAGTCAGTATAGGATTTCGCCGTACTGGGATGGTAGTTTCCGGTACCCAGATGAGCGTACTTGCGCAGTTTGTTTTTTTCTCTTCTTACCACCAGACAACATTTGCAATGGGTCTTCAATCCGGTCAGGCCGTAAACCACGTGTACACCTACCTCTTCCATTTGCCTGGACCACTGGACGTTCGCCTCCTCATCGAAGCGGGCTTTCAATTCGACGAGCGCGGTTACCTGCTTGCCATTGCGGGCCGCATCCATCAAGGCCTTCACAATCGGCGAATCCCCGCTGGTACGGTAAAGGGTAAGCTTGATCGCAAAGACCTCGGGATCCGTTGCCGCCGCCCTGAGGAAATCGACCACCGGAGAAAAGGAATCGTACGGATGGTGCAGAAGTACGTCCTGAGCGGACAAAGTTTCAAAAATCGATTTCCCCGAAGCAAAGACCTTGGGCACTCGTGCCTCGAACGGCTTGAACTTCAAGTCTTCGCTCTCAACCATCTCGGGCAGGCTCATGAGCCGGTACAGGTTGATCGGCCCGTTGATATGGGTAACGTCGTTATGGCTCAACCCTGTCGACTTGAGCAGGTATTCGAGGATGCCTTTGTCCACGTCATCATCGATTTCCAGCCTGACCGCCTCCCCCTTGCGCTGTTTGTGCAATTCATCCTCTATGGTCAGGAGCAAGTTCTCGACCTCTTCCTCGTCAAAATACAAGTGAGAATTCCGGGTAATCCTGAACGCCCATGCGCCCTCCTCGATGTGCCCGGGGAAAAGATCGCTCACGAAGTGTCTCACCACCTCGCTGAGAAAAACGAACGTTTCCTTCCCTCTCTTTGGTTCTCCAACCCGGACCAACCGTGGCAAGATGCGCGGGACCGGAACAACCGCCATCAAAGGCTTGCTTTTCTTCCTGCGGGCATTTCGCAAGGCCACGAACAAATTCAATGACTTGTTGAGAATCAGAGGAAAAGGATGCGTGGGATCAATCGCCAGAGGAGTGAGTACCGGATAAACTTCCCTTCTGAAATAGGTTCTCAGCCAAGTGAATTCCTCCTTGGTCAATTTCTCGACCGCCTTGAAAATGACTCCCTTGCTCTTCAGGGATGGCTGGAGCTCCTCACGCCAGCAGGTATATTCCCTTTGAGCCATGGCTTGGGCCCTCTTGCGCACCTCGTCAAGCAAGGCTTGCGGGGAGGTTCCGTCCATGCTCAGTCGGGTAATTCCGGCATCCACCTTCTGCATGAGCCCGGCTACCCGGATTTCATAGAACTGATCGAGGTTCGAACTGACGAAGGAAAGAAAGCGCGTGCGCTCGAGCAACGGATACTTCGAGGAGAATGCCTGATCGAGCACACGCTCGTTGAAAGCCAACCAGCTTAGTTCGCGGTTGAAGTACTTTGGGATCTCCTTGTGTGAAGAAGCCCGTGCTCTTTGGGGTCGGGGAGACATTGGGGTATGGGATCCATTATATGCGATTCTCTTTGACGGACAACGGAAAACTAGGAGCTGTAGGCGTAGGACGTGAAAAAGGCATTCAGTCCCTTGACCTTTTTCAGGCATGGGAGTATAATGTTGCCTTGATCTTTGAAACTTTGATGGGGGTGTTCCGGATTCGACTGCAATGTGGAAAATCCGGTCGCGCGCCGAGGATAATGCTTGGCCTCGCTAATAATGCATTAAACCATTACATGGCAAATCCAATGTAGTACCCTTCGAGCCTGAGCTCGAAGCTCTTGCAGCTTAGTTCTGCAACGTCCATGGCCATTGACACCTGCTAGGTAGTCAGGGCGTTAAAAAGCAGGTAAAACCTCGGAGCGTTTGGTTGTCTATCGGAGGCTAAACGGCTGAAGACAGCATCGGCTTGGAAGGTGTTCCTTCCTTACCCAAGCTTAAATTAACAAGAGAACTACGCGCGTAGACGCCGGATCGGAA
>JABGWD010000424.1 GCA_018645725.1 Opitutia bacterium
CATCGAAAGCGACGGCTATCGCCGCCTTCTCATCAATGGATGCATATGGGCTGCCGGATTGGAAGATGCGATCAAGCCTGACCTCAACGTCGATTTCGTCGGTCCTTTCAATGGCACTTGGGCAAGAGGCAAAGGTCGACGCAAGGGAGGCACCAAGCCGAGCGACATGGCAGGCTGGGATTCCCCCATCGTGCCCCTGCAGAAGTAGAGCTAGTCCAGTCCTAGCACGATCGTCTCCGAGTAACGGAGTTCGCCGGTAAAGGCATCGTGAAATTGAAAGATGACCTGAGGGTGCGGAAAGGCGAACCAACGTTCGCCGTCACGCTCGACCGGGTTGTTGAACACGTTGTTCACCTGCACTACGCAATAATGAGGAAAGGTCCGGTTTATGCGAGGGATGTCCGCCATGGCGTAACTGGACCACCGGATATCGCAGGAACGAGGGCCGTATTTGAATTTCCCGTTTGAGGGCCTGCCGCCCTCGTCCTTCATTGGCGCGTGATTGATCGAGTTGTGGGGACCGCTGGCGAATTCGTAGACATTGTCCGTTATCTTTATGGCAAAGCTGTTGTGGAGGTCGCCGGTCAAGACAAAGACCGCCTTGTCGAGCCCATCCCAAAACTCAATCAATTCCTCGCGTTCCTTGAGGAAGACGGTCCACGCATCGTCCTTCTTGATGGCAGCCTGTTTGTCGTCCCCTCCCCCGCTCCCGACATGCGGGACCATGAAGTTGACAGAGGAAACCACGAAGATGAAGTCAGACTTGCTGTTGCGGATCCCCTCCTTGAGCCAATTCAATTGCTGTTTTCCAATCATGGTGGCATTTGGGTTGTCGGGCTTGTCGACGTTATGGAGGCTTCGGTGAGAGCGCGTATCGAGAAGAAAGAAGTCGCAATTCGAAACGGTAAACTTTCCGTAGCAACGTCGACCGATTGAATAAGCCGATTCTCCGTCGGCCTTTGCTTCTGGTTTGATTTTCAACCTATGGGGCCCGAGAACTTTTTCGATCTCATAAACCGCGGCATTGGGGTCGCCCGGTTGCGCGTCCAATTTGGAGTCGGGCACACCCGCGGTGGTCGTCCCCCAATGAACGTGCAAATTAGCCATTTGATTGAGATCGAGTTTCGTGAAATCAGCTTCTTTGTCTTCCAAAAGGTCGCTCCCTTTGCTTAGTTTTGCCGTACCGAACGCTGCCGGGGCATCATGTTCGGTGGGGTTGGCCCAACCCAGGTAGTCGAACCAGGCTTGAGTGGCGATGTCCCTGAATACGGCCCGGCGGTTGACGTAACCCGTTTCCCCTGCACCGTAGATGTCGTTGATCAGTTCATGGTCATCCGCAGTGAAATAGCTGGGGACATGTCGGTGCCACTCGGCGAGGTTCCTGCCTCGGTGGAGCAAGTCTTTGTAGTTTTGCCAAACCCCGACGATCGTGGGCGCTTGACGGACAATGCGAGGGGTGGCCGTTCCGGGCAAACCGACTTGGTGCAACCATTCCTCAGGTGGATAGTCGCGTCGAGTTTCGTAAAGCCAGTCCCCGTTCAGGATCGCGAAGTTTATCTTTTCGCGAACATGTTTGTTCAGCGTATCGAAGACAGGCAGGGTCGGACCCGCGCTGTCACCCGACCCCTTCGGGTTATTCCCGCATGCGAATTCGAAGCGGAAGTTAAAGAGCCCATTGGGGTTTCCCTCGGCATTCCGGAAATCCTCGGCCGAAGGCATGGTGCGGAAAGAACCGGCCAATTGGTGATCTTCGATACGGTAGTGATACTTTGTGTTGGGCTTCAGCCCATCAAGGGTGATGGTACCCGTGTAGTCGTGTTTGGCTCCACGGGTATGAAAAGAGGCCGAGAGGTCGAGCTTCTTGGCATTCCGCCCGTAAAACACATTGACCTTTCCCTGGCGGTCGGTGCGGGCCCAAATCGTCATGGAGTCGGTTGCCGGTCGTCCGAGCATGGGTCCTTCGGTTACCCGGATGGAGGTTGGCTTGCCGTCTTGAGGGTAAGCTTGAGCGCAAAGCAGCAACAGAGCAATGGGGGACAGGAATTTCATGACCATAAGATGTTTTGATAAGGTTTCCGGGACTTGAAGCGATTGCTCAAGGACTTGGGCAAGTTGGGGATCGGGGATTCAATCTTTGTGAAAACTAGGATTTCGGGAAATGCCAAATCGTATAGTAGGCCATTTCGTGAAGCAATGGATGATTTTCCTCTTTTGAGCGAAGCCCTGAGGACTTGAGTTCGTGAATATGTCCCCGTTGCAATCCCTCTACGACGAGCCGGACCGTTTTCCCGTCCTTCGCAAGCTTGGCGCTTTTGATGGCGGGGGTAGATGCGTCAACTCGCGGGCTGCCGTACTTCCCCTGAAAAATATAGGTGTGAGTCTTTATCTCGTACGAATCGAGTGATTCGGCGCTCGTTTTGTCGACCGATTTCGTGAATTCAAGCTCAAAGCCGTCTTTTTGAATTCGCATCTCCAAGATTTCAAAAGGGGTCTTGCCTGTCCAGACCACCCTATCCAGCGCATACCTTTTGCCGCCCCGGGCACCCCATCCCCGATCCGTTCCTCCGGAAAACAGGCTTCCGTCCGGGGCTTGAACGACGGGGACGTTGCCTGAACCGAAACCTTTGACGAAAGGAAAGCAGGCTCCCTGATAGTACCCGTTTACCTTTTCCAGGAAACAACGGTTGAGCACGCTGTGGGTTTGGTCGGCAACAAACAATTGTTCCTCGAATGGGCCGAATTTCCCTTTGGAAACGTCTGGTGCGATTCCACTTGCCGAATTTCCAACCGTTCCGTGAGGGAGAAGAACGGCAGGCGGGCGGTAATGAGGCAAGCGGTCCATTTCCTCGTGAAACCGGCTGCCGTCCTTGGGCTTTTCGTGTTCGGGGCCCATGGCATCCTTCACTTCATCCAGGTCAAACCAACCGAAACCTCCCGGATGTCCCTGGAAACTCCCGGGAGTGAGATGCTTGAGGGAACTCGTTCCGTTCCAGGGACCTTGGTTGTCACAATAAAAGGCTTCCCCTTTGGCGTTCAGTCCAATCCCACCGGGTGAACGAATTCCACTTGCCGTCGGGATCATCTTTCCGTCCTTGCTTACCCGTACGCACCACCCCCTGTAAGGAACCTTGCTGCTGAAGGAACCGGTCAGGCAAAGAACTACCCACATGTTACCCTCGGGATCGAATTTGGAACCGAAGGCGTATTCATGAAAATCCCCGGAAATTCCCCACCCGTCACTGACGGTCTCGAAAAGGTCGGCCCGACCATCCTTGCTCGTGTCCTTTATTCTTGTTATTTCGGGGCGCTGGGTCGCGTACAGCCAACCATCGGCATAAGCCAGACCCAAGACTTCGTGCAACCCCCTGGCCCACAAGGAAAAAGTCTCGTTGTCCGCTTCGTTATCCAAGGCGTTGCCAACCATGTAAATATCCCCGCGACGGGTTGAGACGGCCAATTTTTCATCAGGCATGATTTCCAATCCTCCTGCCTCAAGAACAATGCCTTCAGGGACCGGAATGGGTATGACTTTGTAGTAATCCTCCTGCTTCGGAGCGCCCTGCCCGTAGGCTAAGCCGCAAAGCAAGAAAAGACATGAGA
This sequence comes from Opitutia bacterium, assembly GCA_018645725.1. GTDB lineage: Bacteria > Verrucomicrobiota > Verrucomicrobiia > Opitutales > Seribacteraceae > Seribacter. The sequence goes on from JABGWD010000424.1 coordinate 3,601, forward strand.
TTGTAGTCAGCAAGCGATTGAAATTCATTTGCAATTATTTCTTTCGTTTTGTTTCAAAGGTCGTTTGATCCGAATATTCCCGAAAGACACCGGCTCGCTATGTCCGGCAAGCCCCGGAGTCTTGTTCGGGTATTTTTCCTTCTAGTCAGCGTTAGGGGGAGACAATTCCTTGACGTAGATATTGCGCCAACTGATTTCTCCTCCATGAGTCTGCAATTGTATGGGACCTCTTTTGATCAAGGGCTTTCTTTCCGAAATGGGTGTCTTTCTGTCCCAGAAGTTATTCAGGGGAGCCTTGTCAACAACGAGTTTGCCATTGAGCACGATCGTAACGAGGGTGCCTTTCATGGTAATGTGAAATGAATTCCATTCCCCGAAAGGCTTGTCTGCATGAACCAATGGATCCCGCCCCGGCGCTCCGGCTTTTCCATTGTTCCACAAACCGCCTGATCCCTTGTCGGCTCCAAGTTTCCACTTGCCGGCTTTTTCGGTGGTATCCCAAATTTGGACTTGAGGGACGCCACGCAAATAGATTCCGCTGTCTGCCCCTGCCACAGTCTTGTACTCGAGCATTAGCTCGAAATCACCATAGTTTTTTACCGTCGAAAGATAGAGTCCCTTTCCGTCGTTGACCAAGACGCCGTCTTTTACCGTCCAGTGTTGCTTGATATCTTCGATGCTCGCCTTTTTCTTCTTTTTGAGTTCCGCGGGTGAGAGAGCCATCCACTTGGCGGGATCTTCGGTTTTCAGCCCCCACCAACCAGAAAGATCCTTTCCGTTGAAAATTGCCGTAAAGCCTTTGGGTAGCTTGGCTCCGAAGGCAAATGACGTTCCGAGAAAAAGGCACAGAATATACAAACTTGTTTTCATTGGCTTAAATAAGGTGAGATTGTCGTAACTTGGATCGTTCAGAATTAGGATCGACCAAGCCGATCGCAAGTTGAAAACCTGCTTTTGCGAATTTTAGGCGAGAAAGAGGTAGTCTTTCCCGGGGGAATATTCTTTGCCCTCAAGAAAACGGGTAATTTTTTCTCTTGCCGAACGGGCTCCTGCGAGAACCAACAGGAAAATCTTCCCGGGAGCAGGAATGTCCTCGATCGCAGACACGCGCAATCCCGGTCGCGGGGTGCCTATCTTCTTTGGGTCCACGTCGAAGAACCGCTCTATGTTCACGCCTTCTCTGGACAGATGGGCAGCCTGTTTCCTTGCCACTTTTCCCGCTCCCCAAGCGGTCAATGTCATCCCCCTATCGATATGTTCGTTCAACCACATGGCCAAGTAACGGGCTTTTGTCCTTTGAAATGCATCTTTTGAATATCTTTTGCATTGCCGGGACAACCTTGCCGGGCGATCCCGCCATTGAAGCAAGACGTCATCGATTTTATTCATCCTGACTCCACCTGAAAGAAACCTGAGCCAAAGTTCATAATCCTCCGGGAAATCACCATCCTCGTAAGGTCCGAATTCATCGAGCAGACTTTTGCGGAAAAGGACCGACGGATGGGCGAAAGGGCTTTCGACGAAGCGGTTGACCGATATTTCCTCGTGAGAAAGCAATTTGTTTGTCCAGTCGACGTAATTTTCGTAACCCCGGGTGTCATTTGGTGAGGATGAGAAATATTCGACTTTGCAGGAAACAAGACCCACTTCGGGGTTTTCCTCCATGAAGTCGACTTGGGAGCGAAGACGTTTCGGAAGCATTCGATCGTCGGCATCCATTCTTGCGACAAAAGGTGCCGCCGAATGCTTTACCCCGAGGTTCAATGCTGGAACAAGTCCTTTCTCAATGGATTGTATTGGCTGGATACGATTGTCTTTGGCTGCATATCCGCGCACTATGTTTTCCGAGTTGTCCGAAGAATGGTCGTTTACGGCCAGGAGTTCCCAGTCTTTGAAGCACTGTCCTTGAATGG
>JABGWD010000425.1 GCA_018645725.1 Opitutia bacterium
AAGGTCGTGCCGAATAATCTGGTCAATCGATGGACCGCCCGCCTTGGCCCCGCCATCCGCAGGCATGGCAGTGAAAGAACCGGTGGCGCCATCAAAATGAGCGTTGATGCCTTTCTTGTCGCAACGCACTTGGTCGACTTGTCGCAGAATGAGCAACTTGTCGCGGAGAGGCTTCAAGGGTTCCATCACCCCGGCAAAACCATCTTCTTGGACTGGTTTGGGAATGCCCAGGCCGAAGAAGACGTTAAAAGCACGGGCAGGGATCGCCTTGCGCCCGGCCGCCGCAGAAGCGCAAGGAAGCATTTCCTCCAGAAACGGCAACCCGATGCCTATTGTCCCGATGCCGCGCAAAAAGGTGCGGCGATGGAGTCGTATGGATCTTCTCATGGGTCTTTCGTGGGCTGGTTGTATCTCACAAGATCACTCAATATGATCGCGGTGACAAGACTTTGATAGGTGCCCCCGCCTTGTTCGGCGGCTTTGTGGAGCTTGACCACATGGCGGGCATCCTTTGCCCCGAGAGGTCGACCCATCGCAAACTGAACGACCTTCCAGGTCAAGGTCTCGCGTACTCGGGTACTGGTTGCAAGCAAGTCCATCAATTCGGCCGATGACTTGTAGGCAACCGGCTCGGGGCGGCCCGGGAACAGAACTTCCCCGTCCTCGCGCAATCGATTGCCATGCTTGTCGGCCTGACGGTATCCGCCAAGGCCGTCAAATTTTTCCATGCCGAAGGCCAAAGGCTCGAATTTCGCGTGGCATCCGCTGCATGAAGACTTGGCCAAACGAGCCATCGAGACTGCCCGCTGGGTCAATCCCGGCTTGGTCGGGACGGGCGTGGTGTCGACCTCGGGCGGTGGATCGCGTACCACCCCGCGCAACAATTCGTGCAAGACGAAGAGCCCGCGCGTAACCATGGATGCTTGGTCGCCTCCCATTGTCAGTACGCTACCTTGTGTTAGGATGCCTCCCCTCCCCGGAACCTCGGTCAGATCGTATCGGGCGAATTCCCGTCCCTTGGGCAACATGCCGTAATGTTTGGCCAGGCGCGGGGTGAGAAAGGTGATCTGGGCATTGAGCAATTCACTCATCGGCCGCTTCTTTTCCCAGACGACCGCCCGGAAGAAAGCGAGCGTCTCGGCCCGCATGTCGGCCCCAAGTGAAGAATTCCATTCCGGGAACAAGTCCCTCGAGGGTGCGAGGTTGTCCATTCTGCCCAGATCCAACCAATCGTAGACAAAGCGCTGGGACTGCTCGATGGCCCGCGGATCGTCCAACATGCGGCGAACCTGAGCCTCGATTTTGGACTCGTCGGAAAGTTCGCCCTTGTCGGCCGCCCGGTACAGTTCCTCGTCGGGCGGAGCCCCCCACAAGAGATAGCTCATTCGGACAGCCATCTCATGGCCTTGCGCGGAATCACTGCCCCGTTGATCTTCGATGCGGTAAAGAAACCGGGGCGATTGCAACATGGCCTCGATGGCGCTGCCCACGGCTTGATCGAAGCTGGCACCGGCCGAAGCCATCGTGGTTGTGATGCCTCGATATAGCAGAATCTCCCGCTCATCCAACGGGCCGCGCAAAATCCATTTGCCCATTTTTTCCAACAAGATACGAGTTTGCTTGTCGAGGGTCAGCTTGTTGTGGAACCGTTTGGCGAAAGAAGATACGTCCATTTGCTTGACGATGATCTCGGCCAACTTGGCGAAGGCCTCGACGTGCTTGAAGTCGACTTTGAGGTTGTAAGCGGTGTTACTGAAACCATCGGCCCGCATGTCGGGCGGAAGCAACCTGCGGGCCTCCTCCCCGATCTCTACTCCGGTGACTGCCTTGACCGTGGCAACGTACTCCGGGATGGTCAGGCGGCGAACCCAGTTGCCCGACCCATCGTCCTCATGAACGTAGGTAGCCGCATCGACGTAATCCAAGGGCCAGGGAGCTCCTGCGGAAATCCAATCTCGCAACGCCTTCTTCTCATCAGCAGTCAAAGCCGTCCGCTTCTTTGGCATGTCGTTGTTTTCCACCACTTCCCAAAGAAGGCTCTCGTCCGGTTTGCCCGGCATAATGGGCGGGCCTTCTTTCCCTCCGGCAAAAGTTGCCACCCGCCTGGAAAGATCCAGTTTTCCCTTGCGGGTCGCGGAGTCATGGCATTCCAAGCAGTGCTTGGCCAGCAAGGGAGCAACCTGAGTCTCGAAGAGATGGCCACCTTGTTTGCGCTTGCGAACCGTGACCAAGTTCGCCGTATCGGCATCCGCCCCGGCCTCGAAATGCATTTTTACTTCCTGAGCCGACAAGGCCCGCCCATAGATCGCCACCAAGTGGTATGCGCCCAACCAAGCACGGTTGTTGGAAAACTCGTTGCCCAATCCCAAGCGGTAGTTCCCGTCCCAATTCTTTAAGTCGCCGTCAACCGTCTTTTCCGCCACTTGTTTGCCGTTGATGAAAAAACGAGCCTTGCCTCCACGCTCCCGCGAGTAAGCGAGATGGGTCAATCGGGTGGTTACGCTCTTGGCTGGCGAGGCAAGCGAGGGCATGCCGTTGTGACTGGTCTTGCCCGTTCGCAAACGAAGGTCGTAGCGATGCCCATCTTGTCCGAGGGTGAAGTTCCGGTTGGAGGTGTCCTTGGAAATCGTCAGGATGCGGGCCGGTCCGGCTTGCTTGAGGTTAGCCGGACGCACCCACGCCTCCACCGTCAACTGGCCCGTGCCTTTCACCGTCTTGGTGATCTTGGTCGGTGCCTTGATCGATTGGATCATCGTCTGGCCACGGACCTCGAGGGATCCCTTGGCCCGCTTCACTGCCTTGTCGTTTGCGATCCGCAAGTCGAGAGCCGGCTCCACGCCGGAAACGTCCTTCACGATGGATCCCTCGTTCGAACCAAAATCATACATGGCAATCAATGCCTCGACAGCTCGTATGCCGCTGGATGCCCGATTCCGGATATAGGCCTGGTCCTCGTCACTCAATAACGAAATGGCGAAAAAATATTCTTTGCCATTCTTCAGCAGGCGGACCTTGTCACTTTCCATTGTCAGCAAGATGGCCTGAATTTCCACGCCATCGCGGTCTTTCCAAACTCGTAACTCCTCGGCAGCCAAAGACAAAGCGCTACCACTTGTCAGGAAGAGGGAGCAGAGCAGGATGCGAATCATGGCAGCAATCATATCTCGTGAAGTAGTTTGTAACTTCGCATGCTCCCGAAGGCGCGTCAAATGGAAGGGATAGAATTTAGGGCAATGCCAAACCCATCGCTCCTGCGAACAAATTAAGTTGCCATGGGCAGATTAGTGCTTGAAGCGGATTATCAACTGCAGCTTATTCTTTATGTCAATTTAGGACGCCATGACGGCGACCGGCGTACGCCCCGACAAATCCCCCCAGACAATGCCCTCATGAAAAATGCAATTTTGAACAAGTTCTGCCTCACCTTTCTGTTGCCGCTGTTTGCGATAAGTGGCTTCGCCGCGAAAGCAGACGGCAAAAAGCTTCAGGTGTTCATTCTCGCCGGTCAATCGAACATGGTCGGGCACGCGAACGCCCATACCATTGCAACCCTGTATGACTCGGATGATGCGGGAGACAAAAGGCTCGCCCAATTGGTCTTCAAAAAGGGAAGCGACCTGTCAAAGAAAGCCCTGAGCGAACAACTGACCCAGGGCAGGAAGATCGATGAACTTACTGGTGGAATTTCCAAAGATAAAATTAAGAAAATGAGCGATGGGCCCGAGAAAACAGCCCTGGAGGAAAAGGTGGAGAAGCACAAGGAAGCGTATGAGGCTTACAGGAAACAGGTCGTTTCGGCCTGCGTCGTATCGGAGCAGGTCTATGTCTCGTCCATTGCGGACGGCAACAAACGCTCGGGACCGCTTTCGGTTGGCTACGGCGGCAACAAGGACAAGATAGGTCCGGAATTCGGGTTCGGGCTCTCCATGGCCCAAAAGCTTGATGCTCCCATCCTGATCATCAAGACATCTTGGGGCGGCAAGTCCATCAATTACAATTTCCGTCCTCCTTCCGCCGGCCCCTACGAGTTGAACGAAAAGGAAAAGAACGGAGACAAGACGGAAGATATCAAAAAGAATGCCAGCCTCAATTGGAGAATGATGAACGAGGCAGTGCGCGCCGTACTCAAGGATCTCAAGACTTATCATCCAGCCTATGACCCGAAGGTCGGACACGAAATGGCCGGCTTCGTCTGGTTCCAAGGGTTTAACGACCAATTCTCGGACGCCTTTCGGGACAATTACCGGCAAAACATGATCCATTTCATCAAGGACATACGCAAGGAGTACAAGACGCCGAAGATGCCTTTCGTCATCGGCGTGTTGGGAACCAACATGACCAAGGAGGGCGTCGACAAGAACGCCGTCTCGGTGGGCCAGCGCGAAGCGGCCAAGGCACCCGAGTTCAAGGGCAACGTGGTGTCAGTCGAAAGCTACGAGGTATATGACCTGAAAGCCCGCAAAGTTTTTGATGGCGGATGGGCCAAGAGTTTCGCGCAATGGCGCTTGGTGGGAAGCGACCGCCCCTATCATTACCTCGGCAGTGGCAAGTTCTTTGTCCGTCTCGGCGACGCATTTGCCGGCGCAATGCACGGCCTGATTGAAAAGCAGTAACCATCACTCAACCCAACGAATTCGTAACGATTGTGACGAACAAAACCCGAATTACCAAACAACCAAACAGGAAATAACAATGTCGAATCCAACAAGAAACCTTTTCATCAAACTATCCGCTCAAGTCATCATAATAGCCTTGTGCATGACTGTCACAGGAAACAATGCCGAGGCAGCCGAGTCCGGCAAAATCGCCGTGGCCAATGGTCAAAAAATCGCCTTCCTGGGCGATTCCATCACCGCCGCCGGCAGACGTCCCGGCGGATACTGCCAACTGGTGCTCTCCGCCTTGAAGGACCAAGGTGTTGAAGCCACTCCCGTATTTGCCGGAATTGGTGGCCATAAGTCCAACCAGATGCTGGCCCGACTGGAAAAGGACGTTCTCAAGCACAAGCCGGACTGGATGACCCTGAGCTGCGGCGTCAACGACGTCTGGCATGGGGCGCGCGGGGTCGATCTTCCTTCTTACAAGAAGAATATCACGGCGATTGTCGATCAAGCCCAAGCGGCCGGAGTCAAGGTCATGCTGCTCACCTCCACCATGATCAGGGAAGACCAAGCAAATGACCTGAATCAAAAACTTGCTCCCTACAATGAATTCATCAGGACTCTGGCCAAGGAAAAGAAATGCCTCTTGGCCGACCTCAACGCCGATATGCAGGCAGGCTTGAAGAAATTTCCCGCCGATGCCCCCAAGGGAAAGCAATTGACCAGTGATGGGGTGCACATGAACAAGGCTGGAAACGTCATGATGGCCCGAGGCGTTGCAAAAGCTTTCGGGCTCACGGACAAACAGCTCGATAAGTCCGCGAAGAACTGGAAGTAAGCCTACCGAAATCGATCGGGTAACGACAGCTCCCGCTCATTTCTACACCATCCCGATTGGAATCCGTGTGTTTGGGGGGATATCTATGATTGGGTTCAGAGATGACTCGGAGAACCAGTCGTGGAAACTACTGTGCAATCAGTGTCGAGATACGTGAGATTTCCCGGGAGAGATGGTTATTCATTATTCCCGTCTTCAAGATGTTCGGGTTCCTTGGCATTCCTGTAGGCTCTTGGCAAATCAAAGCGCTCCAGAGCATCTGCGGAGTTGTATGCCCGCATCTCCGGGTACTCGAACTTCTTGATGGATTCCTCTTGGAGTATTGACTCTGGGATGATCTCCCCTTCTTCATCTTTTGATTCTGGAATCTTATAAACAAACTTGGTTTTGCCTGCCTCAATCAGTATTGGTTCAAGCACCTTCTGGTCTTTCTCGGAATTTTTTTCATCGTTGAAAACGAGGTCCAGAAAATAAAGGCGATCACCCTTCTTTTGCCATATCCCATGGGCTAACTGACGATCAAATTTTCCTTCAATAAGAGACCCGTTTTCACTGAGCGCATGATGGAGGTACAAAATAGAACAGGTGTGGTCCTTTCGATAAATTGCCTCTGCATGCGTTACAGGTTCATCGGGGCCAAACTGGTACTCACCTTTCCGTCGACCTGCAAAGTTTTCTTCATCCTTGGTCAAGGGTTGCCCGACAATAGCCAGCATGCTTTTGACGGTAGGCTTTTTGTCATCCCCCTTAGACGGAGCTGCTTCGGATTTCTCTTTAACAGTTTGATTGCCTTTCTCACACCCCACAAACAACAAACCTATAACAATTGGGATCAGTACTTTCATTGCTGAGAGAATCCTACCACACCATCCTGATTCAGAGAAGCAATATTTTGGGAGACCGGGGGAGGCTTCCGTGCCTTCGGGCTCACGGATTGACAGTTCTTGCTAGGGACGCTTGGACAATGGCAGGTCGCGGTTCGTTTCCCGGCCAAACCCTTTCACTACGAGGCGGTCTGGGTACACCTCAATGATCGAATATGAGCTTTCCTCGGTGTCCACCATGCCTTTCAGCGTGAGATAGTGTATCCCGTCGCGCTGGCCGTAGTTGCCGGCATGGTTGTGTCCGTTGACGTAAGCCGCCACGCAGGGATAGCGGGCCAGCAGGCTAGTCAGGGCGTTGTCATTCCAGAGGTTGTGACCGTTCTTTGGGTAAACCGGGAAATGACAAAAGAGCATCACCCGCTCTTTAGCTTTCGCGGCGGCCTGCAACTTGGCCTCGATCCATTTCAATTGCTCGTCCCCCACGGCCCCGTTCCATCTGGCAGGTCGCGGGTTTAGAGATTTATGGTATTCGGAGGCCGCCTTGGTGCGAGGGTCATTCTTGGGCCAAGCATATAGGCTCACGTCGTTGCCGTCTATTGCGATGAACCGCCAACCTTTGCGGGTGAAGTCGTAGTAGCGCTCCTTGAGCCCAAGCTTGGCCGGCACCAAGGCCTTCTTGTCATCGGCCACCTCAAAGTCATGGTTGCCGAGCACGTGATAGTGCGGCGCCTTCAAGCGGTTGTAGATCGGAACGACTTTGTCGAAGCTCTCGAAGTCCCGATCAATAAAATCTCCGAGATGCACCACGAAGGAAAGCTCCAGCTTGTTGTAATGCTCCACGCAAGCGGTGAGTTTCTTGGGAGACAGGTTGTACTTTCTTTTCCCGCTTGTCTTTTCGCAGTACTGGCAATCGGCCACGGCCCCGAAACGAAAGAGGGGACTGCCTGGACGCGGGTCAGCCTTGGAGGAATGAAGGGAAGCGGAGAGCCATCCGACTAGGAGGATGGCGGTGAAAAAGGAGCGATTCATGGGATTGGGCATGCCGGGAAAGTGACAGGAAACCTCACAACTCCCGAGAGCAACGTCAAACGGATTTCCCAAGGGGGTGCGGACTCGCAGGCTCGTCCCTCCAATTTCAAGACGACGATTCTTGGAGTCCGTTTCCATCATCACGATTCTTGGATTCCGTTTTCATTATCACAATTCTTGGAGGGACGAGCCAGCGAGTCCGTTTCCATTATTACGATTCTTGGAGGGACGAGCCTGCGAGTCCGTTTTCAACTGGCAACCGATGCTATTGGCGCATCGGGTTCTTGATCGGGTCATAGGGCATTTTTCTCCAGTCCGAACAAAAAGGAGAAGCCGGCAAGCCTGCCTTGTTGTATAGGTTCCATGGGTGAGCCTTGGGAGCTTCCGGATGGCAGGCGTAACGCACCGCAACCGGTTGCTTTACTTGGAGACTCTTCACCAAAACGGTCCGTCCCTCCACCTTGGCCTTGGCCGGATGCCAAATACCATCATCCCCCGACAATTCAAAGCCGTTCAAGGTACCATCCTTCTCCTCGACAATTTTGCCCACTCCCACGATGCGACCGATCATGAGTCCTTCCTTGGCATAATCGAAATGTACCACCGCCTCCCTACCGCGAAACTCGGCTTTCCGAAACAAGGGTCCGCTGAATGGTATCTTTTTGCCATATACCTTGGCCAGGGGCCAAAGCGCCAAGCGCTCCCCGACGTCGATCTTGTTGGGCGGATGGATGTCGTTTGCATTGTCGAGGTCGATGGTGACCGCCATCCCCGTGCCGTCGACCTCCATGGCACGGAACTGCTCCTCGCGGGCATAGGTCCAGGCATAGCTTTTCCATTGGGGCAACTGGACGTAGAAAAACGGCAGGTTCTCGTTGTTCCATGCCTGGCGCCATCCTTGGACCAGGGCCCGCTGCTTGTGCCTGTAATCGCGCGGATCTTCCCCTTTTCCGCAATTGGACTCGGCCTGATACCAGATTGCGCCCCGTATGCCGTAAGGCGCAACCGGGGCGATGCGTCCGTTGTAGATCGCCCCAGCTAGCCAAGCCGGACTGCGGACAAAGGTGCCGCCGGGCATTTTCTTGATTGCCTCGGTGTCTCCGGATTTGGCGTACTTGGCAAGCTTGACCAACGTAGGATGCCCCGTGAATGCCTCTGCTGGAACGTAAGGCTCGATTGGCGTACCACCCCAAGCGCAATCGATCACCCCGATGGGAATGTTGAGTTCCAAGTGCAAACGCCGGGCAAAGACAAAGGCCACGCCCGAAAAGCCGCCCACGCTCTTCGGAGAACAGACCACCCAAGCTCCTCCTGTCAGGTCGGGCTGAGGAGCGGCCGAGTTGCGTTCGTTGACCTTGCGGTGACGGATCGCTGGATAGTTCGCTTCATCCGCCAGTTTCTTGCCTTCGGTCAAGCGACGAGCCATGCCGTTGACCTTGTAGTCCATGTTGGACTGTCCACCGGCAAACCATACGTCGCCGACCAAAACATCCTCAATGACCACCCGATCGTCACCGGAGCTGATTTTCATGGACCGTCCCTTCGCCGAGGACTTCATAGGTTCCAGCTTCACTTTCCAACGCCCATTCTCGTTCGCCTTGGTTCTCACCGATTGACCGGCAAAGGATACCATCACGGAAGCGCCCGCGTCCGCCTTGCCCCACAAAGGAACCGCGGCATCGCGCTGCAACACCATATGGTCGGAAAAGATCTTGGCCGTATGCAAGGCAGCGAGCGCCGGGAAGCATCCGCAACAGAGGAGAAGGAGAAAGGCAACGACTCGGGGCATGAAGAACCTTTCTATTTGTTCTTCGGTTTACGGGGCTTCTTGGGCTTCTTTATCTTCTCTTTAATGATTGGCACCTCGAGTCCGTCGTCAGGCTGATTCCAAAGGCGGTAAGGATCATCGAGACGTCGCATTTCGGACAATAGAACACCCTCCATTTCCTTCAGTTTGTCGGCATACTTGGGATCCTTGGCCAAGTTGACTTGGTTCTTGGTCGGCTTGACCCCGGTCATGGCAGCGACCTTGGGATCATGGTGCTCCTTCATGAACTCGTGCGGGTTGTCCTTCAAGTTGAAGAGCTGGGTGTGCTTTACCCCGGTTTTGGTAACCTCGTACTTGGTCAGCTTCCAATCGCCCTTCTTGACGCATCGCGAACCGGGGCGACCTCCGCCGCAATAGACCCCGAACAATACGTCGCGCACTTGCTTCTTGTCGCCCATGAGAACCGGCTTGAAACTGATTCCCTCCGAGGTCTTGGGGGCATCGATCTTGGCCAAGTCGCACAAGGTGGCCAAGACGTCGAGCAGGTAGACGTTGCCAGCGACCCGCGAGCCCGCCTCAATCCCGGGACCTTTTACGATGAAAGGGATACGCCAAGTGTGCTCGTAAATGTTC
>JABGWD010000426.1 GCA_018645725.1 Opitutia bacterium
CGACCTATTCGATGGCAAACCCGCTGAGACATCACCCCAACGCCCCTTCTTCCTCGCTACAGGCAAAACCGAGCGAGATTACGAAACATTGGCCCGAGGCGCCGAAAAAATAAATGCAGATGGACGCGTTATTGGTCCTGGCTCCTTACGCCCTGCAAATCTTCCGCCTAACCTTAAATGGACCAACACATCCACCGACCCTCCCGATCAAGCCATCGATTACCCAACTCTACGGGAATGGTATGCTCAGTGCTTGGCCGTCTGCATCCCGCTTACGGGTGATGCAGACGACACCTGTGGTTACACCAACCTACTGGAAGGCATGGCCATGGCCAAGCCCGTCCTCATGACGAAATCTGGATGCCTTGGCCTTGACCCTGAAACCGAAGGTTGCGGACTCTGGATACGCCCAAAAGACATCGAGGACTGGAGGGTCAAGATGAACCTACTTATTGAGAAGCCGAAACTCGTTTCCGAGATGGGTGATAGGGGGCGAAAAATAGCTGAGAGAAATTTTTCTCCGGCACGTTTCGATGCGGATGTCGTCGCCTTCCTGAAGGAAGTCATGTCATGAGCAATTCCCAAAACAAGCAAACGCCCTTTTTCAGTGTAGTAATCCCAACCTACGAAAGACCGGATGACCTTCGTAGGTGCCTGAACTCACTTAAGCCTGAAAATCAACAAGATGCCCCAGTTTACGAAATTATTGTCACCGACGACTCACGTTCCGACCTTTGTCGGATTCTCGTGGAAAAGGAGTTCCCTCAGGTTTCGTGGGGAAAAGGCAAACAAAATGGCCCTGCCGGAAACCGTAACGCAGGCGTGGCGAGAGCTCAAGGTGAATGGATCGTTTTTATCGACGACGACTGTATCGCCCAGACCGGCTACCTTTCGGCCTACTCCAAGGCCATTAGGGAGAACCCTTCAGTTGGCGTTCTAGAGGGAAGGATCTTTCCGGATCGCCCAAGGAAAACTTGGGCGGAAGGATGTCCCGCTAACGAGAATGGCGGCCTCTTTTGGACCAGCAATCTTTGCGTAAGAAAAAGTATTTTCGAGAAGCTTGGAGGATTGGACGAGCAGTTTGAGGTGGCCTACGAGGATGTCGACTTCGCCCGCAGACTTCGACAGGCAGAGGCACGGTCCTTTTTCGTTTATGAGGCGGCTGCATGCCATCCATGGCGGTCAGTCCGCAAAGGAGGTAATAACTGGAAGGCAAGAAACTACGAATCCGCTGATTTTATACGTTTCCTTAAGAAACACCGTCCCAAAGAACGGGAATTCACTTTTTCCGGCTACACTCGCAACCTCGCCCGCATGCTCACAAGTGACCTGCGAACCTGTGCGTGTGCCTATAATTGCCGAGGAATCGACATTCTCTTTTTTCAGACTATCGTGACCCTACGGAGTATGTTCCTCATTTTTCGCCACAACCGAAGGAGTCTTCGATGAATCCATGGCGAAAAAATCTCATTCTCAGCGAAATTCCGTGGAGTTATTACCTGCACCCATGCCCAAAGTTCTACGCTGAAGAATTGTCTCGTAGAGGTCCTACTATTTGGGTGAATCCTCCCTCACGAAACCCCACCTCCTTTCGGGTCTCATTTCCAAACCGCAAACTAATGATCCTAAGCCCTTGGTTCTTCCGCCGTTCCCCCGAAAACTCGGGATTTGATCGACTGGAAGTAAGATTGCAAATCAAGTTGTTCACTTTGCTCTTCCTTCGAACCCCCTCCTCCGTCTGGTCCATATCCACTGCCTACAGTTACCTCTTACGTGAATACTCGCCCGAAGCCTCCATCTTCTGGTCGGGAGATTTATTCGACCCAGTAAGAGAATATTCCCGCTACAAGGACTTCGATCTACTCCTTTGTCTAACTCCACCGGCATTTGACAAAGTGCCCGACTCATTCGCAGGAAAAAAAATGCATTTCAACATGTGCTGCGACCTTTCGATTTTTCAAGCATGCTCAACAAAGAAACCATTGAATTCTCTTATCATAGCACTCCAAGAGAAACCCAAATCGTCTCCCATCGCCGGCTATGTGGGCACACTCTCCGACCGACGCATCGATTACTCAATGCTTACAAGCGTCGTGGAACAACTCCCTCGCATCACCTTCGTTCTAGTAGGAAAGGGGGATGAAACTTCCAGCACCTACGCAAGAATGAACGAAATCCGTAAATACCAAAATGTCCACATCATTGAAGATCTAGATTACTCCGAAATGCCCACAGTAATAAGAGCTTTCAGCATATGCATCGTTCCTTATCGCTTAAACGATGCAAACCTCGGAACCTGTCCAAACAAATTCATCGAATACTGTGCAATCGGAAAACCGATAGTCAGTACTCCCCTCCCTGGTCTGACAAAATTCCCTGGACTTGCATTTTTTGCCGAATCAGCCAACGAATTTGCCCGAAATTTAGCAACCCACGCCGATAATTTCGACGATGTAATCGTTCAGCATCAACAAAAACTCGCAAAGGAATCCACCGCCGAAAACTTTTTAAAACGTTTTGAAAAAGCCATCTGCTCAAACTAGTGGTGCCAAACCAAAATAAATTATAAACAAAATGGCAAAATGACTGAAAACAGACGCAACAAAATAGCAATCACTGGTGGAGGAGGATATATAGGAAGCATAATGATCGAATCATTCCTGTCCAAAGGGTATGAAGTCAAATGCATCGATCGCTTCTACTTCGGACTACAGTCAATAAGGAAGTTTTTGGACGACGAGAATTTCCATTTCATCAGAAAAGACATTAGGTATGTCAAAACAGAGGACTTCCGGGGCATCGATAGCGTGATCGACCTAGCGGGAATTTCAAATGACCCCGCTTGCGACCTCGACGAGGACCTCACTGATAAAATCAACCGGCAAGGCACGGTAAACGTAGCCACTTCCGCCAAGGCTGCTGGAGTCAATCGATACGCAATGGCTTCTTCTTGTAGTATCTACGGTGCAAGCGATGGCAAACCCCTATGCGAGAGTTCGGAACTGAAACCCGTATCGCTGTACGCCAAATCAAAGATAGCCTCCGAAAGAGAGATTAGAACCTTGTCATCGAATGACTTCTGCGTGACATTCCTAAGGCTATCTACCGTCTTCGGTTTGTCACACAGAATGAGATTCGACCTAATTATAAACATAATGACGATGTACGCATTTACAAAAGGGAAGATTATGATTCTTGGTGGTGGGAAGCAATGGCGCCCCCTGATTCATGTGAAAGATGTCGCAAGAGCGTTTGGGAAAGTAATCGAATCTAATACGGATTTAGTAAACGGAGAGGCATTCAACATCGGATCTAACGAACAAAACTATCAAGTGGAACAAGTTGCCAAAACGATCAAGCGAGTCCTTCCCATAAATGTGGATTTGGAAATGGTCCCAGATGACAATGATAAAAGAAATTATAATGTAAAATTCAACAAAATCAAAGAAATCATGGGGTACGAGACGAAATACGACATAGAATACGGAATAAGGGAGATTTACGAATCATTGGTTTCAGGAGAAATCGATCCCTCCGATGCAAAAACAGTCACGGTCAAATATTATAAGTACCTTATCGACTCAGAAAAAATATTAGACGAAATTAAAATAGACGGCCAGTTATTCTAAATTAAATACCGTTTCAAGCTGAAATAAGTGAGTAAATCAATGAAAGTCGAATTCTACCGCCACGAACTAGGTCAAACGGAAATCGACGAAATAACGGAAACGATTCGTTCACTCTTCTTGACAACGGGTCCGAAAACAGAGGAGTTCGAGCAACGTTTCTCCGACTATCTTGGAACCCGGAGATGCTTGGGCGTGACAAGCTGGACGATGGGTAACTTTATTACCCTCAAGGCGCTCGGCGTCGGTGGAGGCGACAGAGTGTTGACAACTCCTCTCACCTATATCGCCACTGCCAACACAATCCTGCACGCCGGAGCCGAACCAGTGTTCGCGGACGTAGACCCGCATACGGGCAATCTGAACCCAGAAGCCGCTCGTGAAGTACTTGATCGAGATGAAACGATAAAGGGAGTGATTGTTGTGCATTTGTACGGTCAAATGTCAGACATGAAAACACTTCGTAAAATTACAAATGAACGTGGGCTCTTCCTCCTTGAAGATTGTGCTCACTGCGTTGAAGGCGTTAGAGATGGGTTGCGACCAGGAGCTCTTAGCGACGCCGCCGCCTTCAGTTTCTATGCAACGAAAAACCTAACCTGCGGTGAAGGGGGTGCCATCGTCACAAATAACGATGATCTGGCAGACCGCCTACAACCTCTTCGCCTGCACGGAGTCGATACCTACGCCAAAGACCAACACAAAGGAAAAGGGTACCGACATTGGGACATGACCACCCTCGGGTACAAATGTAACATGAATGACTTGTCCGCATCTCTGCTACTGCCTCAACTCGACCTGATTGAAGAAAGAAGACTACGTAGGCAAAAATTGTGCGAACAGTATGATGACTTGCTAGCAGATATCGAGTCGATTTCCACGCCTTGCACCATTCCCGGCTCCACTCACGCACATCATCTCTACACCATTAGATCCGAAGCAGAGGACAGGGATCAAATTCTGACAGAGATGTCTCAACATGGCGTTGGAGTAGGCGTAAACTTTCGTGTTGTCCACTTGATGAAATACTACCGCGAACGCTTTGGATTTAAACGTGGAGACTTCCCAGTGGCGGAACAGATAGGAGACTCGACCATAAGCCTCCCACTATACCCCTCACTCAAACAAAACGAACAACATTATGTGGTCGAGACTCTCCGTAAAGCATTGGCGAAAAGCACCTCAAAATAAAGTGCAAGATTACTCCAGTTTCACCGCCCTAACCCATCTCCCATTCGACAGCGAAGTCTTCGGTTTTCCCTTTTTCAGGCTCAATACGGAGGCAAGGGAATCCCTCTCTCGAGACCTCGAGTCTCTGAGAAATCTCGACCTGCCCGTTTTTGGCTGCGATGCAAAGGTTTCCGGCCTCGACAACTCGGATGTGAGGTACTTGCAGGAGGAGGGCTTCGTTCATGTGTGCGACCAAGTTACCTTCGAAGCCTCTCCCACGGACAGCGACCTGCGCTTGGACGGCGGGGTTACTGAATTGAAGAACTTGGAACCAATGTCTATTGCGTCACATGCCAATAATTTCAAAAAAGATCGACTATCCCTCGACTCTCGAATCCCGAGTGACACGATCAGCCGATTTTACTCAAAGTGGATTGAAAATTCTTTTTCTTTTCCAAACAAAGCGGTTTATGCCCTGGAATCAGGACTTTGTATTCCTCAACTTAAAAAGGATATTCTCAAAATAGACCTTGTCTCCGTATTGGAAAAAAGAAAAGGCGTAGGAACTCGGCTCATCGGGCATATCCTTGCCCAAGCTTCCGAAGCAAAAATTTCTCGCGTTGAAGTTACAACGGAGTCTAATAATGAGGGTGCCATTAACATCTACACCCGCAACGGATTTCGCGAAAAAGCAAGAACCTCATGCCTTCATTTCTTCCATCACGACAAGCAGAAGAGTGACTAAGTTTGCTTGGCTCCTTAGATTCCCGCATGTCTACGCTTGGCTTTCCGCCCGGAAGAGTTCCGTTAATTTCGAGAAACAGCTCTACCTCCGATCCATCAAGAAAGGAGATGTGATTTTCGATATTGGGGCAAACATCGGATATTTTTCCGTCCTGTTCTCGAAACTATGTGGGAAACACGGGTATGTACACTGCTTCGAACCGGTCCCAGAAACATTTGAATCATTACGGCATACATTACGAAAATTAAAGAATGTAAAGGCAAGCAATATTGCGGCTGGAGACTCCGAGGAAATGATGGGAATTTCCTATGACCCGGAGGATTCCGAGAAGGCAACCCTACGAGGAGGATCTGACTCCACGTGTTCAATCAGAATGGTCAAGGTTCTCCCTCTCGACGCATGTGCGAGAGAGATCGAACTGAAGCGATTGGATTTTCTGAAATGCGACGTCGAAGGTTTTGAGCTTAAGGCATTGAAACGAATGAAGGATACGTTAGCAAATCATCTCCCTCAAATTTCACTCGAGGTCACACTCCCAGATGATCGAAGGCTTGAATTGATTGATCTTTTGGAGAGTCTTGGATACGATTCATTCCGCAAGATCGAGAAAGGGTTTCCCGATTACGACCCTCAACAAGAAGGCGACTATTTCTACCTCCATGCAACTTCTTCATTGCCTACCTAGATTCTTACTCAGACACAAAACCATCGATTTTCTCTGCAAAATCGGTCTGCAGAACCGGGTGAGCGAGATTGAGTTTAATAACGGTGCGAGAACCATCATCGATCTCTCGGATCCGGAACCCAGAAACGTTTTCATCAAAGGGGAGTTCGAGCAGCATTTCTTCACCATTGCCCGTTCTTTTCTAGGTGAAAAAGGAGTTTTCTTCGACTTGGGCGCCAATGTTGGTTTTTGCACCTTCGGCATGCTTCCCAGCAGGCCTTCGGCTCAATATCATCTTTTTGAAGCCAACCCTCAACTGGTTTCGCTGCTGGGAAAATCCATTGAACTACATGAATCCCACGACCTTCTCATCGGACATGGTTGCCTCAGCGACCAAGATGGTTCCAGCAATTTTTGCATCGAGAAAAAACAAAGCGGACAATCGCATGTTTCAAACGGAAAAGGCGAGGGACAAGCGGTAAGAAACATTCTCCTGGATGACTATTGCGAATCCATGGGAATTAAAAGCATTGATTTTGCAAAAATCGATCTGGAAGGTTATGAGCTACCTTGCCTGAAGGGATGGAAAAACTTCCTGTCCGAAGGACTTGTCGGCGCCCTCTATGTGGAAGTGATTCCGGAAAACCAGTTCCGTTACGGAATTGATCCCCGAGAATTGCTTGGGTTCCTCGAAAGCTTCGGCTACAAGCTCTTCTTTTGCAAGGAACAAGACCTTGCGTCCTCTCCCTCCGGTAATGGTTCCATGTGCGAGATAGGGGTTCATCCGCCTTTACCTGCGAGCCCCTTTAAGGCGAGGCATTATCCGACCAATTTTTCCACCGACATTCTCGCATGCTTGTAGTTCGAAAGTAGTTTTGTATGGCTTACCCTAGAACAATATTACGTTTTCTACCGCCCCAGCTCAGGGTCTCCATATTTTATCGTTTCTTTTTTAAGGGCGCATCCTCGAGGGAAAAGCTCTTTAGGCATGCTCCCCTCAGTTTCCTTCCCCACATGAAAATGGACCTGAGCACTCATGATCAATCTCACCAACAAATAGCCTATACTGGATTCTTCGAACTTCATTTGTCCAAAATCTTCATGGAACTTGCAAACAAAGGGGGTCTCTTCGTGGACGTCGGGGCCAACTACGGATACTACAGTCTCCTTTGGGCAGGAGTTTCCCGGGCCAACAAGGTGGTTGCCTTCGAAGCCGTGGAAGAGAACGCCGATGCCCTTGCCCACAACGCCAAGATCAACTCCGTTGAAAACCACATCCAAGTGGAAAACAAAGCTCTTGGGAAATTCCACGAGACGATGAATTTCGACTTGATGGAAAGTAGCCAAACCACTTGGGGAGGCTTGACCCAGTCGAAAGACTCGGGGTTCGAAGTCACGGTTCACAGGCTTGATGAGTTTTTAGCTGAGGATAGCCTCATCGATGTCCTTAAAATCGACGTCGAGGGAGCCGACACCTGGGTTTTGTACGGAGCCGAACGGCTCTTGAAGCGCAAACGCATAAGAAACGTCTTCTTCGAGGAAAACTCCGAGAGGCAGAAGCAACTTGGAATCAAGCCTAATGAGGTCAAGGAGTTTCTTGGCGACATGGGTTACTTGGTAGAAAACTTAAATGATAATTCCAGTGGCGTTTCCGAATTTCATGCTCGGCCCAAAGATTAGCCGTAGAAACTTGGCCGAATCGGTGCTCAAAGGCATTAGCTTTGCTTCCAAGCCATTCCAGCGAAAAATACCACCAACCCCGAAATCAATTTTCATTCTTCGCAACAATGGCTTGGGAGATCTTTTATGCGCCACCCCACTCTTCGAAATGCTCAAACGAAGGTATCCGGATGCCGAAATCGTCGTCGGGATTGGCAGTTGGCATGAGCAATTGCTGGAAAATAACCCGCACCTAAGTAGCTGCGTTGCCATTAATGCTCCTTGGCACAACCAATTTGTGATTGCCCCCAATTTGTTGAAAATCCTGACCTACGTATTGTTTTCTTCGGAATCAAGGGCACTTTCCGCAATGAAGCACGACATCGGCTTCGACGTAGTGGGTAGCATCTGGGGTTCGATGCTACTCCTGAGATGCGGAATCCCCTTGCGAATCGGCGTAAAGGGCTATGCCGGCGGTCACTCCGCAACTCAAAAGCATATTACCTATGACAACGACGAGCATGTCGCCAAGGCGTGTATCAAGATGGGCGAACTTCTTGGAATAAGCGACAAAACCTCCATGAGACCACAAATCTACCTATCCGAAGAGGAGACTTGCTTCGCGGAAAAGTTCTGGGAAGAACCAGTAAATCGATCTCGCATCGTAATTGCCCCAGGGGGTAGTTTTGAAGAGAAAAGGTGGGGAGACCAAAGGTTCGCAGAGCTGGCTAACATGATATTGAAAAGAACTAACCACCAAATCTGCGTCATCGGGGGACAAGAAGATCAAAATCGGTTACCAAAAGCTCGGTTTTACGGGTTCGAATCAAGAATAAAGAATCTTTGCGGGAAATTGAGTCTAAGAGAATCCGCTGCAGTCGTTTCGTCTTCTGACTATGTCATCAGCAACAGCTCTCTTCCCATGCACCTAGCCGGAGCTTTCCGAATCCCTTCCATGACCTTGCTAGGCGAATGGTACGACAGTGCCAAGCTCCACTACAAGCAATGGGGATACCCAGAAGGATTGGTACTCGGCAAGGAAACTTCTAACGGCATCCACAATACCTCCAAACCCGAAAATGCCTTCGAGTCCTTCGAAAAGCATACTCTTGAAAGCCTTCGCATTCGCTTATGAGAATTGCCCTCGTTCTTGGTCCATATCGACCCGGTGCTTGCGGGGTAAGTGATTACGCCCGGTTGCTCGGAGAAAAACTTGAGAAAAAAGGACACTCGTGCCAACGAATCAGCATCGATCCATCCTCAACTTCTTCCTTTTCCTCCTTGGCAGATAATTTGCCCGAAGTCGATATAATCAGCCTGCAGTTCGCCCCGTACGCCTTCTCACCCAATGGCTTGTCAGGATCAGCCTTGCTTAAGTTCGGCCAAGCGGTTCGGAACAGAAACCTTCAAGTTATGTTCCACGAGATTTGGATCGGAACATATCCAAGAGCTCCATGGCGGGAAAGATGGCAAGGCCGAAGAGAGTCCCCGCAAGCGATCTATCGGCTAAAACCCAGCGCATTGAAAATTTTTGCGGAGAATTGTCATTGCGCCAATCAGCTTCCCTAGTCGCCAAATCCGATTTCGTGATAACCAACAGCTCTCTTCCCATGCACCTATCCGGTGCTTTCCATGTCCCTTCCATGACCCTGCTTGGGGAATGGTACGACAGTGCTGAGCTACATCATCGTCAATGGGGATACCCCGAATCCATTGTCTTAGGAAAGGAAATTCTCGCAAACAAGAGAAATGTCCCCGGTGCAGAAGAAACTTGGGAAAAGATTATTAGCCGAAATCTTCTTTCCTAATCGCAAAATCCTTTGAAGCAAAAACTGAAATTGTTGCAAATCCTTAGGGGATTTGCTGCATGGATGGTGGTTTATTATCATTATATGCAAATCTTCCATGGTTTCCAAAGCCAGAGCTTCGTGGGAGATTTTTTTTCCTCCCATGGCATGCTTGGGGTTGATCTGTTTTTTGTCTTGAGCGGATTTATCATGTGTAAATGCGTGGTGGACAAGAAGTGCCAACCCTTCGAATTTTTCCTCAAGAGGTTGCTCCGAATTACACCGACCTATTGGTTCTACACCCTCCTCACGGTTCTTATCATTGAAATCTTCAACGAGCGCTATTTGCTTAGCAGTTATGATGGACACACCTTGTTCCTTTCCCTTTTTTACATTTCGAGCGAAAACCCATCCGGAACAGGGTGCTTTCCCACTTTGACCGTCGGGTGGACCTTAAACTTCGAGATGCTTTTTTATGCGCTTTTGTCGACTTGCATTCTCGTGGCTCGGGCAAGAGCCATTTACCTTTGTTCCTTTCTGCTTTTGATCTTCCCATTACTGCCCTCTGCAACCGATGAATGCCACTGCATATGGGCAAGAGGAGATTTGCTTTTCGAGTTTGTTCTTGGTATGGCACTTTACAAAATTTGTCTTTGGTCAGGAAAAATTCCTAAGAATGCTAATTTATATATATGCATAACGTTACTCTTGCTTAGCTTGGTTTTATTTCCGCATACGGGAGAATACCTTAAAGCCAAGCTTCTGTTTTGCACTGCGACAGTTGGGTTCTTCGCATTATTCGAGAGACATTTGAAGCAAGATAATTGGGCCGTTTCGAAATTGAGCCTTTTGGGAGACGTTTCCTATTCGACTTACCTTTGTCACGTCCCGATTCTTTCGGTTTCCAATTTGTTGCTACCTGAGATAGATAATTCGACTACCGAGTTAACAACCATTTGCTTACTATCTATCCTTATTTTGCTTACTTCTTGGCTAAGCTTCATGGCAATTGAATCAAATCGTTCGATAATCCGTCTGAGAAATTTCATAATTCATAAAACCAGCAAAACTTCTTGAAACTTGCTTTCATTCTGGGGAAGTATCTGCCTGGGCGATGCGGAGTCAGCGACTATGTCTCGTTACTATCAACCAAGCTGGAAAACTGGGGGCACGAGTGCCAACGGATCAGCATCGAGCCATCCTCAACTTCTTCCTTTTCCTCCTTGGCAAATAACTTGCCAGAGGTCGATCTAATCAGCCTGCAGTTCGCCCCGTACGCCTTTTCACCCAATGGCTTGTCAGGATCATCCTTGCTTAAGTTTGGCCGAGCGGTTCGGAACAGAAAACTTCAAGTTATGTTCCACGAGATTTGGATTGGAGCCTATCCATCCGCCAAATGGAAGGAAAGATGGCAAGGCGGTAGGCAAAAACGTGAAATTCTTCGTTTTTTAGATCATGCCCAACCTCAAAGCATTCACTCCACCAATTGCGCCGCTCTCGATCGATTGAGTAAGGTTGGGGTAGATGCCCAACACCTGTACTTGTTCGGGAACATCCCCCACTCTCCCCTCGAAGAAAGCGCAGTTCGCAGAGCGGAAGACAACGAACTAAAGGTAGCTTTTTTCGGGACTTTGTACGATTCCTTCCCCTACCCTCTCTTATCCGAGCAACTACTCGCAGTTTCAAAAACCACCAAGCAAACCGTTCGCTTGCTTATTCTCGGGAGACACCGCGAGCAAGGGGGTCTGAAAGCCTTGCAGGATGAAGCCGATAAGCACGATTTCCAATTGGAGGCTACCGGAGAATTAAACCCGGAAAGTCTTTCGCGCCATCTGCAAGAATCTGCACTGGGGGTATCCACTACCCCCTTTGACATTATGGGAAAAAGTGGTGCGACTGCGGCCATGCTCGAACACGGACTGACGGTTCTGGCCTACGACGACGGAGACACCCCATCGGGTCGGCTTTTTGTATTCGAACGATTTCGCGAACAGGTCATCCTTTTGAACGACCCCAGCTTGTCAGTAAAACTCACTGAATGCATGGCCAAGCCGAGACCAACTTTTTTCGATGGGATCGAACACACGGCACGCGAGATGCTAAAATCCCTACCTGTTAATTCATGAGAAACAAAAATGTATTGATAACCGGTGGTTTAGGCTTCATCGGTTCAAACTTGGCTCGTCGTCTCGTGAAAGACGGAGCTAAGGTAACCATTGTGGACAGCTTGATTCCGGAATACGGAGGAAATCCCCATAATCTCCATGACGTCAAAGATCAAATGGAGATTAATATTACTGATGTCCGCGATTCCATTTCAATGGACCAGTTTATCCCGGATCAGGATTTTCTATTCAATTTGGCGGGGCAGACCAGTCACTTGGATTCCATGGAAAATCCGTTCACCGACTTGGATATTAATGCGAAAGCTCAACTTTCCATCTTGGAAGCATGTAGAAAGCATAATCCGGATATTCGAATTGTATTTGCCAGTACTCGTCAAATCTACGGAAAACCTCAGTACCTCCCCGTCGATGAAAAACATCCTTGGCACCCGGTGGACATCAACGGAGTCAACAAGATGGCGGGCGAATGGTATCATATCGTCTACAACGACGTCTATGGCATCTCTGCAAGCGTGCTACGCTTGACCAACACATACGGTCCAAGAATGCGGATCAAAGATGCCCGACAGACCTTTCTTGGGATCTGGATTCGAAGCTTGCTGGAAGGCAAACCGATCCAAGTGTTCGGCGATGGTCGACAGAGAAGGGACTACAACCACGTCGACGACGTAGTGGATGCCCTTTTGCTCGCCGCCACTCGATCTGAAGCCAAGGGTAAGATTTTCAATTTGGGAGCGCCGGATCCTCTATCCCTTGAGGACACGGCCAAGTTGATGTGTGATCAGATCGAGGGTGCAAATTACGAGAAGATTCCATTCCCCGAAGACCGTAAGGCGATCGACATCGGCGACTTCGTCTGCGATTATCAAGCCTTCCAATCGACTTTCGGATGGAAACCCAAGGTAAACTTTCGGGAAGGGATTTCCAAATCCATCGAGTACTTCCGGAAGAATTTAGATTATTATATTTGAGTCCGAACGCATCATGATCCCATTCAGCGACCCATCCGCCTCCTATCAATCGCACAAGGATGAAATCGATCAAGCGATCCGACGAGTCCTTGATTCCGGATGGTATGTGCTGGGTCATGAGGTAGAATCTTTCGAGCAAGAGTTTTCAGACTTCCATGGTCACGATTTTCATTCGGTAGGGGTGGCAAACGGAACGGATGCCATTGCCCTATCCCTCCGGGCACTTGGTCTGAAAGAGGGGGACGAAGTCATAACTGCCTCTCACACCGCCGTTGCCACCGTTGCAGGCATCGAACAAGCAGGGTACAGACCGGTTTTTGCCGACATTGATCCACTTACTCGATGCCTCTGTCCCCAATCCCTTCAATCGAGAATTTCAGATAGGACAAAGGCGATTATTCCCGTCCACATCTTCGGACAACCCTGCGACATGAATAGTATCATGGAAATCGCACGGTCAAACGATCTCTGGGTAGTTGAGGATTGCTCCCAAGCCCATGCAGCGGAGATCGAAGGAAAAAAAGTCGGGAGTTTTGGGGACTTGGCTACCTTCAGTTGCTACCCGACTAAAAACTTGGGAGCGCTCGGGGACGGAGGCGTCGTCCTCTGCCCTGATCCGGAGAAAGCCGAACGACTCCGTCAATTACGCCAATATGGCTGGGATAACGAACGAGAGAGCATTCATAGCGGTGTGAACAGTCGACTTGACGAATTGCAGGCTGCGGTCTTGCGGGTCAAACTCAAGCACTTGGACATCGACAACAATAAACGCCGTCAGTTGGCGGACTTGTATGACGAAAGACTCCGCGATCTGCCCCTCACCCTTCCCCACCGAAGCGCCAAGGAGATTCACGCCATGCACCTCTATGTCATCGAGCGAGAGAATCGGGAAGGATTGATGAAGCACCTCCGGGACAACGGGATCGGAGCCAGTCTGCACTACCATTTGCCCGTACACCGGCATCAAGCCTATTCAGGGGGATTTCATGGTGCCGATGACCTGCCCAACACGGAAGCCTTCTACCAACGCAACCTGACATTGCCACTCTTCCCCGAATTGGAAAAGGAATCGATCGAGAAGATTGCCAATGAAGTTCATGCTTGGTTCGAAAGAACGTGAGCGAAGCCTCAAACCCACAGTTGCCAATTATCGTGCAGTCTCTTGTTGGTCGAATTTCTCTGCCATTCTATCTGCGATGTCTCCAATCCCTTCTTGAGCATTGCGAGGAGAAAATCAGCCTCTTGATCCACGAGGATGGATCCTTGCAGGAAAATGATCGAGAACAGGCAAGAAGGCAACTGGGTGAAAACACGAATTTCATCGACCTCGCAGAAACCAAAGAAAGGACACTCGACCAATTGTCGGGACACCCTTATTGCCAAGCGATCAGGAAAGATTCCTTGTGGGGAATAGAATTCTTCGACCCGTTGTTCGCCCATCCCGATGACCCAATTAGCTATTACATCGACGCAGACATCCTTTTTCTCCGCCCCTTCTTCGGCCTCTTCGAACCTAAGAAAGTCGAGGGTGGAGCACTGTTTCTCAGGGATATCCAATGGGATGCCTATTGTTTACGCCCTTGGCATTTGTTCGGTTTTGGCATGCGTCCGGTCATCGTCAAAGGGATTACCACCGCACTCGTTTGCTGGGACAAACGAGCAATAGATTGGGATTATCTCGAGTGGTTCCTCAGTCAAAACAAATTCCATCGCATTCCCGAGTGGGTAATGCCTACCGCTCAAGCTGGCTTGGCGAAAAGATGCCAGGCTCGAGTCGTCTCACCCTCTCAGTTACCCAACTTGTATCCCAATGCCTCCATCGACAAAGAAACCTTCGGTGTTCATCTGCTTGGTTCCTATCGGGATGATTGGCGACCCAAGGTCGAGAGCTATGCGAAAGAAATACCCAGTGACCAGTCTCCAGTCCAAGCAAGTTTCGAGCCTTGCCAATCCAGAGGAACCTTCGCTTACGGGATTAACCAAGCCAAGCGCTGGGTCAATACTCGCCTCAATCAATGGTAACAGCGGAGAAAAACCTCGACCTTTGCGGCATACGCATCCTCATGCTGGCTCCCTGCCTTGGCAAATTCGGAGGAATCGAGACATTTTGCCTTACCCTCATTGAGGACTTGCTCGGACGTGGGGCTTCTGTTCGTTTGTTGCGCAAAAAAGTGGCAGGTTTCGCCAATGATGGATCGATCGAAGCAAGCGAGACAGAAATTCGAAAAACATGGACGGAAGAAGCGCTCAATAGATTCGAGAGCCAATTCGTCAATCGATCCGACCCTCTTCTACGGAAAGCCTTTGATACCTGCGATCTTGTTCACCTCCATAACCCGTTGGTCGAAGGTGTTTGGATGGCCAAGCGAAGAAACCTGCCTTGTGCAATGACCATCTACAATTGGCGGAGGGAAGGGGTTCATCCCCGCTTATTGGCTTGGCGTTGGGCTGCCCGAAACGCAGACCGACGATGGTATATTTCCGAATTCGTTTGGGACAGTTGGGAAAAACAACGCCGTCCTAATAGCGCCCGTCTTCCCGTAGTATCACGAATGCCCACCGTAACAACCCCCACGGATCAAAGAAAAGGATTCCTTTTTCTGGGGCGATGGGTTTCCAACAAAGGTATTCGAGTTCTCCTTGAAGCCTATCGTCGCCTCTCCCCCAATTTCGAAGATTGGCCCCTGATCATGCTTGGTGACGGGCCACTGCGACCCGAAGTGGAAAGGATGATTGCGCGGAACAAAATCGAGGGAGTTCATCTGCCCGGCTTCGTATCCGAAGAAGAAAGGCATAGATACACACGAGAAGCCAAGTGGATGGTCACACCGCCCCACACGAAGGAAG
>JABGWD010000046.1 GCA_018645725.1 Opitutia bacterium
CACACCTTCGTATTCGACTTCAACGCGTCCGACCCGGACGGGGACGTTCTCTCCTACTCCCTCCTCTACGGAGACGACCACCACTTGTTCTCCCTCAACGCGGCCAGCGGGACCCTGTCTTTCGTCACGCCAAAGGACTTCGAGTCACCCGAGGACAACGACTCGGACAACCGGTACGAGGCAACCGTGCAGGTATCCGACGGAACCACAACGGCCATTCTCAACCTATCGGTCAACCTAACCGATGTCCAGGAAACCGCTCCGAACAACCCGCCTTTATTCCAGTCGGACGGCAACCTGAGCGTTCCCGAAAACCACACCTTCGTGTTCGAATTCAATGCGACCGATCCGGACGGAGACACCCTCACCTACTCTCTTCCTTACGGCGACGACCACCTCCTTTTCGAACTCAACGCATCCACCGGCATCCTCACTTTCCTGACGCCCAAGGATTTCGAGTCCCCCGAGGACAACGACTCGGACAACCGCTACGAGGCAACCGTGCAGGTATCCGACGGAACCACAACGGCAATCCTCAACCTATCGGTCAACCTAACCGATGTCCAGGAAACCGCTCCGAACAACCTAACGAACCTTGACTCATTTGCCCCCTTGTTCACCTCCGAGAACCAACCTCCGGGAACTATGGTCGGAAAATTCAACGCAACCAGTTCGATCCCCGGAACCTCCCCCGTCTTCTCTCTCGTCCATGGTCCGGGATCAGCCCAAAATCACCTTTTTGTCATCGATGGCAATGGGACCCTCAGAACCGCTTCCGTTCTCGATCATGAGGCAAGCCCAACCGCAAGCATCCGGGTCAGGGCCATGGATGGCGGCAATGCCTTCCTTGAGAAAGAGTTCATCGTCCAGATCCTGGATGATCCTACGGACAACTACCTCCCCCCGGGCAACGGATACCAATCTCCAGACGGGGAATACCAAAGTCCAGAGGCAGGACACGACCATGCGGACGGAAACGATGCCGAACACAACCACCCGGACAATCAACAACCCCACTCATTTGCCTATGTGCCGATCGTTGAAACTTTTTATTGCGAAAAGGATGACAATGGGAACTATCGCTTCGGAGGAAAAATACTGACGGATGGCGGGGCGCCTGTGTGGGAAGCCGGAATCTTGATCAGCAAAGAGATTCTATTCTTCAATTCTCTTCGTCTCCCTGCCGCCATTGATCCGGAGACGCAAGAATTCACAATCAATCACTACGACTTGGAGCCGGGAACGACCTATTACTACCGGACTTATGCAATAAATGCAGCGGGTGAGAACAAAGGTTCCCTCAGAAAGCTCAAGACCCCGGAAGCGCCCGATCCCTCCGCCTGGTGGACTGAGATGGAGCAAATCGGAGGCGGTTGGAGGACATCCGGGTGGTTCGGGAACTTCCGCATGTACGGAAACGGTTGGGCCCGGCATCAGGATTTGGGTTGGTTCTTCACCGACAAGAGCCCGGACGCAGGCTTGTGGCTTTGGAAGGAAGATCTTGGTTGGCTCTGGACGGATCAAGAAGTCTACCCCTTCGTGTACTCGAGCGACAATGCAGGCTGGCTCTATTTCCGGGGGCAATGGCAGGGAATGAAATTATTTTTCGATTACCGGAGCAAAACTTGGATAACCGTTGGAAACGACTGATTGTCCGTTCCACCCCTTGGAGGGAATTTGAATTCCTCCCGCCTCGCAATCAATTGTTCAAACCCCGGTGATTTGAGCTCGCCCTAAGCCGCCGGGTTTTAAGAATGATCGTCATCATGAAATCACTCGCCTGCGCCCTTTTCCTTTCAACGTCCTTCTTTTGCCAGTCCTTCGCCCAAAAAGGCAAGGTCGCCCCGCCGATCAAAGGGGCCGAGCACATGGCATACAAGGAAGCAAGCGGATCGAAATTGATCCTCAACGTTTTTTACCCCAAAGGCCATAATCCCAAAAAGGGCAAACGGCCTGCCATCGTCTTCTTCTTCGGCGGCGGTTGGTCCGGGGGCAACCCCGCCCAGTTTGCCCCGCACTGCGAATACCTGGCCTCCCGGGGAATGGTCGCAATGACTGCGGACTACCGGGTAAGAAGCAGGCAAGGCACCCCACCCTTCGAGTGCGTGAAGGATGGAAAATCAGCGGTCCGTTGGATTCGCAAAAACGCCGGAAAGCTCGGGATCGACCCGAAAAGGCTGGCTGCGGGCGGAGGATCGGCCGGCGGCCACGTCGCGGCGGCTACCGGGACGGTGCCCGGTCTCGAGGAGGAGGGAGAAGATGCCTCGGTTTCCTCCAAACCCGATGCCCTCGTCCTTTTCAACCCGGTCTACGACAACGGACCCAAGGGCTACGGCCACGAGCGGGTGAAAGACCGCTACAAGGAAATTTCCCCCATCCACAACATCCGCAAGGGCGTCCCTCCCGCAATCGTGTTCCTCGGTGATCAGGACAAGCTGATCCCGGTTTCCACGGCGGAGAAATTCAAATCACTCATGGAAAAGGCAGGGAGCCGCTCGGATCTCCACGTTTACAAGGACCAGCCCCATGGCTTTTTCAATCAAGGGAAAAAAGGAAACTACTACGAGAAGACAGTGCTGGAAATGGACAAGTTCCTGATTTCGCTCGGCTGGCTAAAAGGCAAGCCTACGATCCAAGTTCCATGATTTTGCAGAAGTTCATTCCCCTCCTGCTCGGCCTTTGGCTCGTTCCCGGCCAAGCTTTTGCCGCAGAAAAAAAAGGCAAGGCGCCAGAGATCAAGCTGATCGAGAAAAACTGGGGGGAAGCCAACAACGCGAACGTGCTCGCCGTTTTGCGCTCAACCGCCCGTCAACTTTTTCCGCATTCGGGCAGGAACGATTGGGATGCCATACACGTCGGCCGCTCGAGCAAAGGTCCGATCGTGCTCTTTCGCAGAGGCAACCAAGGGCAGTACTTCGTCAACTTGAACACGGGCAACCGGTTTTGGTGTCAGTACGCCTTCCAGTTTTCCCATGAGATTGGGCATATCCTTTGCGGTTACAAGGAAGGAGATCAAAGCAATCACTGGTTTGAGGAAACGCTTTGCGAAACCGCCTCCTTGTTTGCCTTGGCAAAATTGAGCGAGGATTGGAAAACCAACCCACCCTACCCGAATTGGAAATCGTACGCCGGGGCATTTAAAAAATACGCCCGCGAACGGATCGAAAAACACCCGTGGCCCAAAGGCCTGAGCATGGCTGATTGGTTCCAAAAGAAAAAAGTAGGACTAACGAAGAATGCGACGAACCGCGAACGCAACCTCATGGTTGCCATTCGCCTCTTGCCGTTTTTTGAGGACGATCCGTCGGGCTGGACCGCAGTCTCTGCCTTGAACACGAAGAAGGACAAAAAAAAGCGCAGTTTCAAAACCTATCTACGTGATTGGAAGGAAGGATGCAAAACGGAGGAGCACCGGGCCTTTGTAGGCAAAATCGCAAAGGCCTTCGGCTTCGATCTGTAAGCTTTCCACTTTTGGAAGACTTTTGCCTTTCCACCGCAGATCTTTTTTCGGTAGGCTAGCACAATGAACAGCCTGCTTTCCACCACCGACCTCATAATCTTCTTCGGTTCTCTCGTTGCCATCATGGGCGTGGGACTGTGGGCAGGCAGAAAAGAGGATAGCTCGGAAGACTATTTCCTGGCTGGCAAGAATACCCGCTGGTGGGGGGTTGCCGGTTCGATCTTCGGCTCAAACGTCTCGGCCAACCACATCGTCGGGATGATGGGCGTCGGGTTCGCGGTTGGCTTCGCCCAGAGCCACTTCGAAATCACCGCGATCGCCGGTTTGCTTATGCTTTGCTATTTCTTCCTGCCCGTTTACCGGAAACTAAACGTCTTTACCTTGAGCGATTACTTGAGCAAAAGATACGATGACCGCAGCCGGATAAGTTACGCCTTGATCATGGTGATCATCATGGTGGTCATCCAGATGGTGCCCGGTTTTTACATTGGCTCGCGCTCGATCAATCTTCTCCTGCAAGGAGATACCGGGAGAAAAGCAATAGCCGAGGCGGTGGTCACCGAGGATGGCCAGGTCAGCGAGATCAAGGTTCTCTCCGGTGGAGAAAAATACGGAGACGCCCCGGGCATCTTGTTCAACGGGAAGAAAACCAGTTCCTTGGTCGTCGAGATGGAGGAGCAACGGGTAAAAAGCGTTTCCATCATCGGCGAGCTCCCTTCTCTTGCCGACAAGACCGCACCCGTGGCCCTGAGCTTTTACGGAGGGAACGCCGGCAACCCGGCAATCTCACCGGGAGACGTGGATCCTTTTCATTACCAACTCGGCATCCTCATCATGGCCATCGTAACCGGTGCCTACGTCATCCTCGGAGGGCTCAAGGCAGTCATCGTGACGGACGTCATCCAGTCCGTCCTGCTCCTTCTGGCAGGCTTGCTGGTCGCCTTCATTACCTTTTCCCAACCCGAAGTCGGGGGATGGGCAAACATGACTGCCCGAGACTTGGGACCGGAGGGTGCCGACCGACTTCATCTCTACAATGCCTCGAATCACGGGAAACTTCCCTGGACCGGGGTCCTGACCGGGTTGATGGTTCTTCACTTTTACTATTGGGGAACCAACCAGTTCATTGTGCAAAGAGCCTTGTCGGCACGCTCGGACAAGGAGGCAAGGATGGGGATTCTGGCGGCAGGCTTCTTCAAGTTACTTATTCCATTCTTCTCGATCGGCACGGGGATTGCGGCCTACTATCTCTTTAAGGACCGCAACCTGGACGTCGCTCAGGACGCCGTCTTCATCAAGCTCCTGACCGAACTGATCGCACCCATCGGATTCGGATTGGTCGGCTTGATCGCGGCAGGTATGATCGGTGCGATTCTCTCCAGCTTGGACTCCATGATGAACTCGGCTGCCACCATCATGACCTTCGATATCTACAAGCGCTACCTCAAGCCGGACGCGACTGACAAGCAACTGATTTCCATGGGCCGGATTTGGATCGTCGTTTTCATCGTTTTGGCCGGGATCCTAACGATCTTCACGATGGACCCGAATTCTCAGGATAGCTTTTTCCTTCACGTAGCCAAGCATCAGGGCAACTTGATTGCAGGCGTGGTAGTTGCTTTCGCTCTGGGAATGCTTTGGAAACGGGCGACGGCAGCGGGCGG
Source organism: Opitutia bacterium (assembly GCA_018645725.1). Taxonomy (GTDB): domain Bacteria; phylum Verrucomicrobiota; class Verrucomicrobiia; order Opitutales; family Seribacteraceae; genus Seribacter. The sequence goes on from JABGWD010000046.1 coordinate 5,125, forward strand.
AGTGGCAGCCATTGTTTCCGGAGTGATCTTCAGCTACTCGATCCCCCCGATCTATGCCATCATGGCAAAGGACAACCAGTCCTTGATCGAAACCTTCGGCTCCAACCTGAACTTTCTTCACGGAGCTTTCCTTTCCGCTCTCCTCAGCTTGGTCGTGCATATTCTGGTAAGCCGGGCAACCCGACCGGACGAGGAAAAAGGCAAGATGACCTGGACAGGCTTGGGTATCTTCAGTCCGACCCAGCTTGCGGTTTTTGCCAAAACCCTCCTTTTCTCTCTGACCATTTACGGCTTGCTCGGTGCCTTGGTTTACCTGAAAACCATCGAACCCGTGATCGGAGCGTGTATTGGCGGAGCCTGGACCTTCGGCTGCTTTTATCTGGCCGCTCAAGTGAAGGCGAAGGAGACAGGCAACCCAGTCTACAAGGAGGATCGGTTCTGGGCCGGCGGACTCGCCGGTTGCGCCATCTTCATGATGTACTACTTTTTCTAGGCCGACTGAGGAATTTCCTCGGCCAAGTCTTCCAGCGGATAAGTCCAGATCTCCGACAGGGTCGGATGGTACCAGTCCGCTTTGATCAAGGAATGCACGGTTGCCTCAAGGGAAACCGCAATGGAGAGAGAATGGATCAGCTCTCCGGCATCTTTTCCAACGCATTCCGCTCCCAGCACCCTTCCGGTTTTCTTTTCGGCGTGGACTGCCACGTACCCATGCTTGGCTTCCATAAGGATGGACTTGCCATGATCGTCGAAGGGATAGGATGCGGAAAGAAATTCAATCCCGCGCTCCCGAAGTTGGTCAGGCGATAACCCGACCCGGGCAACTTGGGGATCGGTAAAGACCACGGTCAACAAATGATCGTAACGCATGGGCTCGACTTTTTTCCCCAAGGCATGAAGGGCCGCCGTCTCTCCTTGCCTGATTGCAACGTGCACGATCTCGTGCGGACCGGCACAGTCACCCGCCGCGTAAACGTGAGGAAGACTGGTTTGCTGAAATTCGTTGGTCCGCAGGTGTCCGCTCGGAAGAAGTTCGAGTCCGATTTCGTCCGGGACAAGCCCACGGGTTGCCGGAACGCGTCCGAGGGCCAGAAACAAAAAGCCGGTCTCTCTGCCCTGCTCTTTCCCTTCGCGTTCATAGGAAACACGGATCTTGTCTTCCGCCAGGGTCTCGAATGATTTCAGAGATACGCCCGTCAGGATCTCGATGCCTTCCTCACTCATTGCCCGTTCCACGGCCTTTGAGGCTTCCTCGGGAAACTCCTTGAGCAGGCGCGGGCTTCGTTGAAGAATCGTCACTCGCGATCCGACCCGGGCGAGAAACTGGGCAAGTTCGCAGGCCACTACCCCACCACCCAGAACCAGACACTCCGGCGGAATCTCCGAAAGCTCGAGCACGTCGTCACTCGTCTTGTACGGGGCATCGGCCAAACCGGGTATCGGGGGAACGGATACTTCCGACCCAGTGGACAGAAGAATTTTTTCTCCTCTCAACTTTGGCCCATCGCCCAAAACAAGGGTCTGCGGATCGAGAAAGGATGCGCGCTCCCGAAAAAGCTCAAAGCGCCCGTCCTCGATTTGTCCGCGCCGGTAATCGGCAAACTCCGCAATCACCTTTTTCTTGCGCTCCTGCATGGCGGCCAAATCCGCCTTGGGAGAACCTGCCTCGAAACCAAAGACGTTCCCCTGGCGGGCAAAGTGAAGGGCCTCCGCCGAGTAAATCAGGGTTTTCGAAGGCATGCATCCACGAAGAATGCAAAGCCCACCAAGTTCCGAAGATCCATCCACCATGGCTACCCGCCCACCGTGCTCGTGAAAGGTGCGGGCCGCGGCGTATCCGGCGCTTCCCCCACCCACTACGATCAGATCGAATTCTTCATTCTTTGGCATTGTGACTCGACTCTTACCAAATGCTTGGGCAGATTGTCCACACCAAGGCTCCTCCTCAGCCAAAATCTTAATCTCTCTCTGCAAATATGCCTCTTCGCCTCATCCCCCAAGCCCTCGTTCTTTGGATCTTTTTGCTCCAAGGCTTCCCGGTCGAAGCTAAGCAACCAAAGAGCGAAGAGTTTCATCCGATGGATCGTTGGTACGAAGTTTACCTGGGCAAATCGAAAGTCGGGTTCGCCCATTCGACCATGAAGCTCAAGAACGGCGAGGTCTTGTCCGAAAGTATTTTCGAAATGAAGATCAAGCGGGCAGGACAGGTAATCGAGATGAAAGTCTCCGAGAGGACACGCGAAACAATCGGTGGGGCAATTTTGGGCTTTTCCGGAGAGATGCTCATGGCGGGAATTCCCATCGTCAAGGAAGGATGGGTGGAGAAGGGCGAGATTGTGGTGAAGGAAAAACAGTTTTTCAGGGAAACGACAAAGCGGTATCCCCTCGATCCAAAAGGAAAAATGACCTGGGGGTTGCTGAAATTTCTTCGCGAGAGAGAATTCCGCAAAGCCGGTCAAACTTACGAGGTCCTTGTTTATTCGCCCGACTTCGGAATGGCCAAGCCCACCAAGGCAACCGTCAGGACGAAGGGAGCCGGAAACGTTACCTTGGGCAACAAGGAACGAATTGCCTTCGAAACAGAAATCGAACTGGGGACCAAGCTCGGATCGATGAAGACCACGAATTGGTTGGACGACCAAGGAATTGCAGTACGGACTCAAATGAATATGGGGGGACTTGATATCGATATCCGCCAATCATCCCAAGAGGAGGCCCAAAAAGAAGAAACCGTCAGAAATGACTTTCTGATGAATACGGTTATCTCTCTAAACACTAGCATCCCCAAGAATGCCAAACGCAGTATCTTCCGCCTGAGTGTACCAAAGGGAAAATTAACCGGCATCTCTTACGAGGGGCAAACTCAGAAACTGACCCGTATCGACGAACAAACAATCGAAGTCGAAGTACTGGCCGAAGACTGGCAGGCAATCCGCAAAGGCAAGGGACACCCGGCTCAAGTCGATAGGGAATTTCGCGAACCGAACATTCTGATCGACAGTGGAGACGCGCTCATAAAAAGCTTGGCTCAAGAAGCCGGCAAAGGAGCGGGCAATGTCTTCCAAATGGCTGAAAAGCTTTGCCGTTTCGTTTCCCATTACGTTTCCAACAAGAACTTCTCCGTCGGTTTTGCCTCGGCTAGCGAAGTTGCCCGCAAGCGGGAGGGCGACTGTACTGAACACGGAATTCTCCTTGCCGCCTTGGGCAGAGCGATGGGGATCCCCTCGAGGGTGGTGACGGGCATTGTCTACGTCGATGAATTCAAAGGGGGTCGAAACGTCATGGTCTACCATATGTGGACCCAGTTCTTCCTCAAGGGAAGATGGGTTAATTTCGACTCCGCCTTGGGCAAGGTGCGTTGCCCGGCAGACAGGATAACCTTGGTCGCAAGTTCCCTCCATGAACAATCCCTCACCGAGTCCATGCTTCCCGCTTCGGAACTGATGGGCAAACTGAGCGTTAAAAAGATCACTCCGGCTCAACGTCATTGAAAGGACTGCGCCGGGTACGCCTGAACTTATTGAATCGAATGATAAAAGTGCTTGTTTTTTACCACCAAAAAAGAGAATACTGACAAACTTCTTGGCAATTCGCCGAGATTTGCCATCCCACTTTTTCAAAATCAGGTTTGCCCCATGTACGAGACAAGAGAATACCAAGAAAACGAAACCATACTCCGCGAGGGTGAATTAGGCCAAGGGTTCTGCATCCTCGAGGAGGGAGTCGTTGAGATAATCAGGGACAACAAGATCCTCAACGAAATCAGTCACAAAGGGGCCATTTTCGGTGAATTAAGCGAGATTCTGATGTACAAGAGAGGAGCCACGGTACGGGCCAAGACAGCGACAAAAATCAAATATTTCGAAAACAAGCTTGAAACGCTCGTTGCCGAGAACCCGAAATTTGCCGTCAAAATGATTCGCAACCTCGGCCGGCGCCTCTATCACATGAACAAGTTGGCAATCGAGGGGAATACCAAGAACGATATTCTGATTGATGCAAATGCCGACAGTAAGGAAAATGATCCGGATCAAGCGCCGACCATATTGGTGGTGGAGGAAAAACATCATATTGTTTCCCAGTTATCCGAGGTTTTCCTGGCTAACGGATGGAAAATCGAAAGCGCATCCGACGAATCGAGTGCCATCAATGCATGCGAGTCAAAGACTTTCTCAGCCATTGTCATCAGCATATCCCTGCCTCAGGACACCGCAATCGAACTTCGCCGCAAACTCAAGACGAATGCCAAGGCGATGAAAAGCCCTATTATCGGCATGAGCGTAAAAGGAGACGAGGCATCGTTGAAAAAAGCAACCGATGCGGGGTTTTCCAACTTTATCGACAAGCCGATCGATGCAAACTCGGTGAGTTCAATGATGTACAAGGTGCTGAAATTGGATCCTTCCGATCAATACTTTGAGGTCATCGATGACACGCTTTTTTTCAAACCGCCTTGTCCAATGAGCAAGTTCGTGTCTGACGAAATCAAGGAGAGCATCGAGCCCCGAATACGAAAAACCATTAACGAAGGCATTGACAAGATCATCGTGGACGTCTCCTCATTGGATGAAATCGGGGAAGATGCCATCGAGGTCGTGGGCGACATCGGTGAGAAACTGGAAGAGATGAAAGTTCCGATCAAGGGAGCCTTTGTGGCAAGGGGAGATGAGGCCGAATTGTGGACGAATTTGGATGGCTGCGAAGAATGGGTTGTGTGCGAGGACTCCGACGAGGCTCGACGCAGACTTGATGGCCCGCAAACGAACGAAGGTTGAGGATTTGCTCCTTCTTCACTTTGGCCGCACCCTATTCTTACCTTGACTAATCGCCTTCTTCCTAAGACACATCTTGATTTCACTTCAAAACCCAATCTTCCCACATGACCGAATTTTTCACTGACGTTTCCAAAATCCCTTTCGAGGGCAAAGATTCCCGAAACAGCCTCGCTTTCAAGCATTACGATCCGGAAGAGGAAGTAGAAGGCAAGAAAATGAAAGATCATTTTCGTTTTGGCGCCGCCTATTGGCACTGCATGCGCAACCCTTTGGCCGATCCTTTTGGACCAGGCACCGCTCTGATGCCTTGGGACGACGGGACGGACTCGATTGAAAATGCCGTCAAGCGTACCCATGTGTTCTTCGAGTTTTTGGAAAAAATTGGCATTGATTACTATTGCTTCCATGACCGTGACATTGCTCCCGAACTCGCAACTTTGACGGAATCCAACAAAGCCTTGGACGCCGTAGTGGACGAACTCGAAAAGCTCCAAGGCGAAACCGGAAAAAAACTTCTTTGGGGCACTGCGTGCCTCTTTGCCCACCCCCGTTACGCAATGGGGGCCGGCACCTCGCCATACGTCGACGTCTTCGCTTATTCGGCAGCCCAAGTCAAGAAAGCCATCGAAGTCACTCATCGTCTGGGCGGCGAGGGTTATACTTTTTGGGGTGGACGGGAAGGATATGGCTCGATTCTCAACACAAACATGAAGAGGGAGCTCGATCACTTGGCATGCCTCCTTCATATGGCGGTTGATTTCAAAAAGGAAATTGGTTTCGAGGGACAATTTTACATCGAACCAAAGCCAAAGGAGCCAACCAAGCATCAGTACGACTCCGACAGCGCGGCTTGCTTGAATTTCCTCCGCGAGTACGATCTGCTCGACCATTTCAAGCTCAACATCGAGACCAACCATGCGATTCTGGCGGGTCACTCCGTAGAGCACGAATTGCAGGTAGCCGCCGCCGCCGGGGCACTCGGTTCCATCGATGCAAATGCCGGAGACGAGCTCCTCGGCTGGGATACCGATCAATTTCCCACCAATATTTACGACACGACGAAGATCATGCTCGTTCTCATGGAAATGGGCGGTTTCACGACCGGTGGCTTGAATTTCGACGCCAAGCGAAGAAGAGAATCGCATGAACCTGTCGACCTTTTCCATGCTCACTTAGGAGGAATGGATGCCTTTGCCCGCGGATTGAAGAATGCCGCTGCAATGAGAGCCGACGGACGCTATGAAGCATTCCTCAAAGACCGTTACTCCAGTTGGGACGGTGACTTGGGTGCAAAAATCGAGAGTGGAAACACCTCCCTTTCGGATTTGGAAACCCACGCCCTTCAACGGGAACCCGGAATCCTTCCTTCGGGAAGACAGGAAATGCTCGAGAACTTGCTTAATAATTTCATTTGATACTTTTAATTTATTAAATTACCTTAAATTACAAATGATCAGACTCGAAGAATACGAAGAAGGTGATGTCGTTCTTCCCGAAGGGGAACTCGGCAAGGGTTTCTGCATCCTCGAAAGTGGTGTTCTTGAGGTCATACGGGGCGGGCGAATCCTAAGTGAAATCGATATGCCGGGCGCCATATTCGGCGAACTCAGTGAATTGCTTGCCCTCAAACGTGACGCTGTAATCCGGGCAAAAACCCCATCGAAAGTCCGTCACATCGAGGAAAGCATCTCGAGCATCGTGGACAAAAACCCCAGGGTCGCCCTAAAGCTCCTCCGCACCCTTGGCAGAAGGCTTTACAGAATGAACCGAGTCGCAATCAGGCAGGACGAGGACAGCAATGTCTTTAAAAAAGCGGATCAGGACGTCGTGGAGGATGCAGCGAGCGCCGCCAAAGTCAGAATTCTGCTAGTCGACGACAAGCCCAACATCATCAAGCAACTCACTGATATTTTCGCCCGTAGCGAATGGGTGGTGGAAAGCGCCCACGACGAGTCATCCGCAATCAGGGCATGCGAACATCATGGTTTCTCCGCCATTCTCATAAGCATGGCGCTCCCCAATGACACGGCCGTGGATCTTCGACGCAAACTCAAGACAAACCACAACGTTCTCAATACCCCCGTTTTGGCAATGATCGTCAAGGGGGATGAACCCGCCCTCAAGAAAGCTCTTGATTCCGGTTTTTCCGACTGCGTCACAAAACCCTTCGATGCCAACAAGACGGAGGCCGTCATGTACAAGGTCATGGACTTGGACTCTTCGGCCAGATACTTCAAGTTCATTGAAGACTACCTGTATTTCAAGGTTCCGGAGGATCTTTCCACCTTCGTCCTCAATGACATCAAGGAAAACATGGACAACCGGATTCGAAACACCATCAACGAGGGTATAGTGAAACTCATCATCGACGTTTCCGAATTGGAAGAACCAAGTGAGGAATCCATCGAAGTAGTCGGCGAATTTGCGGAAAAGATAGAGGACATGAAACTTCCCATGCGAGGTTCCATTATTGCAACGGGGGACGATGCCGAGATGTGGAACAACTTGGACGGTTGCGAGGATTGGGGTATCTGCGAAGACTTGGAAGCGGCAAGGGAACATCTCGCCCAAGAAGTGATAAGTGAGGAAGAGGAGGAGTAGACCTCTTTTTGATTCCCTGCCCCGAACCTTTCTCTTTTCAAGACGTTTGCGGACTCATGCTTCATGAGTAGAAGTCGACAAGCCGAATTGGCAAAGGATACGTTTGAATCACTCCAGGCTAACCTGCGGGCATGTCTCGAATCGATCGACCCCGAAATCCAAAACAAGGAAGACCGTTGGACTCGAGAGGAAGGCGGCGGCGGGAAAACCCTCGCTTTCGAACGAGGCGAATGCATGGAAAAAGGCGGCATTAATTTTTCGGAGGTCCACGGGAAGAGCCTGCCTCCTTCCGCCACTCAGGGACGCCCCGAGCTCGAAGGCTCGCCCTTCCGGGCAATGGGGGTATCGGTGGTCTTTCATCCGGATAACCCGCACCTGCCCACCAGTCATGCAAACGTCAGGTACTTCGAGGCCTCCCCCCCGGACAGGGAGACGGTGTGGTGGTTCGGTGGCGGCTTCGACCTCACCCCCTACTACCCCGTTATGGACGACGTCGTCTTTTGGCATGAGAAAGCCAAAGGTGTCTGCGACAAGTATGGACCCGATCACTACAAACGCTTCAAGAAATGGTGTGACGACTACTTTTACCTCCCCCACAGAAAAGAGACCCGAGGGGTAGGCGGTCTTTTTTTCGACGACTATCACGAGGGAGGATTCGATCTTTCGCTCGCCTTTGCCAACGAGGTCGGACAGACCTTTGGCGATGCCTACTTCGAAATTCTCGACCGGGGCAAGAACAAATCTTTTACGGAAGAGGAAAAGGATTTCCAAAAGCACAGAAGAGGGCGCTATGTCGAATTCAACCTCGTCTATGACCGGGGAACTCATTTCGGGCTTCAATCGGGAGGCAGAACGGAATCCATATTGATGTCACTCCCGCCCGACGTCAAATGGACCTACGATTGGCGCCCTGCGAGAGGTTCGGCAGAAGAAAGATTGTACGATGACTTTCTCCGACCACGGGATTGGCTCGGATTGGATCGATGAAATCCAGGGAGAGACTGCAAAAGGCGTTGGCCTGTAAGAACGACGGCAGACCGCCGGTTTGGCTCATGCGGCAAGCGGGGCGCTACTTGCCCGAATATCGGGCGTTGAAGGAAAAACACAGCTTTCTCGAAATGGTGAAAACTCCCGATTTGGCCGTTGAGGTCAGCCTTCAGCCCTTGAAACGCTTCGAGCTCGATGCGGCTATCGTCTTTAGCGATATTTTGGTCATACCCGAGGCAATGGGCCAGCCCTATCACTTCAGGGCGCAAGGTGGCATTGAGATGGGCTTTGCCTTGAGTTCCGAAGCGTGCATAAACAAACTTTCCGAACAAGGGGCTTCCGAACGCCTTGCCTACGTAGCCTCAGCCTTAACGCTCCTGCGGAGTGAACTCGGAGACACCAAAGGATTGCTCGGCTTTTGCGGTTCCCCCTGGACCTTGGGCTGCTACATGATCGACGGTGGTTCGGCCGACGGGTTTCCCAAAACCCTTGCCCTGGCCAAGGAACAACCTTTGCTTTTTGCCCGCTTGATGGAAAAAATCACAAGCGCTCTCGTCGAGTACGTTGACATGCAATCCGCAGCGGGCATTGACGCCCTCCAAATCTTCGACAGCTGGCATTCCCTCTGCCCGGTCGACAAGACTTATGAGTGGACCACCCGATGGATTGATCAAATCGTTCAATCCAGGTCATCCGACATACCAATCGTTCTTTACGCAAAAGCCCCGCAGGAAAGAATTCGTCTTTTGACGGGATCAAAAGTTCAAGGGTTCAGCCTGGATCATACGATCGATCTCTCCAAAGCCCGCAAAACCTTCCCCTCCCCTTTCGTTCTGCAAGGAAACCTGCCTCCTTCCCTAATGGAATCTTCCCCTCCTCTCGTGGAAAAAGAAACCAGGAAACTTTTGGATTCCATGGATGGAGATCCGGGACACGTTCTGAACCTAGGTCACGGAATCAGACCTCAAGGAAAAATCGAATGCGTGCAGGCAATGGTGGAAACGGCGAGAGGGTTCGCCAAGTTGCCCGGCTAAGCAACCGTAACCGAGTTCTCTCTCTGCTCCCCGGAAGACAAAGGCGGAGACGCTGAACCTTTCTCGCTTTCGGTAAAGCATATCCCTGCCACGGCTTCCTCAAAATCCTCGAAGCCCTCTATGATTTCAATTTCCATTCTGACGTAATACAAGGGGATGATGGGCTTGTAGCCCAAGGGGATTCGCACGGCATCCTTTTCGGTCGTGACCATTATGTCGGCACCCGCATTTTTTGCCTGCAGGAAAAGGCGGTCAAGCTCTTCCACCTCATACCTGTAATGATCCAAAAACCTGCGTCGATACCTCATTTCTCCGGACATTCTCAGAATCAGTTGTTCGAATCCGCGGGGTGAAGCAATTCCACAGAAGACGCCCACGTAAGCCTCCCGCAGAAGGTCGAGAGGCTTGATTTGTTCACCGTTGATCTCCTTGAAGAATTTCGGCTTGTGAACGCATCGGATAATCTCGGCTTTCTTGTTGTACTTGCGAATGGTCTGAAGAAGCTCGAGTTCCGGTTCAACTTCGGATTTCGTCAAAAAAACATAGGAGGCCCGCGAAAGATGCCTGACCGGCTCTCTCAGGATTCCCCGGGGGAGAAGGCAACCGTTGCCGAAAGGATTGGTCTGGTCGACAAGCAACAAATTGAGAGTCCCCTTGAGTGGAAGATATTGGAAACCGTCATCCAGAATCAGAGCGTCCGCCTGAAAGTTATTGATTGCAAAACGACCTGCTTTTACGCGATCTTTGTCCGCCAACACAATGGCCCCCGGAAGGTTCGTGGCCAACATGAAGGGTTCGTCACCCGCCTCTTCGGAATCCAGAAGAACCCGCTCCCCGTCGCTGACGATTTTGGGGGGTGATTCGTCTTTTTTCCAAAGACGGGTCCAAAAAGAAGGCTTGGGTTCCTCCTTGCTTTTGTAACCCCGGCTCAAGATCGCGACCTTTTTGCCCTTGGCCAGCAATTCTTTGGTGAACCTTTCGACTACAGGTGTCTTGCCGGTCCCACCTACCGTCAGGTTTCCCACAACCAGAATGAGGCAATCCAAAGGTTTGTCTCGAAAAACGATTCGATTCGAGTAGAGAAAAAGCCTCAAACGAACGATAGCGGAAAACAAATAGGAAAAAGGATGCAAGAACAAACCGAACAGGCGGGCCGAGACGGATAAATCCCGATCATAAATAACCCCTTCGACAAAACCTTCGAAGTCGTTCCACTTTCGTTTAGCCCACGAACGGGTATCCGTATCCATGGTACTGCAACACTAAGAAAAAAAATCTTCATTACAACCGCATTTCCCCGTAGATTTGTCTTTGATCGATTGACTTTGAGAAGGAAGGCGATTTGATAGGGATTCCTCTTTTTTGACTTTGGATGCAGGTAACCTTACTAAAATCGAAGCTCCATCGGGCTCGCGTGACCGCCGTCTCTCCGGATTATTCCGGGAGTCTGTCCGTTGACCGCACCCTCATGAAGGAAGCCGGCTTCCTTCACAATGAAAAGATTCTCGTCGGCAACATTACCAACGGGGAACGCTTCGAGACCTATTGCATTCCTGCCCCCGAAGGTTCGGGCGAGATTGCCTTGAACGGAGCCGCCGCGCACAAGGGGAAAGTGGGGGACTTGCTGGTAATCCTTACTTTCATCAACCTCGACCCTGAGGAAGCCGCCGTATGGGAACCCCGCCTGATCCTCGTAGGCAAAAAAAACAAGACCTTTGAAAACGTCTCCAAAGGCAACAATTCTAGCAATGATTGATTACAAACTTCACATACCCGGTCCCGTTAACGTAGCTCCCGAAACTTACGAATCGATGTCTACGCCCGTCATGGGACACCGAAGCAAGGACTTCGTTGACCTCTATCAGGCTTGCCAACCCAATTTGCAAAAACTCTTCCAAACCGAGGACCCCGTCTTTCTTTCCACCTCGAGCGCATGGGGAGTCATGGAAGGCTCGGTCCGCAACCTTTCCCGGAAGAAAGTGCTCTGCTGCATGTGCGGAGCTTTTTCGGACAAGTGGTTGGACGTTTCGCTCCGATGCGGAAAATCAGCGGAAGGGCTGCAGGTTGACTGGGGCAAACACATTGACCCGGAAGAGCTCCGAACACGTCTTTCCAGCGGTGAATACGATCTCGTCACTCTCGTGCACAACGAAACTTCTTGCGGCATGATGAACCCGCTCAAGGAGATCATGGCGGTTCTGCGCGATTTCCCCGAGGTCATCTCCGTTATCGATACGGTCAGTTCTTTTTCCGTCGTCCCCATCCCCAAGGACGAATGGGGAATCGACGTGATTCTTACCGGCACTCAAAAGGCATTGGCCATGCCCCCGGGCCTTGCCCTTCTGTCCGTTTCCGAAAGAGCCTTCAAGCGAGCCGAGGAAGTTGAGGGAAGAGGCTACTATTTCGACTTTCTCGAATTCCGAAAGAACCATGAGAAAGGGATGACGCCCAGCACACCGGTCATTCCTCTTATTCACGCGCTCAACCATACCCTGCAAAAGATTTTCAACGAAGGGGTCGAAGCCAGACACGCGAGGCACGCCGAACTCAATCAAATGGTTCATGACTGGGTCGCGGAAAAAGGTTTTCAACTTCTTCCCGAAAAACAGTTTGCCTCCAAGTCCCTGACCTGCGTCAGAAACAACCTCGAAATCGACCTCGCAGGTTTCGTCGACACCCTGAGGGAACAAAGAAAGATTTCTATCGACGGTGGCTACGGAAAAATGAAAGGGAAAACGTTCCGCATTTCCAACATGGGAGACGAGACAAAGGAAACCATCTCCCATTTGCTCACTCAAATGGATGAAGTCCTGAGCGATTTCATGCCCTCTTGAATTCTCCATCCGATTGCTCTCAAATCAAAAACCCGACCTTTTGTGAAAAAATTAGTCATCGCCGAAAAGCCAAGTGTGGCTCGTGATCTCGCTCGCGTATTGGGAAACGTTCCAAAAAATAACGATTTCTTTGAAAATGAGGAATGGGTGATCGATTGTGCCGTCGGGCATTTGGTCGAGCTTTACATGCCCGACGATTTCGACAAGAAACTGAAGGCTTGGAAACTTACCAATCTCCCCATTATCCCGCCCGAGTTCCAACTCAAGCCGATCGCGGCCACCAAAAAGAAGTTCCAGCAACTCAAGAAGCAACTCAAGCGAAAGGATATCGAGGGAGTGATCAATGCCTGCGATGCCGGACGCGAGGGTGAACTCATCTTCACCTACATCTACGAATTGGCCAAATCCGCCAAACCGGTCCAGCGGTTGTGGATGCTTTCCATGACCGATCAGTCCATCAAGGAGGCATTTGCCAACCTTCGGGACGGAGATCAACTCCAACCCTTGCAGGATGCGGCCCGCTGCCGGTCCGAATCGGATTGGCTGATCGGAATAAACGGTACCCGGGCCGTGACCATCAAGCGAAGTCGCGGACGTAGCCGGCAAGTTTCCACCGTCGGCCGGGTACAGACCCCCACCCTCTCTTTCGTCATCAAACGGGAGATTGAAATTCGGAATTTCATCCCCAGAGCCTTCTACAAAATCACGGCAAGCTTCGAGCTTTCCGAAGGTAAATATGGCGGGGTTTATCAAAGACCCGACTTCAAGAAGAACGAGGACGACAAGCATGACCGGATCGATCGTTTGTGGGACAAGGAAGAAGCGGAACGGATATTCGAACAAGTCAAGCAATCCGCTTCGGCAGACGTCACCGAGACGAAGAAGCGCTCGCCTCAAAGTCCTGGCCGCCTCTACGACTTGACCACCCTGCAGAAAGAAGCCAACCGCCTCCACCATTTGCCAGCCAGTCGAACCCTGCAAATCGCGCAGGCGCTTTACGAAAGGCACAAGGCCATCACCTATCCGAGAACCGATTCCAAGGCCCTCCCCGAAGACTATGGGGCCACCTGCAAGGAGATGCTGGGAACCATCTCGGGCGAACTTTCGCCTCATGCCCAACTAGTTCTTTCCTCGGATTGGGTGGACGAGAAAAACAAGCGGATTTTCAACAACAAACAAATCAGCGATCACTTTGCCATTATCCCCACGAATACGCCGCCACGGGGTCTGGATGACTACGAGCTCAAAATCTACAACCTGATTGTCAAGCGCTTCATCTCGGTTTTTTATCCTCCTGCCCAATGGGATGTCACTGTCCGCACAAGCGCCCTTGGCGAACACGCCTTCAAGACCGAAGGAAGGGTTCTCGTAGAGCCATCTTGGTTGGCTATCTACGGAAAGGACAATCAGCCCGAGGACAGTCTCCCCCCTCTCTCCCCTGACGACCAAGACAAAGCTTCTTTCGTGGACGCGGAACTCGAGTCAGACATGACCAAACCCCCGCCACGCTATAGCGAAGCAACCCTCCTGTCGGCCATGGAAAGCGCAGGGAAATTGGTCGATGACGAGGAAATGGCCGAAGCCTTGAAGGAAAAAGGTCTCGGAACACCAGCGACCAGAGCATCGACCATCGAGCACTTGCTTAAGGAAAAGTACATGCGACGGGAAGGAACGCAGCTTCACCCCACTCTCAAGGCCGAAGACCTCTTCCAGTTTCTTGATGCCGCCGGAACCGACGTACTTACGAGCCCCAGCCTGACCGGCGAATGGGAACACAAGCTTCGAAAAATTGAAGAAAGAGAAATGACTCGCGACCAGTTCATGGAGGAAATCTCCAAGATGACCGTGGAATTCGTGGAGAAAACAACCAACTTCAAGGAATCCAAGGCAAACTTCATAGACACCCCTCTCCGTTCCCCCGTTAACGACGAACCTCTCTACGAAGGATTGACTTTCTATCAGAACGAAGAAGGAGATTTCCGCATACCCAAGAGTATAGCCGGTCGAAGATTACCGGTCGAAGAGGTGGACAAATTGCTCAAGGAAAGACGGATTGGTCCACTCGATGATTTCATATCGAAAGCAGGGCGCAAATTCTCGGCCATCCTCCAACTGGATGACGAATACAAGGTCAACTTTGTCTTTGAAAATGACGAAGAACAGGCAGCTGAGGAAATCGAGCAAGCCAAAGTCGCTCCCACCATCGCATCCTGTCCAGTCTGCCAAAACGACGTCAAGCAAACCGAACGGGCTTACGTATGTAGCCAACACAAGAAAATTTCGGAAGGGGATTGTTCATTCAGAATCACCCGCAAACTCCTCGACAAGGAAATTCCGCCCGAGGAATTCCTGAAACTCGTTAACGAGAAGAAGACAGGCTTGATCAAAGGCTTCGTCTCCCGGAGGACCAAGCGTCCATTTGACGCCAACTTGATCCTCAAGGACGACGGTGGAATTGGTTTCGAATTCCCCCCCCGGAAAAAGAAATCGGCTTGATCCCCAAATCCGCTGATCATGCCCGTTTTCCAATACGTCGTTCTTAACGGGAAAGAACCCCAGGAGATAATCGAGGTTGAGCAAGGGCTTTCCGCTCCCCCATTGAAAGCGCATCCGATCACCAAGGAACCAATCAGGAAAATCATCTCTTCCCCCACCCTCTCCCTTCGGCACTCCGATGCGCATGAAAAAAGTACCTTGTCCGAGGCGAACTTGAAGAAGAACGGGTTTTCCCTCTACCACAAAGATCAGGCGGACGGGACCTATCACAAGAAAACGGGCAACGGGCCCGAATCCCTTCAACCTTAGCATCTCCGATGACCGAAACCGCAACGACCGACAAACCCAAGTCTAAAAAACCGTCTTGGCTGCGGGCAAAGTTGCCATCGGGCCCGGAATACGGAAAGGTTCGCTCAATCGTCGACCAGCATCAACTTAACTCCGTATGCCAAAGCGCCCAGTGCCCCAACATGGGCGAGTGTTGGTCTCGAGGAACGGCGACCCTCATGATCCTTGGCAACGTCTGTACGCGAGCTTGCAGTTTTTGCGCCGTACAAACCGGAAAACCGACCGAACTCGACTTGGCCGAACCTCCCCGCGTTGCCGATGCCGTATTCAAAATGGGTCTCAAACATTGCGTACTCACGTCCGTAGCCCGCGACGACCTGCCCGATGGGGGCGCCAAAGTTTGGGCCGCCACCATACGCGCGGTCAGGCATCGCAACCCCGATACGGCTATCGAAGTACTGGTCCCCGACTTCAAGGGTAATTTTGACAACCTGAACATCGTTTTGGACGCTGAACCCAACCTCTTCAATCATAACTTGGAAACCGTAGAGCGTTTGCAAAAACCAATTCGAAAAACTGCCGGTTACGAGCAAAGCCTGAGCGTCCTCACTCACGCCAAGCAACGGGGCTTTCCCATCAAATCGGGCATAATGCTTGGCTTGGGTGAGAAGAAAAACGAAGTCAGGCAGGCATTGCTGGATTTGGCGGAAATCGGATTGGACGTTTTGACGCTTGGACAATACCTCCAGCCAAGTTCCGAATATACACCGATTGACCGGTGGGTCACTCCCGATGAATTCGCCCAATGGAAGGAAGACGCTCTTGAAATGGGAATCAAGGTCGTGGAATCAGGGCCCTTGGTCCGCTCTTCCTATCATGCGGAAGAGCAATCGGAAAGATTTTCCGACGGAAAGAGCGACTCCGCATAGATCGCTTGTTTCCTTCGTTTATATTTCTTTGTTCCCGATTTTCCAGACCGCGTTTTCGGTTCTGATGACAAGACCACCCGGAACTGCGATTGGGGTTGCCAAGGTTCTCTCCTTCAAATCATTTTCCGCAAGGAGCTTGAAGGGTATTCCGGCCTTGAAAACAAAAGTCTTACCCGATTCGTCCGTCAGGTAAATTCGTCCGCCTGCATGCAAGAGGGAAGCCGAGCAGCTCCCCGCCACCCGCTCCATCCACCTCAATTCGCCGCTTTTGGCATCCAGACAACTGACCACTCCACTGTCCGCCGCCATGAAGAAAAGTTCGCGACCGTCAGTGTCCCGAACCAAGACGGGGGATGAATTGTGGGGGACGGCCTTGCTTGTTTTCCATACGACGTGAGTTTGCGTAACGTCCCCTTCCCCATCCACCTTGACCGCGTAAAGCGTCGGCCTGTCATACCCACTGCTGACATATATCATTTCATCCCCGCAAATGGGACGGGGCACGACCGAATACCCGCCGGGGTAATGAGATTTCCACAGTTGATTGCCTTTCAGGTCATAGGAAAAAACGTAATCACTGGCTGGGCTGATTATCTGATACTTTCCATTGCTCGAAATAACCAAGGGGGTACAAAAGGAAAATTTCCTCTTGGCCTCGCTTTCTCGGTTAGCCCTCCATTTGACTTCGCCCGTTTTCTTATCCAAGGCGTAAAGACAAGGATTCTTTGCTCCGTCCGCACTGAAAAGCAACAGGTCGCCATGGACTACGGGCGAAGATCCGCTCCCGTGAACGGGACTATAGTGAAAACTTTTCTTCCAAATCACCTGGCCACCAGTGGACAGGCAAGCAGTGCCCAGGTTACCGAAATGAACGAAAATTCGTTCGCCATCATAGAACGGGGTGGGACTGGCATGGCTGTTCTTTTTGTGTATGCGGGGAGAATCGTCATGCTCGAACAAGGTAACCCTCCACTCCTTCTTTCCGCTGGCGGAGTCGAGTGCAAGAACTTCCAAGGCAAGTCCTCCTTCCACTTCTATCGCGTTAGTCAGAATCAATGAACCAGATACCCGTATGGGGGAAGACCATGCCTTGCCCGGCAATTCGGTTTTCCATTCCACGGAGTCCTTGCGATTCCATTTAAGAGGCAAATCGTTCCATTCCGCATGTCCTTGTCCCGTAGGACCACGGAATTGATTCCAGTCTTTGGCCAGCAGGAAGGGGAAGGAAGCAAGTGAAAACAAGATGACAGCCATTTTTCTCATGCGTCTATTATTGAAAAGACAAAAGGGAAAGATCGACCGAAAAAATCGGCTTTGCTTGCTTTACCTTAGGCAAGCTTCCCCGTTTACCCTACAAAAGAAAAGGCGCCTCCGATCGGAGGCGCCTCTTCAAAAAAGCGTAAGGGAAAAAGCCTTACATCATGCCATGATCGTGATCATGTCCTCCGGCGGCTGGTTTGTCATCCTCCGGTATATCCGTGATCATGCACTCCGTGGTCAGAAGAAGACCGGCAACTGAACCGGCATTTTGCAATGCGGTACGAGAAACCTTGGTCGGATCGACTACGCCTGCCTTAATCAAGTCTTCGTACTCATCGGTGGCTACGTTGTACCCCATGGCCCCCTTGGATTTCAGAACTTGCTGAACCACCAAGGATCCTTCGACCCCAGCGTTATCGCAAAGCTTACGAAGGGGGGACTCGATGGCACGGCGAACGATTGATGCTCCAATCGCTTCGTCACCTTCCAGGATTTCTGCAGACTTTTCAATGGCATTAATTGCCCTGAGAAAAGCAACGCCACCGCCTGGTACAATTCCTTCTTCAACAGCAGCACGAGTAGCATGCAAAGCATCTTCAACGCGGGCCTTCTTTTCCTTCATTTCGGGCTCGGTTGCGGCGCCAACGTTGATGACGGCAACACCGCCAGCCAACTTAGCCAAACGTTCCTGCAATTTCTCGCGATCATAATCAGAGGTTGTTTCCTCGATTTGACGACGGATTTGCTTAACGCGGCCTTGGATCTCGGAAGCCTTTCCGGAACCTTCGACAATAACGGTATTTTCCTTGTCAACCGATATGCGCTTGGCACTACCGAGATCGGAAAGCTGAATGTTTTCCAACTTGATGCCAAGATCTTCGGTGATGCATTGCCCGCCGGTAAGGATAGCGATATCACGGAGCATTTCCTTGCGACGATCTCCAAAGCCAGGAGCTTTGACTGCGCAAGCGTTCAAGGTTCCGCGAAGCTTGTTCACAACGAGTGCCGCAAGAGCTTCGCCCTCAACGTCCTCCGCAATGATAAGGAGAGCTTTGCCTTGCTTGGAAACCAATTGCAAAACCGGCAGCAAGTCATTCAATGCAGTAATCTTCTTCTCATTGATCAGGATATAACAATCCTCAAGCACGGCTTCCATGGTATCGTTGTTGGTGCAGAAGTAAGGACTCAGATAACCTTTGTCGAACTGCATTCCCTCGACGACGTCGAGGGTAGTCTCGATGCTCTTGGCCTCTTCAACGGTAATGGTTCCGTCCTTGCCGACCTTGTCCATTGCATCAGCGATAATTTCACCGATTTCATCGTCCCAGTTGGCGGAGACGGTTGCGACTTGTCGAACTTCCTCACGGTCGGAAACCTTCTTGCTATCACGAAGCAGCTTTTTAACACCAGCTTCGACAGCCTTGTCGATGCCACGCTTCAGATAAACTGGGTTCGCTCCGGCAGCTACGTTTTTAAGACCTTCACGGTAAACAGCTGCGGCAAGCACCGTAGCTGTCGTAGTGCCGTCACCAGCCAAATCCGAAGTCTTGGAAGCTACTTCTCGGACCATTTGGGCACCCATGTTTTCATAGGGATCCTGAAGTTCGATTTCCTTTGCAACGGTCACGCCGTCCTTGGTTACGGTCGGTGAACCGAACTTTTTGTCGATTAATACGTTTCTGCCCTTGGGTCCAAGGGTTACGCTCACTGCATCTGCGAGTGTGGTAACGCCTTTGAGTACTTTTTTACGAGCAGCTTCGTCGAATAATATTTGCTTAGCCATTTCTATAATTTCTTAGTTGTTTATGAATTGTAAGTGAAAAGCCTTATCCAACGATCCCGAGGATATCGTCTTCACGAACGAGTTGATATTCAACGTCGTCGATCTTGACCTCGGTACCACCGTATTTGCTGATCAGCACTCGATCTCCTTTTTTGACTTGAAAGCCAACGACATTGCCGTCTTCGTCTTTCTTGCCAGTTCCAAGAGCCACTATTTCAGCTTCTTGAGGCTTTTCTTTTGCAGAGTCCGGAATGATAATCCCGCCCTTTACTTGCTCGTCGTCATCGACGTACTTGACCAAGACGCGATCTCCCAACGGTGTTATTTTTGGTTTGCTCATATTCCTTTTGTTTTGGGTTAGTTTATATATTGAGGTTTGAAACCCCTCACGCCTTCACGTCGAGGGATCGAAAAAACAAATTCAGCTCTTCCCTTTTTCGTCGTCCACTACCTCGAAATCCGCATCGACAATATCATCTTCCTTCTTCTTGTCGGATTGAGAATCGGCGGAACCTTCGGCCTGGGCACTGGGATCGGGTGTGGAACCGGCTGCGGAAGGATCTTGCTTGTAGGCTTCCTGTCCCAATTCCTCAAAACTTTTCTGCAACGAGTCCTTGGCGGACTTCAATTCACTCAAGCTGGCATCGGGATTCTCCAAGATTTTCTTGGTATCCGAGAGAAGATCGTCCACCTTGCTCTTCAGATCGGCAGGGGCTTTTTCTCCCAACTCGTCGAGTTGCTTTTCACACTGGTAAACCATCGAATCCAATTCGTTGCGGACTTGGACTTGCTCCTTCTTTTCCTTGTCTTGCTCCGCGAACTTCTCCGCTTCCTTGCGAAGTCGGTCGACTTCTTCTTCGTCCATGCTGGAGGAACCTGAAATGGTGATTTTCTGATCCTTGCCCGTACCCTGATCCTTGGCCGTCACGTTAAGGATTCCATTTGCATCTATGTCAAAAATCACCTCGATCTGGGGCGTGCCTCGAGGAGCAGAAGCAATACCGTCCAGTTTGAAGGTGCCCAAAATCTTGTTGTCTTGAGACATCGAGCGCTCCCCTTGCAACACAACGATGTCAACGGCAGGCTGATTATCGACTGCCGTTGAGTAGACTTGAGATTTCTTTGTCGGAATCGTCGTGTTTCGCTCAATCATGGCAGTGGAAACCCCACCCGCCGTTTCGATTCCCAAAGTAAGGGGAGTGACGTCAAGAAGGAGAACGTCGTTTACGTCTCCCTGCAAAACGGCACCTTGAACGGCAGCTCCGATGGCCACCACTTCATCGGGATTGACCCCTTGATGGGGATCTTTCCCGCCAAGCTCCTTGGCAAGTTCGAGTATCTTGGGACTTCGGGTCATGCCGCCAACCAAAACCAGGTTGCCAACGTCCCCGAGACTAAGACCGGAATCCTTCAGGCACGCCTCAAACGGGGCCTTGGTCCGAGCGTAAAGATCATCACAAATCTGCTCTAGCTTGGATCGGGACAAAGTCACGTTAAGGTGCTTCGGCCCCGACGCATCGGCCGTGATGAATGGTAAATTTATTTCAGTGGATTGAGAAGACGACAAGGACATCTTTGCTTTTTCAGCCTCTTCCTTGAGCCGCTGCATGGCCATGGCATCACCCGAAAGATCAATCCCTTGTTCGGACTTGAATTCGGCAATCAGCCAATCGATGATTTTCTGATCCCAATTGTCCCCCCCCAGTTGGGTATCGCCGTTCGTGGCCTTCACTTCAAAGACACCCTCTGCAATCTCCAGTATACTGATATCGAAGGTTCCTCCTCCGAGGTCATAAACGGCTATTGTTTCCTCTCCTTTTTTATCTAGACCGTAGGCCAAGGAAGCAGCTGTTGGTTCGTTGATGATTCGTTCAACTTCCAATCCGGCAATGGCTCCCGCATCCTTGGTCGCCCTTCTTTGGTCGTCATTGAAATAGGCAGGTACGGTGATGACGGCCTTGGTGACAGGTTCTCCCAAATAGGCTTCGGCATCCGACTTGAGTTTGCCCAAGATCATGGAGGAGATCTGCTCGGGCATGAAGGTTTCGGTCTTTCCTTCAATCTCGCACTCGATTGTGGCGGCCCCGTTTTTGCCTTCGACTACCTTGAAAGGAAGAGTTCCGATTCCG
>JABGWD010000427.1 GCA_018645725.1 Opitutia bacterium
CGACAGGAACGCGGAGATCGCAAGGATTCAGGCTGCCAACGCAGCCAAGCAAAGAGAATTCCAGAATAAAATGAACGAGGCTCAAAAGCGTGTGAACGAGCTGAACGAAAACTTGGCCGGTTGGTACTATGTGATATCCAATGAAGTCTATGAAAAAATAAGGCTTGAGAGGAAGGACTTCGTCAAAATCAAGGAAGAAGATGGCAACGCCAGGCCCGAGGAGGTCAAGGCTTCCCATATTCTCATCTCCTACAAGGGTGCCGACCGGGCGGATGCAGACGTCACCCGCAGCAAGGAAGAAGCCAAGGCTGAAGCAGAAAGAATTCGCAATTTGATCGTGAACGATGGCAAGGACTTTGCCGAAATGGCGAAAGAGCACTCCAACGGACCGAGCAAAACCAAAGGCGGAGACCTCGGGAAGTTCAAGTTCGAGACAATGGCTCCATCCTTTTCCGCAGCTGCGTTTGTCCTTGAGGTCGGTGCAGTATCCGACGTGGTGGAGACCGGATTCGGGTTTCACGTCATCAAGAGAACCGAATAAGAATTTCTCTGGCAGACTTTCCCACAAAGCCCACCTGCATGTTTGTATAATAAGGCTGACGGGCTTTTTCCTTTCAAGCGGCGGATCAAGTCGATATCGTGCATGTTATGCCACTCTCCTTTCTGAAAAAGAGGAAAAGCCCCCTTTGGGATCGAATTCATTCCGATGACGCAACCCGTCTTCGCCTGAAATACGACACCTACTACCATATATTCGAGGAGCAGTCCGGGACAAGGGTAGTGAAGGCAGGGAAGGAGTTCGTCATGCTTTCCAGCAACGATTACTTGGGTCTGTCCAATCACCCGAAAATCAAGGAAGCAGGCAAAAAGGCATTGGAAAAATGGGGAAGCAGCACGACGGGAGCCCGCCTGGCCAACGGTGGGCGAATCTTCCACCAAGAACTCGAAGAAAAACTGGCCGATTTTTTGGGAAAAGAAGCCTGCCACGTCTTTTCCGCCGGATACTTGGCATGCGCCAGTGCAGTTACCGGGTTTGCCGACCGCAAGGATCTGCTCTTCGCCGACAAGAATCTCCATTCTTCCCTTTGGAGCGGAATCAAATTAAGCGGAGCCCGTTGCGAGCGATTCGCCCATAACAACCCGGACCATCTTCGCGAAATTTTGGAGTATGAGGATGATTCAGTGGAAAAGATTTTCGTTTTGGAGGGTGTCTATTCGATGGAAGGGCACATTGCGAAACTCCCTGAGTTTGGCAAACTCGCCGAGGATTTCAGTGCCTTTGTCGTGATGGACGACGCCCATGGCTTCGGAGTGCTCGGGAACGAAGGCCGGGGGACCGCCGACCACTTTGGAATGACCGATCAAGTGGACGTCTTGTGCGGAAGTTTCTCCAAGTCACTCGCCGGGGCTGGTGGATTCGTCGCCTCCACGCGGGAAGCCATCGACTACATGAGAAGTCACTCGAAACAGACGATTTTCTCCGCCGCTCTCTCCCCTGCTTCCTGCGCATGCGCCCAAGCCGCCCTCGAAATCATGCAGGAAGAGCCTGAACACCGTGAACGATTGCAGAAGAACCTCAAGCGCTACCGCTCCATTCTTTCCGATTTGGAGCTCGATACTTGGGAAAGCGAAACCCCGGCCATTCCGATTGTTTTGGGGGAAAAGGAAAAAGTCTATTACTTTTGGAAGGCTCTTTTGGAAAAAGGCATTTATGCGATCATCTCAATCGCTCCCGGTGTGCCCCCGGGGAAGGACTTGATCCGTACTGCCATTTCGGCAGCTCATACCGCCGAAGACATGGACAAGATCGAGGAAGCCTTGATCTACGCCAAGTCCAAGATCTAAGGGCTCTTCAATTTCCGAAACCCCAAGAATATAGTCAAGGCTTCCGTCCACTTGGAAAAGTTCGTTGCCCAAGGCCGGGTTAGCCCGTGATACAGATAAGTCCGTGCATGGAGGAATTGATCCCCGACCGACTGGTTTTCACGAATCCGACTCCCCCACCTCTCTTGCAACAGATCCGAGTTTTTGTCATTGAAAATTTTCCTTCCTTCGCTGGCTCCCTTTACGTGCTCGACCACGCTGTCATGAACCACATGGTGTTCAAGTCCGGCTTCGGACATTCGAAGACATAAATCTATGTCCTCACAACCATTGACGAAAACTTCGTCGAATCCCTCAATTTCCCAAAAGCATTCCCGTTTTGCAACGCAACAGGCTGCCGTAACCGCACTCCATTTCCTGACTTTTCCTTTGAATGGGCGATGAAGGAAACCTTGTCCGAAATGACGCGGATTTCCTTGGGGAGCAAAGACGATTCCCATGTGGTCATATCTTCTGGAATTGGCTAGTTTCTGGACATTGCCCACCATGCCGACCGTCTTTTTTTCATCGAAAACCCGAAGCATGGGCGTAAGCCAGTCTCCCTGAACAAAGACGTCGTTATTAAGGAAGCACAAATATTCGCCCCGAGCCTCCCGGGCTCCCAGGTTGTTATTCTTTGCAAATCCTTGGTTTTGGTCATTGAAGAAAACCCGGTAACGTTCACCCAGACCTTTGAGAAACTCAACGGTTCCGTCCTTGCTTGCATCATCGATGATCAATACCTCGTAGTCGATCACTCCGACCAAGGTTTCCTCCAGTTGCGTCAAGCATCGCTTGGTGTGTTGCAATTGACCGAAAACGGAAATGATTACGCTGACGGAAGGAACGCTCATGATTCTTGAATGACCGCTTCGATTTCCGCCCGAAGAGAGCGAACCGTTCTCATGACGTCGAACGCTTCTTTTGCCCGTTTGATCCCTGCCTTGCGCATGGCGTCAAAGTCTTGTGGATCCCTTGAAAAATCAAGCAGCGCGTTTACCCATTCCTCATGGTTTTCCGGGCTTATGGAAAAACCCGAAATACCATCGACAAAGGCTTCCGATGCCCCGGCCTTGTCCGATGCCAAAACGAGGCAACCAGCGGCCAAAGCTTCGGGTATGACGTTGGGAATCCCATCCCGGTCTCCGTTTTCCGCAATGACCCCAGTGAAAAGAAAAGCGTCGCATTCAAGAAAGGCCGCTCTCGTCTGCTCCTCGTTTTTCGAACCACAAAAGACGACTTTCCCATTCAGACCCATTCGATCACGTTCCTTTTCCAGGGTTTTGGACAAGGGCCCGGCCCCAATGATCTTCAAACGAAAAGAAACGTTCTCTTCCTCCAATCGGGCGGCCAACTCAAGTTGGTGGAAGTATCCTTTCTTCTCGACCAGTCTGCCCACGCTAAGTAGCTCCATCCGGTTGGGGTGGACGCATTCGAATGATTTTCTCTGGGGCCAATCGGATAGACCGCGCCGGATGAGCTTGATGCGCTCCGGAGGAACCTTCATTGCCTTGATCCTTTGGGCGGAGGAGACCGAAGAGGTTCGCACGAAGGACGCCTCCTTGAACTTCAGGGGCAGAAGCCAGTCTCCTCCGTGCCTGAAGACGTCGTAGGCATGGGCTCCCATGGAAAAGGGAATGTCGGTCAGTTTGCTTATGGCGAGAGCCGCCGTTGCCGGCATGGTGGCCCAAATTCCATGAATCAGGGAAAAACCTTCCTTTCGGAAGGAGCTGGCCCGAACCAAGGCAAAACCCAACCCAAGAAAGGTTTCGTTCCAATTTTGCAGGTTGGGACAAGATCTCGACCACAGGACTCCCAAAACCTCGACGAAAGCACGGGGTTTGCGGAAAGCCCAATAAGGAATCCAAAAGAACAAAGTCCATAAGTCGGACAACCGGAAGCGGTTTATCTTCTTGCCGTTCCATTCCGCTTCCCCTTTCCAAATCGAATGGGCAACGGGATCAAAACCTATTTCCCTCAACCCGGCAAGTTCCCGCCGAACGAAGGTTTCGGTCGGCCTGGGAAAAGTGGCGTAAAGGAAAGCTACCTTACCCGACACTGGAGATTTGCGGCAAAGAAGTTATTCGTCCAACATTCGTCCTACCGATCAACTTTCGGAATCGTATTTGACGAAGCGCGGAACCGTATCCTCCTTGGCGTGACTTGAGCCATTGCTAGACACTGCGGGTTTGTCCACGGAGGAATCCTTTTTTATCTCCGATTGAGAAAGGTGGGAAGAATCCTGAGCGTCAATCACCGGGTAATAGTCGAAAGCCAATTTGATTTCCTCGGCGTGCGAGGTCCGTTCCTCACCCACGTTGATCTCGCCGGAAAAACAAGCCAAAGGATGACGAACCCGTGAAACTTTCACCTTCATTGAAAGCAGGTCTCCCGGTTTGCAGATCCGTCGGCATTTCACGCCGTCGCAAGAAGTAAAAAATATGGTGTTCGGATCGACCTTGGAGGCAATGGACGACGATTCGCCCTTGATGAGAAAGAAAACGCATAGCTGTCCCAAGGCCTCGATCATGATGGAGGCGGGAAAAACCGGGTTTTCCTTGAAATGCCCCTCGAGAAAATATTCGTTGCCTGAAATTTTGTAGGTTCCGGTTGCCTCATCCCCGTCGATCTTGACGGACTCGAGAAACAGAAAGGGTTCGCGGTGTGGCATGAGCGAAGCAATTTCCTCAATCCGGTAGGTTTTCGATCGGGTCGGTGGCTCTTCTCCTTTTGCTTTGGCCGAAAGGTAGGCTTTGACGTCGCCGACGGTCCGCAAATCTCTGAGCTCTTCGTTGTCTATGCTGACCTGAAGAGTCTGCTCCACCAACATGACGATCTCAAGCATGGTCAGGGAATCCATACCCAAATCCTCATACATGCGCAGGGTGTCGTCGCTCTTGGCGAGAATTTCGCGTTGCTCGGGTTCGAGGTGCCGGTCGATCACGCCCATCACGATCGTTTCGATCTGATCGACGTCCTTGTCTTGACGGAAAGCCAAAGCTGCCTCATAGGTACCGGCCGGGCAACGTTTGAGAAGTTCCTTTAGATCCTCTTGGATGGAATTGGGGGATTTTGTATCCATAATTAGGGGTTTTTAAGAAATTTGATTGTCCTTTCATTAAATTGCCATGAAGACATTTGTACAACCAATTAATTCGTAACGACTTTATGACTCAATCCGAAGGGGAAAAAAAGAAGGTTATCCTCACTTGCGCCCAACCCACGGGAAAGCTCACCCTGGGAAACTATTTGGGAGCGGTGCGCAATTGGTCGAACATGCTGGAAAACCACGAATGCTATTTCGGCATCGTCGACTTGCATGCCATCACGACCCCGGCTCACCCGGCCACGCTCCGGCAAAACGTTTTCGACTGCGTGGCCCAGTACGTGGCCTGCGGGCTTGATCCGGAAAAATCCCATCAATTCGCGCAATCTCACGTCATCGGTCATACGGAACTTGCCTGGGTCCTCACCTGTCTCACCCCGATAGGCGAACTTCAACGCATGACCCAATTCAAGGACAAAGCGGCCAAGCTCGGCTTCAAGACTGCGGAAACCGAGGACGGCGAAGTCAAATTCAGCCACGAGGGGGCCCGACCGCAAGCATCCATTAACGCAGGACTGCTATGCTACCCCGTGCTTATGGCGGCCGACATCCTCCTTTACAATGCCGACCTTGTGCCCGTAGGGGAAGACCAACGACAGCACATGGAGCTTTGCCGCGACCTCGCCCAGCGTTTCAATCATCAGTTTTCGGATACCTTCACCATACCGGACGCCTTCGTTCCGAAGACCGGAGCGAAAATCATGTCCCTCACCGAACCGACCAAAAAAATGTCGAAGTCGGACGAAAACGAACGGGCCACGCTTTACGTCCTCGACGAACCCGACCAGATCAAAAAGAAGATCGCATCCGCGGTGACCGATTCGGAAGCGGTTATCCGTTCGACACCCGAAAAACCCGGGGTCTCCAATTTGCTCACCATTCACTCCGCTCTTTCCGGTCAGACGATCGGCGAACTCGAAGAACATTATGCCGGCAAGGGCTACGGTGCGCTCAAGGAAGATCTGACCGAAATCATCAGTGCATCCCTGCAACCCGTACGCGAAAAATACCACGAACTGATCAAGGACAAAGCCTACCTCAAGTCGGTTTTGGCCCAAGGAGCGGCCGCCGCTCAGAAGCGGGCCTACCGGGTCTTGGGAAAGGTTTACCGCAAAGTCGGCTTTCCCGAACGGGAACGAACTTAGGCGGTCGGAGATTCCAACCGCTTTTTTGGCTTGGTTATTTCCCGAAAAAATTCAATAACTCTCCCATTGGTGAGATGGTAATGGAATACGGAGAAAACGATGATGCCCCGGACGGCGTAACGAAATGGCCGTTCTATTTGTCCGCCTTTTTCATACTCGCTCTTGTTCTCGGGTTCGCCTATCTCCACCTGCAGGAAAACAACACGCTTGACCAGTGGCAGCTCACCACCTGCATTCTTGCCTCCGCCCTTGCGTCCATCCTCGTCTTCATCCCCCACTTGCTCGACCGTTTCCTCTACCTCGTTTTCGATCCCGCCAACCGGAAGGACGAGGAACTTCACCGGAAGACTTACTTCGATATCAAGGAAATGCGCGGAGACCTCGAATCTTTGGCCGTCAAAATCGACAAAGTGCCCGCCGTGGTTGACAAGATTATCTCTGATTCAGTGGCAAAAACCGAAAATGCCGACACCGTCATCGACAAGCTTGCGACCGATCTCGAGGACACCAGGGAAGAACTCCTCGAAAAGTTAGGTAAACTACAGGAACTAAGCGAGCAAACCCCTTTGTTAGCCGAACCTGATCCCGCAATTGCCCAGGCAAACGAATCAATTGGCAAACTGGGAACCTCTCTCAAGGGACTTTCAAGGCAACTCGAAAAACTGCAAGAAGCCGTCAGTCAACTACCTACGGAATTTTCCGACCCCGCACCCCCTTTGGCTCCCGAACCGGATTCTCCTGAATCCGAGGAGGAAGAAGCAGAAGGTGAGGTTGAACCCGAGGAGGAGGAGGACGACGAGCCTATCGAAGAAGTTCCCGAGGCAACCGAACTGGAGCCAGAAGAAACCGAAGCCATGAAAATGGTCCCGGAGGAGGAACCCGATCCTGAACCCGTCTCCGAGGAAGAGGAACCCCTCCTGACGAGAGAAAGCGAGGAAGACGAAATCGAAGAATCCGAGGAGGAAGAGCCGACCGAAGAAGAGGATAATCCCCTTACCCCGGAACCCGTGGAAGCGGAGGAAGCGAGCGAGGACGAATCGGAAACCGGGGAACTCGACCTTGATTTGCCCGACCCCGAAGAAACCCTCAGGAAAGTCGACGCCCTTTTGGCCGGGGAGGACGCAAGTACCGGATCCGAACCTGCAAAGGAACCGATCAAGCCAAAATCATCGCTGGGCGGCAGCACCTCGGTGGTGGCCAACGTGATGATCGGAATCGGAAACAAGCCCTACCTCCGCGGAGAAGGAGCCGGCCTCAGCTGGGACGAAGGAGTCCCCATGAATTTTATCGAAATCGGAAAGTGGGCCTGGACTCCTACCCGCAAGAATGCGGCCCTCACCGTGCAAGTCTATCGAAACGACGAGGATCCCGACAACGGGGGCAAGATCGAAGTCAAATCAGGGGAAGAAATCGAGATCACGCCGGATTTCGGGTAAGAGCCTCTCCTTCCCTAGCAAACAACTTCGATCCTTACGGGCGGATCAAGCAAACAATAAGATTGCAAAAAAAACAAGGGGGCTGCACGATCCCACGATCTTTTGGAGAATCTCAAACTTTCACTGCCTGAAAATGCCCGCCCCTAAAAGTCTTCTCCTCCCCTTCCTCTTTTGGGGAATCGCGGTCCATGCCGAGACCAAGAGTACGGACTACTCGATGGAACCGGCATCCTTTCCGGCGTTGGCCGGAGAAAGCCAATCCTCCGATTATTCCCAGTTTTCGGTGGTCGAACCAATCTCCGGGCTCTCGACGGTCCAAGTTCCCGACCAAGAAGACGCGACAGGGTTTTTGAACCTCATCCGGATTCCCAAACTCGAGCTTCGCAAGGCAATCGTTGAAACCCTTCAGCCCGAGATCAGCGGACGGACTGTCCGATTGAAGGCCCGATTACTCGACG
>JABGWD010000428.1 GCA_018645725.1 Opitutia bacterium
ATTTCAATATACCTGTGTACGGAAGCAAGTCGGCGCAAGAGCGTCTTGGTTATTTTGCGATTGGAGGGAATGATAATGTCTCCGGTCTCCAGATTCGTTACGTTCAGAGGTATTTTCTCTCCCAGCAAAATGTTGGACAAAGATTCAGTCAGTTGAGCTCGTAGTTCCTCGGTTTGATTACGAAAGTCCTCCTTGATTTGCTTCATCTGGCGACGAAAATCAGAAGGCGAAAGTTTTTCCTGCTCGGCATCCGTGCGGCTAGACACCTTTATGTCCATGACAATCCCCTGGGTTCCAGAGGGAACTTTCAAGGAACTGTCTTTAACGTCGGCGGCTTTCTCTCCAAAAATGGCTCGAAGCAATTTTTCTTCGGGGGCAAGATCCGTTTCGCTTTTAGGCGTAATCTTGCCGACCAATATGTCTCCGGGCCTCACTTCCGCACCTATGCGAACGACTCCAAGGTGATCCAAGTTTCTAAGTGCTTCCTCTCCTGCATTCGGTATGTCCCGCGTTATCTCTTCGGGTCCTAACTTCGTATCACGAGCGGTAACCTCAAATTCCTCTATATGTATCGAGGTGTAAATGTCGTCCTTGATCATTTTTTCGGAGATCAGAATAGCATCTTCGAAATTGTAACCCTTCCATGGCATGAACGCCACGAGAATGTTACGACCAAGGGCAAGCTCTCCGAAATCAGTACATGCACCATCGGCTAGTGCTTCGCCCACTTTAACCTTGTCCCCTTTGCGTACAATGGGTTTTTGGTTGAAACAGGTTCCTGCGTTCGAGCGCAGAAACTTTCGCAGGTCATAGCAGTAAATTCCACGCTTGTGATCGTTTCTCGGTTCCTTAAGGAAACGGGGAGGAAGCGTCCCGTCATCGGAAACGACAATCCGCATTCCGTCAGCTAGCGCAACTATACCCTCCGAATCCGAAACGGTTACGGTTCTGGAGTCTTCGGCTACCTTTTTTTCAATACCCGTTCCCACCAAAGGGGATTCGGATTGCAACAAGGGAACCGCTTGGCGCTGCATGTTTGCCCCCATGAGAGCACGGTTTGCATCGTCATGCTCGAGAAAAGGAATTAGTCCAGCGGCTACGGATACAACTTGCTTGGGAGAAACATCCATATACTCAACTTCCTTAGGATCATATTCACCAACTTGATCTCGATATCGGCAGGTGACGCGACCAGTCAGTTTTCCGGAAGAAGGATCGATTACGCAATTGGCTTGAGCGATCAGAAACCTTTCCTCCTCAAAAGCGTTGAGGTACTGTACATTCTTTGGGTTTTTGTCTACGACACCATTCTTCACAGGATGATAGGGTGACTGCAGGAAACCGAACTCATCAATCCTGGCATAGGTCGCGAGAGTATTTATGAGACCAATGTTTGGCCCCTCGGGAGTCTCAATTGGACAGATGCGACCATAGTGGGTTGGGTGGACGTCCCGCACCTCAAATCCGGCTCTCTCCCTGTTCAGGCCGCCAGGCCCGAGGGCCGACAGGCGCCTCTTGTGCGTAAGTTCTGCCAATGGATTGATTTGATCCTTGAACTGGCTTAGCTGACTTCGGGCAAAAAAGTCTCTCACCACGGTAGTCAATGCTTTCGGGTTGATTAGCTTGCCTGGCGTAAGGGACTCCACGCCTTGATCGTACAGGGTCATGCGCTCGCGAACCACTCGCTCAGTTCTGGCCAATCCACTCCGGCAAACATTTGCCAAAAGCTCACCCACGGTGCGTACTCGTCGGTTTCCCAAGTGATCGATATCGTCGATGCCCATGTCAAATATCGAACCTGCATCCTCCCGAGCCTTCTGCTCGTTGCTTTTGCCCCGCTTCAAATCGGTCAGTTTGCGGGTAGCTGCAACCAAGTCCTCGACCGTCGTAATTCTTACATCGAGAGGAGTGTCCAGGTTGAGTTTCAGGTTAAGCATATGGCGACCAACTTTTGCCAAATCATATCTCTTGGAATCAAGAAACAATCTTTTTATAAGGGCTTCGGCGTTCGCCCTGTCGGGTGGTTCACCAGGTCGCAATTTTTTGTATATTTCCTTAAGTGCCTCATCCTTGTTTTTGGTGGTGTCTTTCTTCAGGCAGCGAATAATGGCTCCCTCATCTACAGAAGTGTCAATGGCACGAAGTTTTGTTTCACCGGCCTTCTGGAATGCCCTCAGATAGGTTTTGGTCAATGGCTCAAAAGCTTTGGCCAAAACGGCTCCTTTGGCACGATCGAACATGGGCTCTACAAGAACATAATTTGATACATTGTCCTTCTTTAGCAAATCCTCAATGGAAAGACTGTCTATATCATAAAACAATTCTATGATCTTTTGATCAGAATCCTTGTCCTTCTCGGGATCCCAATCCATGAGCGCTCGCAAGAAAGTAGTGATCAAGAACTTGCGGCGGCGACGACGACGGTCCAAGTAGACATAAAGTAAATCGTGTTGATCAAATTGAGCTTCTATCCATGTGCCGCGGTCAGGAATAATTCGAAAACCGTGCAGCGTCTTACCGCTGGTATGGGTGGATTCCTCGAAACTCACACCGGGCGAACGGTGAAGTTGGCTCACTACGACACGTTCGGCACCATTGATTATAAAGGATCCTCGTTCGGTGACGGTGGGTAGTTCGCCCATGAAAATCTCTTCTTCGCTGTAAAAAGGCTTGCTTTGTCCTTCGACCTCAAGTCGTAGCCTCAGCTTAACTTGGAGCGGGGCGGCATAAGTACAGTTCTGGTCTATGCAATCCATTTCCGTGAGCTTGGATTCACCCACGGAATAACTGACGTACTCAAGACGAGATTTTTCATCGTAACTAAGGATTGGAAAAACTTCCTTGAAGACAGCCTCCAAACCAGCTTGCTTACGATGTGTTGCCGGAACGTCGCGCTGCAAAAAATCATGAAAGGAATCAACTTGATTTTGAATCAAGTTCGGGGGATCAATGACTTCGGAAAGTTTTCCAAAATTTAGTCTTTGTTTTGAATCCATAACGATTTAATCTGGTTTGAGGAGAGTTGGAAAAGAAACTGAAAAAGCCGCAGGCTGACAAGCAACCGTACGGCTTAGTTTAAATTTAAGAGAACAGGAAAAGAAACATTACTTGATTTCAGCTTTGGCTCCGGCGGCTTCGAGTTTCTTGGATACTTCTTCTGCATCTTCCTTGGAAACGCCTTCCTTGACTGGTTTGGGTGCCCCTTCGACAAGTTCTTTTGCTTCCTTGAGTCCAAGTCCGGTAATTCCGCGGACTTCCTTGATGACGGCAATTTTGTTGCCTCCGAACTCAGTAAGAATAACGTCGAATTCAGTCTTTTCCTCGGCTGCCGAGTCATCGCCTCCGCCGCCTCCTGCTGGTGCGGCTACGGCCACGGCTGCTGGAGCAGCAGCACTGACTCCCCATTTTTCTTCGAGTTCCTTAACGAGATCCGCAATCTCGATTACGGATTGGCCGCTTAGCCAATCAACTACTTGGTCTTTTGTTATGTCTGACATTTTAATATACCTCCTTGCCTGAATATGATTAGTTCCTATCGGAGTTTAAGGGCCATGCCCCTAATTTCTTCTAGGTTGGTGGTTGTTATTTGTTGTTTTTCGGACAGGTTTGTCCTCAAAATTTTGCTATAAATTAATTGTTGTCTGTTTTTGCCTTGAGCACGGTTACGAAACCACGCGATGGAGCACTAAGAACGCCAACGAGTTGAGTTGCGGACTGACTAAACAAGGAGAGGAGTTGTGACCGCAGACCTTCAAGCCCAGGGAGTTTCGCCAATTTTTTAACCTCGTCAGCGCTAAGAATTCGATCGCCGAGCGTTCCTGCCTTGACCGGTACTTTATTGGTGTCCTTGAAGTACAAACCTAGTGCTTTGGCAACTGCGGAGGCATCATCACCCCCCACGACAATTGCCGTATGACCGGTAAGGTGCTCAGACAGATCCGGTAGGTTCTTTTCCTTTGCCGCAAGCTTGAGAGACGAATTCTTCACGACATGAAACTCTGCGCCCCTCTCGGCTAATTTATTTCTTAAGTCTGTGGTTTCCTCGACGTTGATGCCTTGGTAGTCAGTCAAGAAAACATATTCTGAGCGCGTGAGATAGTCTGATGCTTCCTTTATCAAATATGCTTTTTCTGGTCTCATGATAAAATTATGATTGGGCCATGGCAGATCCGCTTATGCGGACACTCGGGCTCATGGTACTGCTTACGGAGATGGTCTTGACGAACCTTCCCTTGAGGCCTCCGGGACGAGATGCCAAAACAGCCTCCAAGGCGGTTTTGGCGTTCTCTTGCAATTGCTCTTGGGAAAAGGAGCGCTTGCCAATGACAACGGCAAGAGATCCTGTCTTATCCATCTTGAACTCGACCCTTCCGGCTTTGACGGCCTTGATCGCCTCATCAATGTCATCGGTCACCGTACCGGCTTTGGGGGTTGGCATAAGCCCGCGCGGACCAAGCACCCTGGCAATGGATCGGACCGATTTCATGGCACCAGTGGTGGAAAGAGCCACGTCAAACTCCATCCATCCATCCTTTATTTTGGAAATCACATCGTCCAAGCCTGCAATGTCGGCACCTGCGGACAAGGCTTCATCGGACTTCTCCGTAAACACAAGCACCCGTATTTCCTTGCCGCTTCCGTTGGGCAAATTAACTGTTCCTCTGACGGCTAGAGAGCTTTGTTTGGGGTCAACACCCAATGAAAACGAAAGCTCTACGGTCTCATCGAATTTAGCTTTTCCGAAACCCTCAAGTCTCCCCAAGGCGTCGGTCAGGCTCAATTCGTCGTCAAGGGACAAGTCCTTTATTGAATTTTTATATCTTTTACTGCGCGCAATCATTACTTTCTGAATTTAGGTTATTCGACCTCTATGCCCATGCTTCGAGCAGTTCCTTCAATAATTCTACAAGCAGCCTCTTCGTCATTTGCATTAAGATCATTTTGCTTGGTCTTCACGATATCCTTAACCTGATCTTTTGTGACCACTCCGACCTTCTCTCGGTTAGGAACTCCCGATCCTTTGGCCAAACCCGCCGCCTTTTTCAGAAGAACTGCCGCGGGAGGTGATTTCAGAATGAAGCTAAATGAGCGATCCGAATATACGGTGATTACGACTGGCAAAATCAACCCCGACTGATCTTTGGTCTTGGCATTAAACTCCTTGCAAAAACCCATGATGTTTACGCCTTGGGCACCCAAAGCCGGTCCAACGGGTGGCGCTGGGTTTGCGGCACCTGCCGGCAATTGAAGTTTGATTTGTCCTACTGCTTTTTTTGCCATGGTAAAATAACTTATTCTTCGTCCGCTTTTTCTACTTGCCAAAACTCCAGCTCTACCGGAGTGAACCTGCCGAAAATTGAAACCGAAACCTTGAGGGTTCCTTTCTCGGCATCTATGTCTTCGATTTCGCCAGTGAGATTAAGGAATGGACCGTCAAGTATCTTGACAACCTCACCTTTGCCAAATTTGACTTTGGGCACTTCCTTGCCCTTGGCTTCATCGACCTGCCTAAGAATTCTCCCGATTTCATCTTCGCCGAGGGCCGTTGGATTTTCACGACCGATAAAATTAATTACTCCATCGGTTTCCTTGACCTTGTACCAGGGATTCTTCAACAGGTTCCCCTGGGGGTCGAACAGTTTCATTTCGACAAAGACATACCCGGGATAAAATTTTCGATCTCTTTGGCGCTTTTTTCCGTTCTTAACCTCCGACACGGTTTCAATCGGCACTAAAATTTCATTAAGGCACTGGGCAAACTCCTCATTCTCCTCTTTGTACTTGCAAAGATAACGCCTGACCTTGTCCTCGTGATTGGAGAGGCATTGTATTGCGTACCATTTAAGCTCAGTGGAAATTTGTGCACTCATTAGAACTTGTTGGCATCAACCCTCTCGTAAAAGTTGAGTAAAATATTCAACCCAGTTGGAGAGAGAAAAATCACTGACCGATATGAAAAAACCCAAAATTGCCACGCCAAGTACAACCACAAGCGTGGAACTGCGCAGTTCTTGAAAATCTGGCCAACTCGCCTTTGATAATTCCTGCATTGTTTCCTTGTAGAAGGTTCTGATTTTGGAGAATGGATTCACTTGTTAATCGATAAATATTGGCGGGAGAAGAGGGACTCGAACCCCCAGCCTACGGTTTTGGAGACCGGTGCTCTACCAGTTGAGCTATTCTCCCAAGCATACGATTGTTATCGAAACGTAATGCAAACACGAACCTAAAGAATCTCCGATATGTTACCGGCTCCGATTGTTTTTCCGCCTTCTCTAATTGCAAAACGTTGTCCGGATTCCATCGCTATTGATTTCTGCAGGTCAATGGTTACGCCCAAATTGTCTCCCGGCATAACCATCTCCACTCCCTCGGGAAGCTCGACGACTCCGGTCACATCGGCTGTACCAAAGAAAAACTGCGGGCGGTAACCCTTGAAAAACGGTGTATGACGCCCACCTTCTTCCTTGTTCAAAACATAAATTTGAGCCTTGGCCTTGGTGTGAGGTTTTATGCTACCGGGCGCAGCAATTACGTGTCCCCTTTGAATGTCGGCTTTCTCAATGCCGCGAAGCAAAATTCCGACATTGTCACCAGCCTGACCGTGACCGAGTTCCTTGCGAAACATTTCCACTCCGGTGCAGGTGGTTGTGCGAGATTCACCAAGGCCTACAATCTCAATTTCTTCTCCGACCTTGACTTTTCCTCTTTCGATGCGACCCGTTGCTACGGTTCCTCGGCCAGTGATAGTGAAGACGTCCTCCACGGACATGAGCAGTGGTTTGTCCACGTCACGGACGGGTTCGGCTACCTCGGAGTCAACCGCATCCATGAGCTTCTGAATGGAAGGAAGGCCAAGTTCACCTTCATCATCCTCCAAAGCTTTGGTAGCGGAACCGCGAATGATTTGAGCATTGTCACCGTCAAATTCGTATTTGCTCAGCAAGTCGCGAATCTCCATGTCGACGAGTTCGATCAAATCCTCATCGTCCCCTGACATCAAGTCGCATTTGTTCAGGAAAACAACCAAGTAAGGAACGTCGACCTGACGAGCAAGAAGGATGTGCTCCCTCGTTTGTGGCATTGGGCCAGTGGTCGCATCAACCACAAGAATGGCACCATCCATTTGGGCAGCGCCGGTAATCATGTTCTTGACGAAATCAGCGTGACCAGGACAGTCGACGTGAGCGTAATGACGAGACTCCGTTTCGTATTCGACGTGGGAAACCGCGATGGTAACAATTTTCTTGTCATCCCGAACGGTTCCGCCTTTTGCTATGTCCGCATAGGTCTTTACTTCGGCGAGACCTTGTCTTGCCTGTGCGTGAAGGATCGCAGTAGTGAGTGTCGTCTTACCATGATCCACGTGACCGATGGTACCTACGTTTACGTGTGGTTTTGTGCGCTGGAACTGTTCTTTGGCCATTGATTTGACTAGGTTGAGTGTTATGTGGAGCCCACGAGCGGATTTGAACCGCCGACCTCGTCCTTACCAAGGACGCGCTCTACCGACTGAGCTACATGGGCGGAGGGCATGGGGTTAATTTTGAGAAAAGCGTTTCAGAGTAGATCATGTTCTAGGTATGTCAAGCAAAACGATTGGAAAATGGTGACGGGATAGCATGAGGAAATTTGTGGCTATTATTATTTCCTTGAGTTTTTGTTTGAAAAGGAAGAATGTGAGCCGATTCGCGGGCGTAGCTCAGTTGGTAGAGCACCACCTTGCCAAGGTGGATGTCGAGGGTTCGAATCCCTTCGCCCGCTCCAATTTCCTAACGGTTGGCAAAGAGTGAGGAAATTTTTTCCTCAAGCTCAGGAACGCAGACCGCAAGATCAGTGGCATCGTTCTTCCCGAAGCCAACAATCCTTGCACCGGCACCTTCGACAATGGGAATAATTGGCAGGATGTCACACGGTTTCAGGTTTATGTCAAACATAGCATCCGCTTTGCCTGTGGCTAACAAGTAGTAGCCGTAGCAATCACCCCAGGTCCTGAACGTCGCTCCGGTCTTTCTCAACTGGTTCCAAGATTCACAATATATTGATTCATTCATTCTTATGTCGTCACTTGTAAGAATCAGGGATTTTTCGAAACCGTCGAATTTCCTCACCTTGCACCTATTGCCATTGATGATGCATTGCGACCCGTCGCCGGCCAGCATTTGATTGAACATGGGGAGCCTCATTGAGCCAAAGATTGGCTTTCCCTCTTTTAGCAAACCGATGAGAGTGCCAAAAAACGGGACACCGAAATGATAACTGGTCGTACCATCGATGGGATCAATGATCCAGGTGTAAGGAGATGACTTTACGTTATCGTCATACTCCTCCCCGATTATGCCGTGGTCAGGGAATTTTTCCTCGATGCGAGAGCGGATGAGACTCTCGACTTTCAAATCGGTATCCGTAACGATAGTACCATCGGGCTTTGTTCTTGTCTCGATGGAGGAAGGTTTCCGAGACGTAATGATATCCGCAGCATCTTTGGTTATGGTGCTTGTAAAAGAGTAAAATTCGTCGAATGTTAATTCCATACTTTAAAGATGACTGAAGTTATAATTGATTTTGAGGGTTGCCGACAAAAAGGCATTAGGCAAATCGGAATTATTCAATCGCAGAATCTACGGATTATCAACACTTGGGACGTGGACATAGTCCATCAAAAAGATATTTCTACAACACTGATGGAGGCGATGCAGGATGCCCCATCCGTTATCATCGCGCACAATGCACAGATTGAAAAGAATCTTTTACGGAAGTACATGCCCTATCATCGTCATGGAAATAAAAATCATAACGGCAGGCTCTGTTGGGGTCCTTGGTTAGATACAAAAGAAGTATACGGCG
The DNA here is from genome assembly GCA_018645725.1 of Opitutia bacterium. Classification (GTDB taxonomy): domain Bacteria; phylum Verrucomicrobiota; class Verrucomicrobiia; order Opitutales; family Seribacteraceae; genus Seribacter. The sequence continues at coordinate 8,848 of JABGWD010000428.1, forward strand.
TTCTTTACCCGAAAATAAAAAATTACGCACTCGAATCACTAACCAAGAGCTTTATACCGAAAAAAGCATTGGAGAAAAAAGCAAACGATTATTGTGTCACGGAAAAGAGTAAGCCTCATTTTGCGTTGTATGACGCATTGTGCACTTACATGTTAATCGAAAGAATAGCTGAATTGGTAGACCTTGCTAAATTCGCAAAGGATTAAGGGTAATTTCTATTCCGTCTCGCCTTCTTGGTCATCAGGAAGTGTTTCTTCATCCTCGCTTTCTTCTTCGTCAGAAAGTGTTTCTTCATCCTCAACGATAGGACTTTCTGTCTCCTCGGAATC
>JABGWD010000429.1 GCA_018645725.1 Opitutia bacterium
CGGGTGTCGTACTTGGCGAGGGTCTTGGGATCCTCCTTGGTCAGGTCGAATGCCGAGGAGATCCCTTTGGTCACGACGTCGAATGCTTGTTGTGAAAAGTAGTCCGCGCCCTCGAGCGAGCCGTCCGCATCGAGGTTGCGCTTGATCCCGTCGAGCCCGCCGAGCAGGCCCTTGCGGTCGGCCAGACGGTCGGGGGAAATGCGCAGTTGCATGTTTTCCTTGGCCGTTCCTCCGCCCGCCGGGTTGAAGGCGGAATAGGTTGACCCGAGAGTTCCCGGATCGGTCAGGGTGGGGAGTGCCCCGGTCTCGAAATTGCTTCCCAGTTTGAGGTTTTCCTGGATGGCTTCGGGCAGGACGAGGCAGTTGTTGGGCATGCCACTGGCTTTGTCGAAGGTGCCCCCCACGCGGGTGGCTACGGCGCTGGTGGCGGCCTTCATCTCGTTGCCCCCGCTGGTGACTTTCAAATAGGTGTGGCCGGCGTTTCTCGACTGGTAGGAGCGCACGATGGCGAGCTTGTCCGCCATCTTGGCGAGTTGGGGAAAGGTCGAGCCAAAGGTCACCCCGGGAATCTTTGTCGGGATTTCCCCGGTTATGCTCCGGTATTCCGCGGGGGCGGACATCTTGGGGTCGAAAAATTCGATGTGGGGAGGACCGCCTTGCAGAAAGAGGAGGACGACCGACTTGTTGCGCATGGGCTTGCCGTTGGCGAGTGCCTTGGCTTTGGCCTCGAGCAGACCGGGGAGGGTCAGGTTGCCCAATCCGAGACCGAGGGCTCCGGCCTTGAGAAAGTCACGACGGCCCAAGCCTTGGCAGGTCTGATTGGGCTTATGATCGGATAAGGTCAGCATGTCTTTCGTATGTTGTTTATTTACCATTTTTTAACTTAGTGGACAACCTGTGATTGTTCCGTCGCGTCCTTTTTTTTGAAGAGGATGGTGCATGGAGCTTCTTGGGCTTGCGTCCCCACTTGTTCTTTTTTTGTATGAAACCAAGCTGCATTACGTAACCGCCGAACCAAGGAATTCATCATGTGCTCGCCCGCAATTATCGAACAAGTCAAGAAACGCATCAGCCGGCGCAATGCCCTCGCCGCCCTCGGAGGTGCGGGAGCCGCCGTCTCGACCGGTTGCCTGCCCGCCTCCGTATCACCCAAGAAAACCGTTCGACCGTCGCCCAAGAAAAAACGCTGGTCGTCCAAGCCCGTGGAGCAGGTTTCCTTTTCCCGGGTGGTCGACTTGAGTCACACCCTGCACCCTGATTTCCCCGCATGGTTCGAAGCGGGCAAGGAAGTGACGACCCGGGGCAAGCGCACCTTCGTGCCTCCGGCCGTCGTGGAGGTCAAGCCGGTCTTCGAATGGGAACACGACAAGGTGAACTTGAACCAAGTAACTTATTGGGAACACGTCGGTACGCACATGGATGCACCCGCTCACTTTTCCGAAGGGAGCACCGTGGACGAGATCCCGGTGGAGGATTTGGTCCTCCCGTTGGTGGTCATCGACATCAAGGAACGGGCCGCCAAGGATCCGCTCGCCTTGCTCAATATCGAGGACGTTCGTTCCTGGGAGGATGAGCACGGGCCCATTCCCGAGCGGGCTTGCGTGGCCATGAACAGCGGGTGGGCCAAGCACGTCGAAACGCCCAAGTTCAAGAGCTTGGACAAGAAGGGCAAGCACCGCCAGCCGGCTTTTCACATCGATGCGGTCGAATATCTCATGGAGGAACGCGAGGTGGTTGCCTTGGGAGTGGACACCTTTTCTTTCGACAACCAGCATTCCCCCGGTAGCGACGTTCACTACCGCTGGTTGGGGGACGAACGATGGGGGATCGAAAACTTGAACAACCTCGACGACGTCCCGACCAAGGGGGCCACCATCGTAGTCGGTCAGCCTTCCGTCAAGGGTGGTTCGGGCGGCCCCAACCGCACCATGGCCCTGGTCTGAGGGAAACTACAAGTTCCAGACTCCGCCCAGTTCGATGGAATGAGCGACGAGGCTGGAAAAGCGGTCGGCATTGCCCAAAAACCTCAAGCCGTATCCGCCGGACAGGGTCAGGGGTTCGGATACCTCGTAGTCAAAGAGCAGTTCGAGGGACGCGGTGGGTTGCATGCCTTCCTCTTCCAGGCTGTTGGGGGTGAGCACGGAAATTTTGTAATGGTCGTGCCGGTTGGCCATTCCCAAAAGAACCGATCCGCGCAAGACGTATTTGTCTCCCAAATGGAAGCGTCTCGCTCCACCCACCATGAAGTGGTAGGCGGAAACCGATCCGTCCGCCTGTAAATTGGACCCCATCCAAGTCAGGTTGCCCAAGGGGGTACGGTCGTATCCGACCGACAAGAGCATTTCCCAGTCATCGAGGTACCGGCCCAATTCGAATCCAATTCCGATTCCGGTTTCCGTTTCGATTTCTCCGGTCGTAGCATATGGGAAGGTGAGGTCAATGTCTTGGGCGACGTGCAAGTTGGGACGGAAGGCCAGGTAATAGGAACCGAGAAGAGGCTTTTCGGCTTGTGGCACGGGGGCAGGGGACTTGACCACCCCCTGATTCCACTCGCTCCACCGGTTGGGAGTTGGTTTGAGGTTTGCTTCGCTGATTGGCTCCTCCGTTGCAGGTTGGCTTTCGGGTTCTTCTCCATCGGGCTTGGCAAAGGCATCGGCCAAATCGTTCTCCGTTGGTTGGCCGTTTTCTTTTTCTTGGGCAAACCCGGCGGCGGCAAGCCAGACAAGGAGGAAGGGAAAGGCAACCGCTTGGAGCGCTTTGGATGGAATGGAGGTTCTTGGATTGTCGGTGTTCATGGTTGAAGGCGCGTTTACGGAGCGTGAATCTTGATCAGACCTTTGCCCGGCGCATAGTATTCGTTTTGAAAGTGAGGATCCCTGTAGATCAAGGCGTCGACGCAATTGTCGAAGGAGCCGACCCCCTGTGCATAGACCGATTTCGGGTAGCCTGCAATGATGGAATAATAGTCCGGGACGAGGGACAGGAGAGACCAACTTTTCCAGCCGTCTTTCAATTCGGCCGGCAGCAGGACAAAGGGTTGGCTGTCTGCTTTGCCGGGAATGGACGACCGGACCAACCAGACGTTCTTTTTGAGGTCTTCGGCAAGCCAGCGTGATTCGACCGAGCCGTCGGGAAAGACAAGTTCGAGTTTCAGGCAGGAGACGCCCCCGATTTGTTCGGATGCGGTTGCCTTGATGGTCACCATCCCCCTCGTCGCGCCTTCGAGGTAAGCGGTGGTTTCCGATCCTTCGGACCAGGGAGCGCAGGGGTGGGTGAGGGCGGAGGAATTCTCCGCGAAATGATTGGACGGTTGGGTCTGCGTATTTTCTCCCACGGCCAGGAGCAAAGAAGTCAGGGCCGGATCGAAAGCGGCCTCTCCCGGGCCGATGGAGAGCAGGGAAGAGTGGCCGAACAGGGCGAGCTCCAGGGTGGCTTTCTCACGCAGGGAATCGGAGGACAACCCGGAAAGGGCGGTATCGAATTCGGAAGAGGAAAGAAAGCTTTTCACGGTTACGAAAGTCGCCATGAGCGAAAGGTCGGAAGTGGCCTGATTGATGAACAGCGGGTTGTCCTTGCTCGTAAGGGAACCGCTCCAACCCGAGAAGACGTAGCCTTTTTCGGGCCGGGCGAAAAGGGCCAGGTTTTCCCCCTTGGCGACTTCGCGCAAGCCGTCGATTCTTCCGCTTCCTGCCGGCGAGACCTCGACGGCCAGGTTGACGTCCGTGATTCCGAGTTCGAACCATGCCTTGTTCGGGAAGTCGTAAAGCAGGGCCGGCCTCGCAGAGTCCGGTTTGAGAGTGAGCCAGGCCGTGGGCATGTTTTGATAGAGGTAAGGGAAGAGGTCCTGGTTCGTCCAAACCCATCCTAGCTCGTCTTTCCAAAGCCAGATCGATTCGAGGTCGGCCTGATGCAGGTAGACCCAACCGAGGGAGGAATGATAGACCCATGGGGCGGAGGTTGGTTCGTAAGTTCCGAACCAGGGAGAAAACTTCCAGGAGGTTTTTCCGTATTCGGATTCCCAACCGGTCAGAGGGAATCCCATCTGCACCCGCCGGGCCAACCGGACGGAGGGGGGGAGTTCGCCGGGTTGCAGGCTTTCTCCGAGCGAAGCCCATCCGATTCCGTTTGCATCGGCGGCCTGAAAAGAAGCCCCGATTTGACTGTATGCAACCGTGATTTCCCCGGAGGTTTGGGAGGCGAGGGCAAGCCAAAGCAAGCATGTGACTGCGATGGAGAATCTGTTTTTTTTGCCACTCATCGACTCCTCGGTTGGTCCGGGATCAATTGCGGATCGTGCCGTCGGGAAGTGTCGTCGCCGAGAAGACGGCTCCGGTGTGGGCGTCGGGGTTGAAGTCGGTCGCTCCGGTGAAGTCCGCCCCGGTCAAGTTGGCCCCAGCGAAATCGGCCCCCGACAAGTTGGCATTGGTGAATTTCGCCTGGTTGAGGGATGCGTTGGTGAGAGTGGTCGAGGTGAGGTTGGAACCGGAGAAGTCCGAGCTCAACGCGTTCACGTAGTCGAGATTCGCCGAGGTGAGGTCGGATCCCTTGATTTTCGCATTGAGCATGGAGGCTCCTTGCAGGTTGGCGTTCGAGAAATTGCAGTCGCTGAAATCCGCATTGTTGAAGTCGGATAGAGTCAAGTCCGCTTGCGATAGGTTGGAGCCGTTCGCTTCGGCCCCGTTGAAACTCGAACCGGAGGCATTGATCGAGTCAAGGTAAACGGCGCTCAAGTTGGACTCGTTGAAGGTTGCGGTCGTGAAGACGGCTTGTGAGAAATTGGAATCGCGAATGGTGGCTCCTTTCAGGTTTGCGTTCTTCAGGGAAGCCTGGAACAAGTTGGCCGACAGGATGGTCGCCTTGCTGAAATCGGAATCGTCCAAGTTGGCCGAATTGAGGGTCAGTCCGGACAATTCGCGGGAAGGAAACTTGCGGTAACCGACTTCGGCCAAAAGGACCGGATCGATGGCGGAGGCGGGGATCTTCGCAATGACCGCCTCGATCGCCTGAATCCTTGCTTCGAGGCTGCCGCCCTCAGTACGGGTCATTTCGGAGACCAAGGCGAAAGGGGAGGCTCCGAGAGCCAAGTCCACCCCGATCCGTTGGAAGGAGGAACCATCCTTGGAAAACCATACCTGGAGGAAGGCTTTCTCGACGGCAACCAAAGCGGAGGCGGGGAGAGCCTTCATTCCCGCAATGGATTCGTCCCCGAGATGCAAAGAATAAAAGCCGTTTTTGACCTCCAGCGAAAGGTATCCGGTGGGGGTGCTTGCCGTGCTGCCGTCGTGGGTCCACAAGGAGTTCCCCGATGAATCGATGATGGCGAACTTGAATTGGCCGGTGCCCCAGAAAGGAGTGCCGTCTATGGCGACGTGTCCGCTGTGTGGAACCGGAGCGTCACCGAAGGCAAGCGTTGCCAAAGTGAGAAAAAAAAGAAAAGGGCGTGTCATCTGTCGTGTTTTTTAAGTGAGGGGTAGGGAGCCTTGGTTCAGTTGGAACTCGAAAGCCATTGGCTGACCCCGTAGTCGTAGTAGCGTACGGGGTTGGAGGTGCCATTGAAGTAATAAAGCCAGATTGCATTGGAATTTGCA
>JABGWD010000430.1 GCA_018645725.1 Opitutia bacterium
CATGGTTGCCAAGCACAGGCATGAACGGAACGGATCTGAAAAGTTTGGGGTAACGTTCAATCAGTTGCAGATAGGGTTTTACGCAAGCTTTCTTTCCGGCACCACAAAGTTGGTGGATGTTTTTAATGTTGTCGCCTGCAGTCAGTAGAAGATGCACGTTATCCTTCTTAATGGCAGAGAGATCGGGTAATCCTTGCCAATCGGCTACGACGGCGACTCGTAGAACATCCTTCGGATAGGCCTTGAAGGTAAAGCCTTTCGATGACTGATTTTCTGTGTGGACGGAGTAGTGATAGACGCCTCCTGTTTCGGCGAGGGGAATCTCGACATGGTGCAGCGTGGTGTTGTTGACGACCCGAACTTCCTGTCCATACTCCTCGGTTCTACCGAAACGAACGATCGATTCACCAGGTTCTTTCGATATCCAGTTGACCACGAGCTTGCCCGGATCGTGCGACCGGTGCCCCAACCAAATTTGATCGATGCTAGGTTCTTTTGCATTTGTTGCAATTAAAGCAAGGCAAACAAGGAGCAGAATCAACTTGGAAGATAATGTTTTTATTTTTAGCTCCGTTATCTGTAAGTAAGTTATCTGGCTACCAAGTCAGACATTCTTTCATCCCATGCCAGGGAAGCCACTTTCTTGAGGTTTCCGTCTTTGGAAATTCGGTAGGCGGTGAGGCTGGCTCCGGTGGTGGCGGATACGAGAAGAAATTTTCCGTCCGGGGAAAGGGTCAGCCCCCAGGGGATTTTGTCGGCCTCGGTCAGGCCGAGAAACTCCGCCTTGCCGTCTTTCAGCACGCGGTACCGGGAGATCCGGTCGAAGTCCTGACGGTGTCCACGCAAGCCGGCGAAGAGGAATTTTCCATCGGGTGTGATGAGAAGGTCGGAAGCGCTCAGGCCAATCTTGGACATGCCGGGAGGGAGGATACTGATATCTTGTTCCACTTTGAGCTGTCCATTGGCTTCCCGGCGGTAGGAGGACAGACCGATGCCTTGCTCGTTGCTGAAGTAGACCATGGGCAGGGTGGGGTGGTAGGCCATGTGGCGAGGACCGGACCCGAGAGGGGGCTTGGCGTCCTTGGGCTCGAGCGGGGTGACTTTTCCGGTTTTGCCATCGTAAGCATACTGCAGGAGAGCGAGGTTACCTTTTACGTAGGGTATGTAGACGTTCTTGCCGTCGGGCGGAAGGAGGACGCAGTGGGCTTCCCTCTTTCCCTCGTCGATTGTGGTGACGGCTTTGCCGGGTATGCCATCCTCACCAAGAGGGTAGATGTTGAGCCGCCCGTTCCCGTAGCTGGCGCCGAGGATGTGCCGGTTTTCCTTGTCCAGGCTCAGGTAGCAGGCTCCGTCGTTGAAGTTAACGTTCTGATGCTTTTGGTAGGATCCGTCCTTGTTTAAGAACACGACCGCTCCCGGCACTTTTCCGGGATCTCCGCCCGTCGCGGTGACGTAAAGGAGTGGCTTGCTTGGATGAGCGGTGATGACCCGGCCCGAAAAATCGAACTTCACTTTCTTCGCGACCTTAAAGTCGAGGCTTTCTCCTTTGGGAATCGCCTTGACAATCCAAAGCGTATTTTCCTTCGAGCTTGGGGAGTAGACGTGGAAGGGCTTGCCAAGAAGCCCGATGACGGAGGCTATCAGGAAGAGGATGCATTTCAGCGGTAGATTCATGGAGAATTTCATTTGAGGGTTAGTCGGATTTTCGTCTCAGATAAAAAGAACCGAAAGCAAGGATAGCAATGAGGCATAGGGGGACGAAATCCCAGATGGAAAGGGAACCGTCATCCTCTTTTTCCTGAGTTTCAAGCGGTTGCTGATTTTGCGCTGGGGAAACAGCGGGTTGGGATTCGATGATTTCGCCGATTCCTTCGAGAGGGGGGAGTTCTCTCTCCTCCACGATCAGGTTGCCTAGCATGTGGTCGTTCCATTTCACGGCCATCAACATATCCAATCCGGGGTTCTCCTCCTTGACTTGGCAGGAACATGCGGAGCAGAGATAAGAAGATGCTCCGAGCGTGTGCTCGAGCGTTATGTCTTGCCCGATCATGCCTTCGAGTACGCGCCCTCTTCCGAATATGGGAATGGCAACGGGTTGGTCGGTAACCGAGCGCATGCGCGGACTGTGTTTCAAGAGCATGGAGATGAAGATTTCCTCCGCCGGGTCGTTACGCGAAACGGCTATTGTGGAAAAATGGATTTTCAATGGCACGCTGGAGCGCAGGACGTCATCCATGTCAATGGGGCCTTCGTCCGGACCGGAACGCAGTTGGTGGGCTTTCTCAAGGGGAATGATTCCGTCGGGCAACTTGGTTTCCTCGCTCGCCTGGTCAAGGAACTTGCGCAAGCGTCGTTCGGCTTCCTGATCCAGAGACTCGTTTCCGCTCTGAATAAGAAGCCAGACGTTCGAGGTTCCGGAGAGCAGCTGGTCTTTGATTTTTTGACGCAGCGGGGAGTCAATGATGGCTTTTGCATTGGCAATCGTCAGGTCACCCGTCCACAGAGGTTCTTCGATTCCCGTGGATGATGGATAGTAAAGCGCGATCCGTGGCGGGTCATCCGGCTTGAAGGTCGAAGTTTCCGATTGCCAGCGTGGCTCGACGGACGACACGGAAGAGAGATCGACCTTATGCAACGACAAATTAGCCCCCGTGTCGACCAACGGACTAGCCGCTTCATCGATGATTTCCAGGGCTTTTTTTTGCTCTTCGTCAAGCGTTCCCTGATGGATGATCACCGCATGATAGTCGTCGGCCTGCCAACGTTCGAGCGCATAGCGGAAGACGGGCACTTGGCAGGCCCAAGCTTGTTGAATGATCACCAAGCCGGTCAGGAATGCGAATGGAGTCGACGGTTTCACCCGAGTTTACTCGAAGCAATGGATTCGCCCCTTGTCGGTGCTAACCAGCAACCGGCCGTTGCTTATGGCCAGGCCATAGCCTCTGCCCTCGATCTTGCCCGACCACAATTCTTTTCCAAGGGTCGCATCGTAAGCTTGGACGGTTCCATTCCCACCTACGTAAAGGGTGTTCCCGCCCATCGCGAACCCAATCGGATGCTTGCAAGGGATCTTCCACTTGAAGAACTTGGGCAACTCGGCAGTGATCCGTTGGACTTGTTTTCCAAGCTCGGCATGTTCCGCCTTCAGGGCTTGGTCGTTCTTACGGCTTTTGAGTTGCTTGGCGATGGCCGCCTGCTTTCCGAGCAACTGTCGTTTCTCCGCTTGCCGGGCGGCATAAGGGACGCGGTCGAGAGCAGTCAGGCTTTCGCCTTGGTGAAGGTAGGCAAACCCTTTGTTCACCAACATCCGGTTGGTTCCCTGAAAGGTCAGCAGGTGATTGCGCTTGGTTCCGTCGGCCACTTGAAGCAACTGATCCTTCCCCTTCTGATTTTTCGGGCCACTGATCAACTGGTCGTCTTCGGTTAGGAGGCAGTAGGTTCCGCCGGCGTTCGGTATGCTTCCCCGGCTTTTCCCCGTCGCCTTGTCAAAGACGAGAGGAGCGGCCCTGCCTTGGGGGACGTAAAGACTGTCCGAAGATGCGAGCAAAGCCCCCTGCAAAGTAACCTTGGTCTGCTTGGCTTCGAAGCAACCGGTCCCTTCAGGTTTTCCCGTCCGAGCATCGACTGCGCAAAGGTAGGAAGCTTCCCAAGGGAGCATGGAAGCGGCAAAGTAAGCGCACTTGCCCTGAACGAGAACCCCCGTTCGGCAGGGCCATAGGGAAATGAGCTTACCGTTGCTTGGAGCATGCCGTTTGTCAACGAGGGGACGGTGACGCCAGACCTCCTCGGCGGTCTTTGCATCTATGCAATAGGCAAACCCGTCATCGGAGCCGAAGTAGAGTTTGCCGTTTGCAGTCGTGGGCGGGAACCGGACGGCTGAATCGGTAAAGAATACCCATCTTTCCTTTCCCGTCCGGGCATCGATGCAATGCACCGCATTGTCGACCGATGATCCGAAGTAAACGTCCTGTTCGACTGTGGTAACGAAGAAGGCGGGATCGAAATTGCGCATGGACTGCAAGTCCTTGTTTCCGGAAAAGGCATCCCACTTGGCCGGTCCGGACCATGCGGTCTGGGGTGGGGCAGGAGACTTGTACGTCCAGGCCTCCTTCAACCGGGCAGGAAGTTGTTCCGAGCTTACACCACTGCGCCGGTTGTCGTGCCGGTAGGTCGGCCAATCTTCGGCTTGGACATACAGAGTCGCAAAAAGCAACAGGACGGAAAGCTTGCCCCGCACGCTCATTCCTTGCTCTTGGTCTCCTTTGCTTTCACCCGTGGGCGGAAGGCGAGGGACGTTTCCATCCAACCTCCGCACGAACACCCGCCACCCCCCTCCGGTACGAGGAGCATTCCGGCTGCTGGTACGACGCTTAGCCAGCAACTTGGCCGGAGTCGGTCCCAAGCGGTCACCTTTTTCGTTTCTTGTCCCCACATCGCAATTTGCCTGCCCGCCCCCCGGTAGATCAGGGCATCCCTTGTGCCGACGTAGGTATGACAGCCTGAACGCCTGCCAATTTGATCGACCACTTTCTCACCCGTCTTCAAGTCGAACGCGGAGGGCTCCAGATAGAGTCGACCGTTTACGGCGACCGGGTGTTGCATGTGTCCGCTATGGTGATCGTTGGGCCATTTGAAGGCCGTTTCCCACTTTTGCTTTCCCGTTTTCAGGTCATGGTTGTAGAGGTGATACTTGCCCCCGGTCGATGACTGGATGACAAGCCCGTGTTCGGTTGCCAACATGTAGAACACGACCGTTCCGTCTGCGGTGTCGATGGGTTGCTCCCAAAGTTTCTTGCCGGTATAGGCATCAAGCGCCACGAGGAATTGGTCCTTCCAAAGGTTCGGGCCATGCAGTCGCCCAGTTGCTTGCTTGAGAATCTCGGGGTTCCTTGATTCCACGAAGAAAACCTTGTTGTCGCGAATGGAGATCGTGGGGTTGAGAACGGCGCCCCCGCTATGGCTCCAGGCAACTTTGCCATCCGTTTTTCCAATGGCAAAGACCCCGTCGCTGCAGACCTTGGCTGCGGATTGGGGGACGCGCTTGTCGTACCACATCCCTCCTCCGAAGAAAGCCGTATAGGAACTGTCTTTTTTCACCGCGCTGCCAAAGAAAAGATCCCCTCCCTGAGCTACGTATCCCCAGTCGTGGGTCTCCGGAGAGTAGGGTGCGGGCATGGAGTGTGCCGCCTTGCGGTGACCGTTCGCCGCATCGATTTCCCAGCAGCGGTCCTTGACCGCAACGAAAAGAGCTTTTCCATCCGTACACCAATTACTTGCGTCGCGGGGCATGTTAACCCGGCGCAGGTCAGGGATTTCGAGGCTCCATAGCGCCGAACCATTGTATGCATCAAGGGCGATCATCCGGTTCATGCCCTGATGGAAAAGACGTCCCCAAGAGGAAAGAGGAGCGGGCATGCGGGGGTTCCGATCGATCCCAAAATCCGCTCCCGGCCTGCCGACCCACTGCACCTCGAGCTGATCGGTCTGAGTGGCTCCTCCCAGTTTCTCATCGCTTGAGGTGGTGTTGCCCGCATTACCGTACTGATGAGTCCATTCTCCACTGTCCGCCATCGGTCCTGGTTCGACCTTGAACCATTGCCCACCGGCAAGCTTTGTGTTTTTGACCTCCCCTGCAGCAAGCCAGTCGGCTATTTCCTTCTCGGGCGCCCCTTGCGGAACTCCCGGTGGAGTTCCCAAGATCGCAACCCCTCCGCCCGGGCGAAGAAGACGGTTCATTTCAGCGGCGTTACCCGGACAGACTTTGCCCGTCAGAATGTTTTCCGAGACAAGCAAGTTGGCAATGTTCCCAGTTGCCGGGATACTTTTCATGTCCTCGACGTGCGTTACCGATACCCGGGTTCCGTATACGCCTTTGCCGTATAGCCATTTGCGGGCCTTGCCCACTCGTTCCTTGTCATCATCGAACCCAAAGACAACCAAGTCGCTCTGCCTGGCCAGTTCGTATGCCAGTTCTCCCGATCCGAACCCATAAACCACGCACACTCCACGGTTGACTCCGCTTTCCTTGATGATGGCCCGTGCAGCTTGGTCGAACTTCGGCTCTCCATCAACCGTTCGATCAGGCATGGCCGGGACCGCAAAGTTCATGCGCATGTCGAGTTCGTAGGTTTCCCCGATGTTTTTTACACCCGAGGAGGAAACCATGTTGATCCGGTAATGGTACAACTCGCCTGGTTCCAGCCCGTTCAGGGCCATCGAATGGTTACGCGTTTGCGTTTTGCCTTCCACTTCGAAGTTCAGGGTTTCTCCCTGCCCATATTGCAAGATTGCCTGCCCCGGTTCGTCGCTTTCCCAGTAGATGGTCGC
>JABGWD010000047.1 GCA_018645725.1 Opitutia bacterium
CGTGCGCTTTATCCAACTTTTCCATCGGGGATGGGATGCTCATGGGGGAGCCCCCGGGAACGTCCGCCGGCAGTGCAAGGACACCGATCAACCCACCGCCGCTCTTCTGGCCGACCTCAAGCAACGGGGAATGCTCGAGGACACCCTTGTGGTCTGGGGGGGCGAATTTGGCCGAACGGTTTATTGTCAGGGCAAATTGACGCGTACCAATTACGGGCGCGATCATCACCCCAATTGCTTTACCTACTGGTTGGCCGGAGGCGGGGTAAAGGCGGGGTTCAGTTATGGTCAGACCGATGACTACAGCGTGAACGTCGTGGAAAACCCCGTTCATGTCCATGATCTCCAAGCCACCATTCTTCATTTGCTCGGAATCGACCATGAGCAATTGACTTACCGCTATCAAGGTCGCTACTTTCGATTGACCGACGTGCACGGCAAAGTAGTCCGTGATATTCTCACTTAGTACGCTTTTTCTTAATTCCAACTCCAAACCAGATGAAAAATTACCGAAAATCATACCTCACCGCCTTGCTTGTTCTTTGTCCGTTTTTCCTTTCCGCAGGCAATCCGGTTTCCCTCTTCAACGGCAAGGACCTGACCGGATGGAAGGGTGGTAACTATGTGGTGGAGGACGGGGCAATCGTTTGCAAAGGTGCGAACCTCGTGACCGAAAAGCAGTATACCAACTACGTCTTTGAATTCGAATTTCTTCTCCCTCCCGGTGGAAACAATGGTCTAGGCATTCACTATCCGGGATCGGGCGGACCTTCCGGGGCCGGAATGGAACTGCAGATTTTGGACAATTCCGCCCCCAAATATGCCAAACTGGTCGATTCCCAATATCATGGATCACTTTACAAACTGAAGGCGGCCAAGCGCGGACATCTCAAGCCAGCCGGCGAGTGGAACCGTCAGAAGGTCACGGTGAACGGTCCGAGCGTAAAAGTTGTCTTGAACGGGGTGGAAATTCTCGATGCCAATTTGGACGAGATCAACAAAGAGAAGCCCAAACACAAGGGTGCCAAGCGCCGGAGCGGACACCTTTGCTTTTGCGGGCACGGGGCACCGGTGAAATTCAAGAACATCACCATACTCGAGCTTCCCGAGAGCGTTTCCCTCTTCAACGGGAAAGACTTGACCGGTTGGAAAAAGGGTAACTACGTCGTGGAGGACGGAATGCTCGTCTGCAAAGGCGGAAACTTGGTCACGGAAAAGGAATACTCGAATTATGTCTTCGAGTTTGATTTTCTTCTCCCCCCGGGCGGGAACAATGGGTTGGGTGTTCACTACCCGGGGAGCGGTGATGCCGCTTACACCGGAATGGAACTACAGATCCTGGACAACTCACATGAGCGCTATGCCAAACTCAAGGAATATCAATACCATGGTTCGTTATATACTTTGAAGGCGGCCAAGCGCGGACATCTCAAGCCAGTTGGCGAGTGGAACCGTCAAAAGGTCACGGTGAACGGACCGAGCGTAAAGGTTGTCTTGAACGGGGTGGAAATTCTCGATGCCAACTTGGATGAGATCAACAAGGAGAAGCCCAGCCACAAGGGTGCCAAGCGCCGGAGCGGGCACCTTTGCTTTTGCGGGCACGGGGCACCGGTCAAGTTCAAGAACATTACCATTCTCGAGTTACCCGAGAGCAAATAGTCCGATTGACCTTCCGCTTGCCGGGAGGCGTTCCTTTTTCTACCTGGAGTTCTTGGCTACGTAGACGGCTCCTTTGGAGGTGTCCTCGGTGATGGGGTTGTCAAACTCGATGGTATGACCCTCGGACCACCCGAAGACTTTTTCCAGACGGTCGCCAAAGGATGATTCCGGTTCTCCGTCCGCCCAGATGGCGAACACCCCACCGGGTTTCAAGTGCCGGGCGAGTTCTCCCAATCCTTCCTCCGTGTAGAACCGGGTGTTGGTCTGGTGCAATACGTTGGTTGGCGTATGGTCGATGTCCAGCAGGATGGCATCGTGTTTTTTTGCCGGATTCAAAGGATCGAAACTATTCTCAATGTCTTGCGAGAGAGCGAAAAAGTCGGCATGGGTCAACCGGCACCGTTGATCACTGGTCAAGGTTTCGCCAAGGGGAACCAATCCATTCCGATGCCATTCGATGACGGGAGCGAGGTATTCGATGACCACCAGCGAGCTTACGCGCGGATCCTCAAGGGCGGCCGCTGCGGTGTAGCCCAAACCAAGCCCTCCTACAATGACGTCGAGGTCATCCTTTTCCAAGGCTCCGAGTCCGAGCTTGGACAGCTGACGCTCGGCTTCATGAAACAAACTGGACATCAGGAAGTCCTCCCCCAGCTTGACTTCATAGACGTCGAGTTCCCCCAATTTGGGAATTCTGCGTCTGCGCAGCGCGAGCTCCCCGATGGGGGTGAGCTGAAAATCAAGTTCCTCGAAGATCAAAAAATTGTGTCTTTCCTGAATGAGGGAGAAAAGATCTTACTTCTTCTTTCCCCAGCGCTTTTCCCAGATGGCGGCCATCTCGGTTACCCGGTCGGGGTCTTGCTTGGCGAGGTTCTTGGTCTCGGTACGGTCCTTGGCCAAGTGGTAAAGAGCCCAGGGACGCCTTCCTTCGCGAACGATTTTGTACTCGCCCTTTACGATGGCGTGGGTCCCGCTGTGGTTGAAGACGTAGGCATGGTCGCGATCAACGGTTTTGCCCTTGAGGATCGGGACGAGGGATAAGCTTTCGTGGGGCTTGGTTTCCTTGTCGTTGAATTCCTTAGGATACTTGGCCCCGGCAAGTTCCAAACAGGTTGCCATTAGATCAACGACGTGACCGCGCTCCTTGGATATGCTGCCTGGCTTGGTCTTGAGTCCGGCCGGCCAATGAACGATGGCGGGTGTGCAGGCTCCTCCGTTGTGGACGTTGGACTTGTAACGGCGCATGGGGGTGTTCTGAGCGTTCGCCCAGTTGTGTCCCACGCTCCCGTAGGTCATGGGTCCGCCCATCGGGACGTCGAATTTGTCACCCACGGCGATGGTTTTGCCCGCTTTCTTGGCCTTGGCAAGTATGTTGTTGGCCGTATTCCATCCGTTACCGCCGAGGTGCTCAGGGCATGCTCCGTTGTCGTGGAAATAGATGATGAAGGTATTGTCCAGGAGCTTGGTTTTCTCAAGGGCTTGGACAATCGTTCCGACTGCCTGGTCCATGTGATCGACCATTGCTGCGTAGATCGCCATGTTCCGGATGCGCCAAGGCTTGTGGTCTATGGTGTCCCATGGCTTGACCCGGTCTTCCCGTTGGGGAAGGGGCCAGCGCTCCTTGTCGATGATTCCCATCTCGAGCATGCGGGCGTATCGTTCCTTGCGCAGTTTCTCCCATCCGCCCTCATAGGTTTTGATATACTTTTGGATGGATTTCTCGGGGGCATGAATGGGCCAATGGGCAGCGGTGAAGGCGACGTATTGAAAGAACGGTTTGTCAGATTTTGCGAATTCCCCGATTTGCCTGCTCGCTTCGGTTCCGATGCGGTCGGTGTAGTAGTAATCCTCTTCGTCCACCTCGGTAAACTCGGTGTTACGGGCCAGCGTGTAGGGATCGTAGAAGGATCCAGCCCCCGTCATGGTTCCGTAAAAATCATCGAACCCCCGCTGGATGGGTCCGTCCTTTTTCGGGTTTTTTCCCAGGTGCCACTTGCCCACCATTCCGGTTTGGTAGCCGGCAGGCTTGAGAAGTTCGGCAATGGTCACTTGGCCGGTGCCCAGACCGTTGCTGTATATCCCGCTCATCAAGGTGGCCCGAGTCGGCCAGCAACGGGCTGTGTTGTAGAATTCGGTAAAGCGCAGGCCGTTCTTGGCAAGCTTGTCCAGGTTGGGGGTATCGATTTCCCCACCGAAACATCCGAGGTCCGAGAACCCCATGTCATCGGTGAGGATGACGATGACGTTGGGACGATCCGCTTTTTCTGCCGACAGGGTTAAGCCGATGAAGGCAACAAAAGAGATGAGGTACTTCATGAAAAAATCCGGGTTATCTTTAGCGTGGAAGTTTGCGGTCGTAAAACTGTTCGTTCTTCGGCCTGCGGATGGGAATGGAGAGCCCGCCCGAGGAATCCAATTCGTCGAAGAGCTTTTCCCTGAGTTCGAGGATGCGCTCGCGGTAGGTCGGTACGCGGATCAGGTTGTGACGTTCGTGGGGGTCGGTCTTCAGGTCATAGAACCCGTTCCTGTCCCACACGCCGTGGTAGAAGACATATTTTTCGCTGTCCGTGCGAATCGCGAAGGTAGTCGGGGTGGCTGGAAAGTTCCATTCCCAATGGTATTCGTAAACGAAGTGTTCCCTCCATTTTTTCTTATTCTTTTGTCCCTTGAGCAAGGGGAGGAGGGATTGTCCGTCCATCTTGGGTTTCTTGGGAAGGTCCACCCCGGCATACTCCAGAATGGTGGGGGCGAGATCGACGTTGAGGGCCATCTTTTCGACCCGAGTACCTGCCTTGATTAGTTTCGGATGACGGGCAAGCATGGGTATGCGGATCGATTCTTCGAATGCGTCGCGCTTGTCATAGAAGCCATGTTCGCCCAACGCAAAACCGTTGTCTCCAAGATAAATCACGAGGGTGTCTTCTGCGATTCCGAGTTTGTCGAGTTGGTCAAGTACGCGTCCGACGTTTTCGTCCAAGGCGTGCACGGTCTCGCAAAAGTTGTGGTAGAGCTCGTCGAAGGAGGGGACCGGGTCCTTGTCGAGAGCACCCGTTTCCATATGATCGATCCCATGAATCCCATATCTTCTCTCTTTGATCCAGAGGGATTGGGAGAGGTAATTCTCTTCCGTGTTGGCCATGGTCTCCGGGTAATCGATTTTCTTGCCCTCGTAGCGCTTGGCATGGCGGGGCGGGGGTTGGAACGGATAGTGGACCGCTTTGTAGCCAACCTGCAGGAAGAAGGGTTTTCCTTTTTTGGATGCGGGTCCGACTTCCTTGAGCCAACTGATCGCCTGATCGGTCAACAGGTCGGCATTGTATCCTTTGAAGGCTTTTCTTTTCCCGTTGATATTGAACGTCGGATCGAAGTAGGTGCCTTGTCCGGCAAAGCTTACCCAGTGATCAAATCCCTTGCGCGGGGTGTCGTCCTCGTGACCCATGTGCCACTTCCCGACGTAACCTGTCCGGTAGCCTGCCTCCCTGAGGTATTCGGGAAAGAATCGGGTGCCGGGAGGGACTGGCCGCTGGTTGTCCACTACCCGGTGGTTTCTCATGTACTGTCCGGTCAGGATGGAGGCCCGACTGGGCGAGCAGAGCGAGGTGCTGACGAAGGCGTTGGCGAGGTGGGCTCCCTCTTTTGCAATTCGGTCGAGGTTCGGGGTTTCTAGAAACTCGGGCGCTTCCTCCATGAAGCTCATGAAGTCGTAACGGTGGTCGTCGCTGAGGATGAGCAGGACGTTTCCGGGGCCTGCAAACAGGGGGCAAGCAAGAATGAGAAGAGATGCGTAAAGACAGGGGAATCTTGGAGTTGTCATTACAAAAGTAATGCATGCCCAATCGGACAAGTCACTCCAGAAGTTGCATCACTTTTGTCTTTGCTTGATCGTTCTCCGTTTTTGTTTCGTGCCCTCAGATCCTTGGGGCAGGACGAAAAGGAGCAGGATTTTCTCTCGTTCGGTTAGTTTCATTTTTTTAGTGAACAAAGCGTGGTCGGTGAGCTTTCCTTGGCGGTCTCTGTCCGTCCTTGCCCTTCATGTGCTCAAGCAAGTCATTAAGGCTCTCGGATCGCCTTTCCAGATCATTGAAGACACGGACCGTTTGTTCGGGATCCAACGGGTCCTTGGCCTCTCCCCCGGTCAAAAAGGCCGCAAGGAGGGCCTCGTTCTTCAAGGATCGAGGAAGGTCGTGATCGGTTGGGAATCCAATCTGCAGAAAGCCGGTGTTCGTTTCGGAACGATGACAACCGTGGCAGGTATTCAAGGCAAAGCGGTGGCGCGCTTCGTTGTTACGGATGCCATCGGCGCTCCAAGGGATATCCACGAAAGGCCCGCCTAGGGGAATGGGCGTAAAAGTTCGTTCCTCGAAGTCGGGAAAATCAGTGGACAAAAACGGTCCTGCAGTCGAACCCGCGGCCAAAAGTCGGGGAGGGAAATCAAACCTGTCCTCCAGAATGGCGGATTCGTTCTCGTTGATCAGTTGGGCCAATTCTTCCGTGCCGTTCAGGGTAAGGCTGTCGGGAGTCAGGGCAACGGTGTGTTGCCTAAGCATTCCTGAATCCGGATTGAGTACGAACTCCCGCAATTCCCAATTCGGACCGAAGGAAAATTCATTGGTGCGTATCTGGTTGATGGCATTCCCATTTGGTTTGTCCCGGGCCCGGCCTTTGTCGGTAAACCGGCGGGTTATCTTTTCCAACGCTTTGTTGTAAGAAGCGCTTCCCAACGCATGCCGGTTGAGCGCATGCCAGCTTTTGGCCCAATCATTCACCTCTTTCATGTTCTTCGCGAGCAGTTCATATTCGAAGATGACCGTGAAAGCACCGGTTGCGGGACCGGCAAGAGGGGGGAGGGGCGCGCCATCGGGCTTGAGTACGCCAAAGACAAACCTTCCTTCTCCAGCCGAAGTGACCGAGTCGGCGTCATGTACCCGCAAGTCCATTCGGTTGGCAATGGCCAGAAGCTTGAAAGGAGCGATATTCAGGTCCAAGCTCTTCCCACCGCTGGCCGTCAGCCATGGCTCTATGACCGTCTCCGTGATTCCCGGACGGGCAGGTGAGAGCTTGCCGTTGACCGGTTGATCGACTTCCCACAACTTGAGCCACTCGAGGGCGAATTGGGAAGGATCGTTTTCCCCTGCCATCTGAGTCATGAGATGCTTGAACGTCCAAACTGCCTTCGGTCCTTTCTTTGGGTTCGTTCGAACGGGGTCTTCCATTATGCCGAGGTGCGTGATCATCAATTCCTTGGCCGGATCAATGGAATTGTCGACAGGGGGAGCGGGCTTGGGCAGATCGGGAATGGATGGTTGTTCCCCTCGTCCAGGCCCTTTCCTTCTCTGTGGAATGGGATCCCAAGTTTCCCAGCTTTTCCCCTTGTAGTTGTAAAAGATCCGCGGTTTTGCAGATCCAGCTTCGTAGCGGTGCCAACTGTTCGTCTGGTTGCTGAAAACCGATGGGTAGACTTTGGAGTCAGTGTAGAGCCAACCATGACCGGGATCGTATACCCATCCATTTACAAAAGAAGTTTTGGATGCTTTTTGGGCAGCCTTAAGTTCATGGCGCACAGTAAGCAGATCCTGCGACAAAACGGCTGCATCCTTGGTGGATTGGGCGTTTCGCTTCTTCAATTGATCCCGTTCGACCCGTAAGCTTGATACTGTTTTGCGGAGGTTTTCCAATCCCCTCGCTAGTTCGGAACCGGATTCCTTGGCCTTTCTTTGGCCGTTTGCCGAAACCAGTAAAAGTGATGCGGTGAGGAAGCTGGTGATGAAGTATTTGCTCAGAGCGAAGGATTTGATCATGGCATGGGTTAGCTTGGTTATGTCCTGAATGTTTTACATGCACTAAACATGTAAATGCACCAAAAGACAAACGCTTGACTGCTTTTTTTTGATGAAACTAGAATTTAAAATTACTCAAAGAGCTTATCAGGAACACTTTGAGAACTTTAAAATTTAATTATTTGATCACAACTGTCACATGGACACTTACACCGACAGATCGAGAAAGTATGTGCAGGTAGGTATCGGTTCAGTTCACATCCGCACCATGCCAAACACTTCTTCTTTGTCGCCGGAAATGGTCAGTGCTTTACCGTCAGTACCCCAAAAACCGTTCGCTCTTTCATGAAGGTGAAACACTCAGTTGGAGTCTTTCGTGAAAGAGGTCTGACTCAGCGGAAAGGTTTTGTCTGCAGGCACAGACTGATAATCAACAGCATCGCGATGGTGAGGGTTGACATGGCTTTCATCGCTTGTTGCTGAAAATTATCTTTTATTGCTTTTCTTTTCTTTTTTCTCTTTGCGCTTTTCCTTCAATGTTTTTGTGGACACTTTTTTAACGCTCTTTTGGGCATTTTTACCTTTTGCCATGACTTACTCCTTGTTTAGGTTTAATTTTCATCAAGTTAATAGTGGGTCTTCGGATAAATCCACTGTAATCGCTCGATCAGATTCATAATCAGCCTTGATTGCCTTGTTCCCCAGTCAGATCTTTATCGTTTATTGGTTCAAGTCCCATGGGGGTTGGTTCCGTTAAATAACTCGTTCGAACGTCCCCGGGTCTGGCTTTCATTTACTTGAGGGTGGAAAGATAAGCGATGAGATCGCGAATTTCAGTCTTCGATAGAATGGCTCCCGCCGGGGGCATGGGAGAGGTAAGAATTTCTTTCTCGATGAGGGATCGTTCGATTGTCGAGTCCTTCCCGTCGGGTGACTGGATCGAATAATTTTGCGGGGTGGCCTTCACGATCGAGCCGGAGACCGTGGATCCGTCCTTGAGGGTAGCCACGAGGAGCCCGTACCCTTCGGGAAGCTCGGCTTGCGGATTGACCAAAGATTCGAGAATTTTTTCAGTCGTCAGGCGGGAAGCGACCTTGGAGAGATCCGGGCCGAGTACGCCACCGGTCGAACCGATCTTGTGGCACCGTATGCATTGTGCGGCCGGGTGTCCCATCGCGAGATCCTTGCCTTTGCGGGCATCTCCTCCCCGTAAGGTCGGATGGAAGGGTCCGAGCGGCCCAAGGGTGGCAAGTTTGTCGTCCAGCGCCTTGGCCTTGGCTTTGGCTTGTGTGCCTTTGGCGGTTCTGGCTGCTTCCAGCAGATCGAGCTCCAGCTCCGGATCAACCTTGGCAAACTGTCTGACTAAAAGAGCGTCGGCTTTTTTATCATCGGACTGAGCGAGGTTGCCGAGGGCGGATCTTTTCTCGGTCAAAGTCCCTGATTCCAGAGCCTTGGCAAAGACTTCCACTCCGGATAGGCCGGCCGCCCAGGCCCGTTTTTGACCGGCGGCCCGGAGTCGGGCGTCTTTTGATTCAAGGGCGGACTCGACGAATTTTCCCAATGCCGGGTCGCTCAGTTCGGCCATGGTACCGAGCAACTGAGCTTGCAGGTAAGGGGTGGCTCGTTCCGATTCGTAAGCCGCGTGAACTACGGGAAGAAGATCTGCGACCTTGAGCTTCTCAATGGCTCGGGCCAAAACCGTGAGGACCTTGGGTGATGCATTCTTCACCAAGTCGTCCGCGACCTTGGCCAAAGCTTTGGCGGCCGGCTTGGGGTCGCGTGCGGGGTATTCCCGGTAGCGGCCCTCGACCGCATCCAGAACAGGAGGTTGGGCCCAAAGAGCGAGGCAGGCAAGGGCCGTGGTCCGCATGTTCTCGGGAGAGGAGGGATTGGCGGCGTAGCGGGCCAACCGTTCGGCGTCGGATGGACGGCCTACCCGGAAGTTTGCATTGATGGCGCGTCTGAGCAGGGGTTCGCCCTCAAGATCGGACCGGTCGAGAACTTCGGCCAAGGCGGGCAGAGCGTCGGGGATGGAGAAATCGTCGTGGATGGCCCGGGCCGTTTCCGTAACGAGGTAAAGATCACCGTCCTTGAGGAAGGAAGAGATCCCGGGGTAGGCGTGCCTGCGCAGGGCAAGGATGGCAGCAAGACGGACCGAGGAATGAGGTGAGCTTGTTGTTTCAAGGAGAACCTTTGGGTCGGCTTCGGTGGAACCGACCAAACCCATGACTGCGCCGTGGCGCAGAAAAGCATCTACGTCATCATTTTCCTCGACCAGTTCGAGAAGTGGCAGAATGGCTTTTGCTGACTTGAGCTTTCCGAGGGCGATAGCCGAGTGAAAGCGGACCCGAAGGGATGGATCCTTAAGCAGGCCAACAAGGGGTTGAAGAGCCGGAGAGTAAGCGGATTCACCGAGTACCTTGGCCGCTTGGGCCCGTACTTCCGCATCCTTGTCATTGAGGAGTTGAAGCAGAGGACCGACCGTGCCCGCATCCTTGTTCTTCCCGTCGGGCCAGCCCCTTGCAACTTGGCCTATTCCCCAGATTGCGTGCAGACGGGCCAGTTGGTTTTCGGTTTGTTTGGCAACGGCAAGAAGGGCCCATGTCTTCCCCTGCCGGACCAATTCGAACTGGGCCGCCTTGCGGACCCTTAGATCGGGCTCCGCCAGGCAGGCAACGAGGTAGGTTTCGTCTTTTCCGGACATTCCTTCGGCCAAGAGTTTACTCGTTCGTTTGCGGGCGGGGTTTTCTTTCCCGTCAGTTGAATCGATCTTCCAAATCCTTCCCCGCTCGCTCGGACC
>JABGWD010000048.1 GCA_018645725.1 Opitutia bacterium
TGGGCAGAACTCGTGCGCATTGGTCGACGGGGAGAGTTGGATTCCTTCCGGCGAGGCTCTCTTGGTCGGAGTGGACTACGACAAGCAAACTCTTCGTCCCAGCTTGGACTTCGCTCGAGTTACTATTCGACCGGGCGAAAACACTTTCCCTCTTGCTCTCGGGAAGAAAAAATCCGAAGACTTGCGTGATACTCTTGCGGCTTGGCGGGGCAAAAGATAAACAGTAGGCAGTCATTGGGGTCATGATTTCCTGCCATCCGGTCATTCTTGCGGTTTGGAGGCCGAGTGATTTCTTTACCACTTGAATTCGAGGCGTTTTGATCGAACACACCTGCGTTCGGGGCCGTAGCTCAGTTGGAAGAGTGGGTTGCCTGCAATGACGGAGTCGCCAGTCCGAGTCTGTTTGGCACGACCGGAATCTTTCCCTTTCCCTGAAGTTTTTATTTACATGTGAGGCCAATCTCATTAAAGTACGCAACTTTTTGTATTTCATGCATTTATATAAAACAAGCAGTGGTTTTGTGGGGAAGCGCGGAAACGAGTTCAGGACACTCGGGGGGAACTCCGATTGGGATGACTTGATCAATCGGGACGACCTGCCCGATCACTTGGCCGCAGAGTGGGAAACCTCCCCGCCGACCAACGAGTCGGAAGATTTGCTCCAAGCCGGACTTCTTGCTCCCATCGGATCACAAGAGGTTTGGGCGGCGGGGGTAACTTATTACTCCAGCAGGCTCGCGAGGATGGAGGAATCCCTGGATGCCGGTGGGGGAGATTTTTACAGCCGGGTCTATCAGGCGGAGAGACCCGAGATATTCATGAAGGCGACCCCCGCCCGGGTGGTCGGTCCGAACGCCCCTTTCCGCATACGCAAGGATTCCGATTGGGACGTGCCCGAGCCCGAGCTTACCCTTTTTGCGACGTCGTCCGGAAAGATCGTGGCCTACACGATTGGCAACGACGTTTCCTCCCGCAGCATAGAGGGGGAAAATCCGCTCTATTTGCCTCAAGCCAAGACTTTCGACGAATGCGCCTGCCTGGGCCCTTGCCTCTACGTTCCCGACCAACCCTTGGGTGCGGACACGGGTGTGGAGTTGACGATTGCCCGTGGGGGAGAAAAGGTTTTTTCGGATTCCACTTCTTTGTCCCAAATGAAACGCAGCCCGGAGGAACTCATCGGTTTTCTTTTTCGGGAGACCACCTTCTCAAGCGGGGTATTTCTCATGACCGGGACCGGCATAGTCCCGGGAACGGATTTTACCTTGCAAAGCGGGGACGTGGTTTCCATCTCCATCGATTCAATCGGGGTATTGACCAATTCGGTGCGTTAGACTAGCGCTTTTATCTTTTCTTTTAAAAATATCTTACAGCTAATGATCAAATCATCTCTCATCGGATTTTCCAAAGGAATCGAAGGCGATTCCGTTTTCACTGCGCGAAACCCCGCTACAGGGGAAAACTTGGAAGATTCTTTTTGTCATGCTTCCGAGGAGGACGTTGCCAAAGCCTGCAATCTTGCTTCGGAAGCATCCTTGGCGATGGCTGCCTTGAGCGGTTCTAAAAAAGCTGGTTTCTTACGGGACTTGTCCGACCGGCTTGGAGGAATCGTCGACCAGTTGGTACAAACCATGACGGCGGAAACCGGTTTGCCGGAGCCCCGCGTTCGCGGAGAGACGGGCCGAACGATTTCTCAGCTCAAAATGTTCGCGGATTTGGTCGAGTCGGGAAATTGGGTGGATGCAAGGATTGATAGGACCCAGCCGAATCGCGAGCCTATTCCCAAGCCCGACTTGCGCTCCATGCTCCGTCCGGTCGGACCGGTCGTCGTGTTTTGCGCGAGCAATTTCCCCTTGGCTTTTTCGGTTGCCGGTGGAGACTCGGCTTCCGCTTGGGCCGCCGGTTGCCCGGTCATCGTCAAGGCCCATCATGCTCATCCCGGCACTGCCCTTTTGGTGGGCAATGCGGTGGTTGATTCCGTTCGGTCAAGCGGTTTGCCGGAGGGTGCGTTTTCGTTGATCTTTGGTGACGGAAGAACAGTCGGTCAATCCTTGGTGAATCATCCTGCAATCAAGGCGGTGGGCTTTACCGGATCGCGTGCCGGGGGAAGAGCCTTGTTTGATCTCGCTTCGCAAAGGGATGAACCCATTCCGGTTTACGCGGAGATGAGCAGTATCAACCCGATTTTCATCCTGCCCGGTCTTGGGGAGGAGAGAATGAATGAAATTGCAACTGGGTTGCAGGGGTCGGCCACCCTCGGGGTCGGGCAATTTTGCACGAATCCGGGAATCGTTTTTTACCCCCGTGGCCCAGGTGGCGAATCCTTGGTTGCGGGTTACGTGGGAAAAATGAAGGAAACAGTCTCCTCTCCCATGCTTCACGAGGGGATAAGAAAAGCCTACGGAGAGGGTTTGGATTCGTTGACCGGGTGCGAGGGGGTGGAGGTTCTGGTTCCTGCTTCCAATGAATCAGGAGAAGGCGGGTGTCATGCGGGGTCGTGCGTCTTGTCGACTGACTCGGAAAGTTTTTTGGGGAACGAAAGAATGGTCGAGGAAGTATTCGGACCATCCACTCTTTTGGTTTCCTACGAGAATCCGTCAGATCTTTTGCGGATAGCCGATTCCCTTGAAGGACAATTGACGGCAAGCCTGTTCGGTGAAGAAACAGAACTTTCCCAATCAGGGGAATTGCTCGATATTTTGGAAACGAAAGCCGGTCGCTTGCTTTTCAATCAGTTTCCGACAGGCGTGGAGGTCTGCGCTTCCGTCGTTCACGGCGGACCGTACCCCGCGACTACGGACGGTCGTTCGACTTCGGTCGGAACCGGTGCGATTCTTCGTTTTGCCCGACCGGTATGTTACCAGGGTTTTCCAGACGAGCTTCTCCCCGTCGAGTTGAAAGACTCCAACCCCATGAAAATTTCCAGATCCGAGGCTTGATGAAGTAATTTGGGCCGGCTGGAGGTCGCGAAAATTTGTTTTGCCTTCCCCTGTCCTTCTATTCATAGATTTTTTACGTTTAATAACATGAATTGTTCCAAACCCCCTCAACTGATTATACCAGATGCTCGGTAAGAAGAGTTCCATAGGAATCTTTGATTGCTTGGAGGGTCAGTTCCGCATGCTTGAGAAGTTCCCCTTTATCGTAGGATGCATGGGGAACGCGGATTGGCAAGTGCCGGGTGGTGAGGATTGGGAAGGGGCCTGTATGATCAAGAAGTCGGGCAATGCTTTTCGTATTGTGCCGAACAAAAAGGGAGATGAGCGTCTCCTTGTCAACGGGGGACCGTTTTCGGAACCTTTCAACGTCGAGGACGACGAGGTATGCACCTTGCAGTTCCTCGGCTATCCGCTCATTGCTTTTGCCGGAAAGGATCCCAAGGCTTGGGCCGATCAGATTCAAAAGGGACAATGGATTCTTGCCAATGGAAGGACGGCGACCGACTACGCTCAGTGCGCCCGTTACGAGGTTTTGGACAAAATCCGCGAAATCGGGGCCGACTTGGCCGAATGCGCGATCAAACCAGTTGGCTTGGACGTGCCTTTTTGGGTCGTGCATCTCGTTGACTACCTCCAGCAACCCGAAGCCGATGACGAAGAGGAAGAAGCCCTCTACGAGGAAGAAATCGTCGTTGATCCCGATCGTGGCGAGTTTACTTGCCCGACCTGCTGGCTGAAGTTCGATCGGGCCGACGTTTTGAGCATTGCCGTGCACGAGGATCTCAGGGGAGATCGCAAGCTTGGCGAAGATGCAATGCTTCGCTTTGTCCCAACCGAGTTCAACTCGAAGGGGCAGGCCATGGATGCGATGAGTCTTCCCACGACTGACGTTGCTTGTCCGCACTGCCATAGGAAATTACCCCCTGGTTTCATGGACGTGCCCCATCATATTTTTTCAATCGTGGGTGCTCCAAGCGCAGGTAAATCATATTATCTCAGCGTCTTGGTGAGGCAGTTGCAGCGAACTCTCTTCAGGGAATTCGGAGTCGCGTTCAGGGATGCCGACCCGACCTGCAACGCCATAATCAACTCGATGAAGAACCGGCTTTTTTCCGGAAGCAGCGCGGTGGACGCGATGCTCATCAAGACCCAGCTTGAGGGTGAAATGTACGAGCGCCTCCAAAGACATGACCGTGTGGTCGCTTTGCCCAGACCTTTTGTTTTCAGTTTGTCCGACCCTCGTGGAACCGGTCATGATTGCTCGCTTATTTTTTATGACAATGCCGGCGAACATTTTGAACCGGGCATTACAAACGAAGAGTCTCCGGGGACACTTCACGTAGCGAGTTCCTCGGGTATATTCTTTCTCTTTGACCCGATTGCCAGTCCGGAGTTCCGCAGAACTCTCCGCGGTCACGAAGACCCCCAGTTCAGTATGGATGGAGCAGGGAAAAGATTGGACCAACAGGACGTCATTATGGCTGAGCTCGAAGTGAGGGTTAAGCAAAACCAAAACATCAGTATTGCCGAAAAAATCGACGTTCCGATTGCAGTAATGATTGGAAAGTGCGATATTCTTCGTGACCAACTCGATTGGGAGCGGATTCTCTGGCCCATCGTGGACAAGCAACTGGATATGGCAATTGTCGATAAAAACTCAGAAATCCTTCGTGAATACATGGTGGATATGCACCCGTCCATCGTGGCAAACTCGGAAGCCTTGTCCCGCAACGTCAAATATTTCCCGGTCAGTCCCTTTGGGCATAGCCCGCAGAGAGTCGAAATCGATGGCCAGAAATTCATCGCCCCCGATCCGGACAAAATCGATCCTGTCATGGTTGAAGTCCCCACTCTTTGGACATTGTCGTTTGTCGAACCTGATTTGTTCCCCGTCGTGAACAGGGCTTGACGAATCTCCCCTTTCCTCCATGGCGCAACAACTGATCTTCACAAGTACCCCACAAGGCTTGGAGCCAGGCAGGTCAGGTTACTGCACGGTTGCACGTCATAAAGATCTCAGGCACCGGTTGGTCCGTGAGCTTGAAAGACTGAGCGTTTATGATTTCGGTCAACAAACCGGCTCCAGTCGCTCGGACATTTGCATCTTTCGAAAAGTACCCCTGGGTTCCGAAGAGTTTTACGTGCTCACGAAAATTTGTGACGCCGGTTTGGACTACACGGACCGGACGAATTATCTGGCTCATCACTTGGTTCTCGACGGTTTTGAGATTGCAACTTCTCCATCCCCTGCGGAAATTTTTCTTAACTGGGACGGTTGGCTGAGGACTTGGCCGGATGGCCCCAGGTATTTCGGTGAGGAGGAAGCCGTCACTCTTACGGGTTGCAAGTCCACCGGATTGGTTCCCTGTCAAAGTTGGTTACAGGTAACGAACGATCCGGGCAATGCGGCGAGCCTTGTTTCTCCTGAGCTGATCAAGCCGATAGTCGTCGAATCCAAAGAAGGAAACCCCAATACCCTTCTCACTCTTTTTGCCGAATCGAGCGCCTTGTTCAAGATCAGCCTCGATGCTTGGGATTTTTCCTTTACCACCTTTTTGCAAGGTAACGACGACGCCAAGTCTTTCGCTTGGATTGGAATCCAAGGCCAACCGGCCGGCGAGCGGTTAAAGCAGGGTGGCATTCGGAATTATTTGGATCTTCGAAATTGGGCATCGACCGAAATTGCCGATCCATTGGATCCAAACCTTCAGAATTTGGCCCGAAAGGGCCCAGTCAAGGCTGCGGCCAAAAAGAAATCGTCCACCATCAGCAAAGCCCCGTTCTCCGACCAGGAACTTCAGCGGGCAAAAGCCGCCACCCCCGTTCAGGGTGCTACGGCTCCCGCAGGCTCAACGATGGTCGCCCAGGAAGCGAGTATTTCAAAGAACAAGAAGAAGCGCCCCTGGCTTTTGCAGTTGGCCGTTATCTCGACCGCCCTCTGTTTGCTTGCCGTTTTGATCTGGGGTTTGACGTCGGGTCTCGGTGATTGGTTTCGGGAGAAGGAAATTGCTTCACCCAAGCCCGTAAACCCACCGGTATCTCCTGATCCGGATGAAGGAAAGCAACCCCCAAAAAAGCAAGTCTTGTCCGTTGTTCCCAACTCCCCCACGCAACTTGGCCGAACCGAATACTTGAAGCTCGTGCAAACCCATTTTGCCTTGAACTGGATCGAATTGGACGCGGGCGGAGGCGAAGTCGTAAAGGTTAGTTTGAACGAGCGGCAGCAAGAGACAATGGGGAAAGACCTTCTCAAAATGAAGGAGGGTGAAGAATTGGAAGTGGTTCTCCAAAAAGATGCCGAACGGAAACTGTTCTTCGAAACGATTGAAAAAGCCCGTGAACCCGAGGACCGAGGAAAGCCTCGGGCAATCGACTTTTCCGACAAGGAAGCCGTCTCCATCTCCGATGACGAAAAAACCCTGTTCTTTCGGTCGGGCGAAGAGAACTACCCGCTTTCGCTTCGTTTGCTCAGTTCGTCCGAAAGAAGAAAGATGCTCAAGCTTTACGAACTCGTTCAAGCCGGATCGCCCGTTGAATTCAGGCCTCGGGTACAGGACGGACGAATCGTTTATTATGACCCCGTCACTCTCCCTCGCGACCCCCAAGCCAACCCCGATCCGTCAGGGCCAAAGGTTCCAAGCGGGACCCCAAGGACGCTGAGTGCAGCCAAAGGCCGGGAGTTTTTTGAATGGCATCCGAAACAGCGCCAAATTTTGCTCATGGTGGACAAAAACAGATTGCCTTATGTCTTCAGCGAGGACGAAAGGGGCAGGATAATGGAACTGGCCGCTTTTTTGGAGAAAGGAGACCAAGAGGTTGATTTGGACGTTAAAGTGGATGGGGGACGGATCACCTCGCTTGTCTTCGAATTGCCCGCTCCCCAGGCCCCTCCCGATAGCGATCCTGAACTTGGCCCGGCGGGCTTGATCCCCGAGAAGACGATCGTCTTTTGGATTCCGGGCAAACAGGTCAATGGCGAATGGAACGTCGAACCGGTCGACAATTATATCTTCGAGGATCCCGACCTGTCCCAATACCTCACCGAGGCGTTCATGGGGGAGGGCACTGGCGGAAGGGTTTGGATGGTCGATTTCCAGCCCGGTCTTCTCACCAACCGGGCGGCACTCGATGGGATGAAGTTCGAGGAACATGGGTACGAGAGGGACCGTGATCCCTTTAGTCCCGACATCAAGAAGTTTCCGCTCAAGCAGACGGCTCACGGGAAAGCCTCCTATTCCTTCACCTTCAAGGTGACCAGCGGAGAGTCGATCCAAGTGGAGTCCGACACGACCAACGCCAAGAACTACCTCAAGCGGGGCAAGCTGATCCGCTTGTCCCTCGGGCGCGACGGCCGTTGCCTGGATCTCTTCTTCCTTTCCAACCTGCACGGCTCCATGGCCAAGTTCCAGCAACCCGGCGAGGCCTTTGGCTACAAGCGCGGCAGTCTCAGTCTCGCGCCTCTCGGCTTTGCCTATGAAAAGGGCTTGCATTTTCTCAGCCCACAAAGCTCACCCTCCCCCTACCTGCTTGGCCTTTCGGTCGCCAGCTCGGAGAACCCGGAAAATATTCGAATACTGGTCGACAAGAGTCCCGGTGCCCTTGATTGGAGTGATGCCAAGCCTACGGACTTGTCCCGCTCCTTCCTTGTCGTTTCCTCCCGCACCCCGAACGAGGGGACCCTCGTCTCGGACGAGCAATACGCAAAGGTGGTTGCGGAGAGCCTTCATGGGGAACTCAAGGATCTCCGTGAGGAAAAGGAAGAAGAACTGAAGAAGTTCGGGAAGCGCGAACTATGGCCCCCGGTCGATGAATTCATCAAGTTTGTCAAGGAAAAGGACTACGCCTTCAAGCTCCAGGGCTTGGGCATTTCCATCTACGACTCGACCCGCGAGATCCTCGGGAAAGTCCTCGAGCCCGTGCATTTGCAACTCTTGCTCAAGAACATACCGCCCGTTCCCTACAGGAGTGAAGAGCTGGCCTATGAAGCAAGGTTGGCAAATATCTTCTGGTCGCACGTGAACAATGCGGTCAAGGGGCAGATCAACGCCAGCATCAAGCTGCCTCGTCGCTACGAGGACGCGAAAGCCGCTGAAGACTTGCGGCGCTTGTTTGATTTTCTCGATTTCATGATCAGGGCGGAGAGGGCCTTCGGCTTCACTGACGGGGAGGGTCTGTACGGGAACATGCAGACCGACCGGCTTTTGCTGTCCTCCGTGATCAACGAGAAATCGACCTTCCGCATGCTTCAGAACCAGCTGAAACAGAACTCGGAGGCGGTCAACCTTGAGTTCACCAGACGCTACCAGATTTTTAGCTCCTCGGAGAAAAGCCTGCCTCGCTACGAGCTACTCAAGTCCGCTGACCTGAGGTTATACTCGAGCCTGCTTTCCAAGAGCGATTCCTACCTTGCCTTGATGAACTACGTTGATCCCAAGCAAACCGATGACGACCCGGGTGCCGAGGCCATCCTCGCCGAGGCCATCCTCACCGAGGCCAGGAACAGGATGTCCAAGCCCAAGCTTTCCGTGGGCGCGATGGATGATTTCGTCAAGGGGGTTCCCTGGACCTTGGCCGTTTACAAAAAGGACGCCCGGGGAGACTTCGTGAAGGAAAGTGATTTTTTGCGACTGAGCCCACCTGAATTCAAATGAAGACCTTTAAGCTGTGAATATCGATCGACTCATTGACCGGATTGAAAAAGCTCTTCGCGAGGAGGGCACGACCGATCCCGTTTATCACGCCTTGGCGAAGGAATATGCAAAATACCGGACCCAGATTGACGAGCGGCTCGAGCACTGCGTTACCCTGATTCGCTCAGGCAAGGATTTTGCCGCCCGTGAGCTTGCCGAGCAACCGCCCGACGTACTGACGTTGATGGAGAAACTGTCCTTTTCCAACGATGGAAAATGGCGCGCGCTTTGCGATGAGAAAGGATTGTACGTCGGCCCAAACTGGGCGGAAGAACACGTCGACCTGCTCAATGGTCTCTATGACAAGGAGATCACCGAGGACAGCCCGCTTTTTCGGGAGTATCGGACGGCCGCCCGAAGCCGGGACGAGGATAAGACCTTCAAGATTCTCAAGATGATCCTCAAGGCCAACCCTGATCACGCATCCGCGAGGAGGCATTTCGGTCAGCTCAGCGTCAAGATTCAGGAGAACAAGATCAAGGAGTTGGATGAACTCATCCAATCCGGCCGGGAAGCTGAGTTTCTCGACCTTATGCTGGATATCGAGGAAACCGATTGGGTCGTTCCCCCCAAGGGAGACCAATGGGAGAACGCGCTTGCGGTAAGAATCGGAGTTGAGCGACGAAATGCCAAACTCCGTCTGGAGGAAATTCTGCTCGAACTGGCTTCCTTCCGCTCGGCCGACGATTGGAAGGGATCCCTGGCGCTGATCGGGGAATTCTTTAACCTCGCTCAGGAACATAGCCTTGAAGGCGAGTTGGATGCCGATGACATCAACGTCTACAACGAATACAAGGAATGGGCCGAGGAATTGGCCGAAGAAGCCAAGGCCGAACGGGAACTGGAAGGGATGGTTTCCAGTTTCAAGAACCGGTTGGCGGAGATGCAACAACTTGAGGTTGCCGGAGGGAAATCTCTCGAGACGTACCTGGCCGAACAAAATGAACTGAGGAAATTCAGGCAGGATTTTCAGGATATTGGAAAATCCCTGTCCGCAGAGATCATGATGGATCTGCAAAAGGCCGAAAATCAAATCAAGAACCGGATTCAAAGGCTGCGTGGACGAACCAAGATTTTCTGGATCGCAGCGGTTGCATTGTTTCTTTTGGTTGCAGCCAGTTCAGTAGTGGCCCTTGCTTATTTCAGTGGGCCATGGGGCCCCCGCAAAGAAGCGGCAAGGATTCTCGAGGACAAGGAGTATACGGCAGGGCAAAGGTGGGACCAGTTGTCTCCTTTTTCCCGCAATTACTCACCTGATTGGCGGGGAATCGATTATCTTGAGGACGAGGACGTAAGGAGGGATCTCGGACAGGCCATGACCAAAGTATTCGAGGACGCGACCAACAACTTGGCCGAGGAAGATCAGAAAAAATTCCTTTTCAAGACTCAGGACAAGGCTTTGCTCTATCTTTCAAAGGATGACGTGCAGGCCAAGCGGGCGGAAATCGTGGCCGCGATGTGCGACCGGATATTGGAGCAAGCCAATCAACCCACTTTCGAGGCCAAGACAGCCAAAGATTTCCTAGAACTGTTTGAGGAACCGCCGAGAATCCGCAAGGACGAAAATGGCAATCCTTTGCCTCTCAAGAACGTCGATTTTCACCGTTTTCAGGAAAACGACGTCGTTCTCGACAAATTGCAGGAAATCGCTGGCACTGTGGCCCGAATGGAAGATAGCAACGATCGAATGAAAGAACGTTTTGATTCGCTTAAGCAAAAGATCGACCGATTTGACAAGGAGGTGCTCATCGCTTGGAAGAAATTCAGGGATACCGAAGTAGTTGATCATGGCATTTTGGCTCAGGAGAAGTATTTGGACGGCTTGGATACCGAAACCCGTGAGTTTTCAGGCTCGGAGGCGGTTGATCCGAATGACTACCGGGAAGTGAGGGATGCCCTTCGCGATCTTCGCAAGACCTGGAGGAGTTTTTCCAAGGAAGTCGAAAGCAAGTCGGGTTCCCAGATTGATACCTTGCTCAATGAGGCCGAGAAAATTGGCAACTCCGTGTCGAGAGTCGAAATGGCCGAGAGGCCCGGAAAGATCAAGGAAATGGGGGAAGTGCTTGAGCGGGTGA
The DNA here is from genome assembly GCA_018645725.1 of Opitutia bacterium. GTDB lineage: Bacteria > Verrucomicrobiota > Verrucomicrobiia > Opitutales > Seribacteraceae > Seribacter. The sequence continues at coordinate 10,702 of JABGWD010000048.1, forward strand.
TTAAAATCAACAAAAGCGCAACCGAGCAAATGAGGATGAATTCCACTCAGGAGCGTAGGCTTGGAAAATTGCTCGAGATGCGTAATGAGATTCTTGACAAGATCAAGAAAGCCGGTGCGGCGACGGCCGGCACGGGCTTGGCCAACAGCGTGGATGAGTATTTGTTTTCATTGGAAGAGGGCTTGAGCGCCGATGCCTTTTCGGGGCCCGAAATCAAAGACGTCCGGACCGTATTGGCTAACCGGAACAAGTTTTCCAACGAGAAGGGCGAATTGCGAAAGAAGCTTTTCCTCAAGGGCCCGCCGGACATATGGGAAAAGTTGGAAAAAGGTGAGATTTCTTTGATGACCGAGGATTCGAAAGACGAATACGAATACCTCAAGAGCATGATGGAGAGATATGAATTGCTTAATCTTTGGTCCTATCGATTGGTTGAGTGTTCTCCTCTCAAGACCGGCAGATCGGGGGTTTACACCACAAGCAAGACTCCCGTCGCTCCCTTGACATCGTACGGTGAAGTTCAAATGGACCGAATGGAAAAGAAATTTGACGATCAGGGGCAACCTATTTCGAACCCAAGCGCTACCGTTACCCAAAAGGGCACCTTTCATTGGAATGGAAAGCGGGAAGGCAGGGTTTTCGAGTCCACTCATTTCAATGGAGGAGCCAAGGGCTTGATGGTCGACAACGGTCAGCTTTGTCCGGAGTCCAGGTTTCTCAGGCTTCAGATAGACCGCAGGATGGATCCCAATACCAAGACCTTGGTCGGACCCTTGATGGAAATGCTTGAGGTTGTCATCGCCGACCAAACGATATCTCCGCTCCTCAAGGCCTACCTTCACATGGAACTCGTTGAGCTTATGAAGAAGAAGCCTGCAGCTTGGGGCGTGGCCTTGAGCGGGCAGTTGCTTCAGGATTACGAGGCATTGATAACCAAGGTCAAGGTCAGGATCAGGCCTACGGATTGGATGGATGGCCAAGCTTACAAGGAATTGGCCGCGGTCTTGGCTCAATACTATGGTCAATTGGGAAAGAGGGATTATTTTCCCGAATCACGCTTTACTTTGGACCTGCTCGGTCAGTTGCAGAAAATTGATTTCAATTACGTCGGCTTCGTCGATTCTTCCGGTCGGCAAAAGTTTTCCTCAACTGCTCCGTCGATTTATTGGGGTTTGGAAAAAGGAGGAGGAAGTCAACTTGTGCAGGCATCCACTCGCTCCTCGCCGAACTTTCAACCGCATACGCCCTTGATCGCTACCTCGCCCACCTTGGAGGCGGTTCTTGCTCAAAGCTATTCCAAGGCAAAGGTCCAGTCGGGCAAGTATGGAATGGTTTCCGACATTTTGCCCATTGATTTCTCGCAAGACTGATGAGTTACGTCGAGAAGTATGCGGTATCGAAGAGGGGCCAAGAAATTGGCCCATATACGGCGACGGAAGTAATAGATCTTCTGCGCATGAAGGAATTAAGCACTATTCACAAAGTCAAGGTCAGCAACGATTGGGTTTTGATTTCTGATTTTATCGATCTTTTTGAAAAAGGTGAATTGCCTGAGCAAAACTTGGAAAAAACCTTTGAAGACGTGGAGGTAGCAGTCAAGGAAGCCGAAGCCGAAGCTGAGGCTCCTGTGGAGGAACCCGAGCCCGAGCCCGAACCCGAGCCCGAGCCCGAGCCGATCGAGGTGCCGGCACCTGGTGCTGCTACCGAAATTCACGTGGAACGGTCAGGCACCCGGTTTGGCCCCTACCTGTTCAAAGAGCTCAAGGACTACCTGAAGGCAGGGAACCTCAGGTTCAGCGATATGGTCTGGTTCGAAGGTGTTTCCGAATGGGTACCTCTTTCTCAAATTCCGGGGGTTGCCGAAGGTATCGAATCGCTTGGGTCTGCGGCACCGCCCCCACCCAAGCCTCCACCTGTACCTGCGGCACCGGCGGCTCCTCCTCCCATGCAACAAGCTGTGCCAGCCAAACCGGCAGAAGAATCGTTCGAGGACAGTGATGCCGATCCTGAAGATGGGTCGTCGCCGGATGAAACCGATGGGGGAGAAACCGCCTCCTTGACCAGTGGTTTGGCTTCCCATGGGGCCCGTATCATGGCAGCTCTTGTGGACGGATTGATTGTTTTTGGCGTTCTTGGTCTCTTGATAGCCCTCGTTTTTCTGACTAGCAGCCAAGCAGGTGTTTTTGAACTGCTTCTGAGCTTCGTTATTGGATACCTTGTTCTCGGATGGCTCTATTTTGGCCTGACCGAGTCGTCCAAGGCTGGGGGCGGGGTTGGCAAGCGAATGGCCAAGATCAAGGTCGTCAAGGCGAACGACGGTTCGATCCCAGGGTTCGCGGCCGTGAGCATGAGAAGCTTGTTGAAGCTGTTGTGCTTGCCTTTTGCTTTGGTCGCCCTGCTTACTCCTCGCCGGCAGGGCTTGCACGATTTGGCGTGTGGAACTTTGGTCGTTCCGATCGAAGGTCTCGAGGATGACGAGAATTTGGCTTAACACAAACTGAACAACTTAAGGAAAGGTTAACATTATGGACGACGGAGGAGTAGGATTCGACGAACCGGAATTGAGCTGGTCGACTCAGGATGTCGAGCAAAAGATCGGCTTCAGCGGTGGACGGTATACTGATACCAACGCCTTTTTTACCTTTTTGGTGGGGTTGATTTTCTCGACCTTGTTTTTCCTCTCGGTGCACGTGGTTTTGGGGGATTGGGGATTTAAGGGCGAACTGACCCAAGCGGAACAGGACGAACGAAAAGCAGCATATTCCGAACTGAACGAAGCAACCGGGAAAGAAGAGATCAACTTACCGCTCTACGTTCAGTTCGGTGACAAGTTCATTAACCGTGGTCTGGGCGGATACCTGATGGCCGCGGGAATTACCCTGCTTTTTTTCTGGGCCGTCACCATCTTGTTCATCAAGGGGAGAAAGGTAAGTTTTCAGCGCAAAATCCTTGCTCTGAACCTGATTCCCCAAGATCCGAATTTCTTTCTTAACAACGCCACTGCCCGGGACGCGCTCTTGAGAATCCGGGGACAAGTCGACGACCCCAAGCATTTCTTGCTCCTCAACCGGATCGACGTCGCTCTTTCCAATCTGCAGAACATTGGTGAAATCAGCGAGGTCGCCAGCCTGACCAATGCTCAGGCCTCCATCGACGAGGATCAAATTTCAGCCAGTTACAGTTTGATCAATGGCTTTAACTGGGCCATCCCCGTTCTCGGGTTCATCGGAACGGTTTTGGGCTTGGGTTCCGCCATAGGCGAGTTTGGGAATACCATTCAACAGTCGGCAGACGTCAATGCAATCAAGGATTCGCTCAAGGACGTAACCGGAGGTTTGTCGACGGCCTTCGACACGACCCTGCTTGGACTGGTCGGATCGATTGTGGTCCAAATGTTCATGACTTTCCGCAAACGACAGGAGTTTCTTCTTTTGGACGAGTGCAACGAGTATTGCCAAACCTATGTTTTGGCCAAATTGAAGCTGGAGAAAAGCGGTAGGGGAAGATGATGACACCCGTATTTGCAGCCAGTTTACTTAATAGACCAAATGCGTAAATAGATATTTATTGCAAATATATCTATTGTGGCTTAGTGGTATTATTGATATGCTCGAGGTTTCGAAAATAACAACGTACGGGATTCGTCCCTGTCTTTTCGTCGGGTAGACGCGGATTGCGATGGGTAGAAGTAGCCGCAACCAAGAAGAGAAGGTAAGTTTCTTTGCCTTTCAGGATATCATCACCGCAGTAATTGGAATCCTGGTTCTCATTGCCTTGATTCTTGCCTTGCAGATAAGCCCCAAAATGGATTCGGAAGGGGATAACCCCGGAAACAATACCGCTCCGGTCGAATCCATCCAAGGGCAGAATGCAGGAGGCGGCAATGCTACCATCGTAGTGGACAGCGAATTCAATGCATCCGAAGTGATTGAGGAAATCGCCCAGCTGCATCAGGAAATTTCGGATGAAAAACGTGAATTCCTGGTCAAGCGTGAGGAAAAGAACAGTGAAATCGAGCAACTGCTCGAGGAGTTGAAGCGGGTGAACATGGCTTTGCAAATCTTCAAGAAAAAGCTAGGCATTAGCGATTCCAACGAGACCAAGGACATGAACAAAGCCCTCAAGAACCTCCAGCTTATTTTGGATTTGGCGAAGGTTCAGCAAAAGGAACTCGATGAGAAAAAGAAAGGGTTGGAGGACGAGGTCAATGCCCGTATCCTTAGGAACGTCCTCGACATGAGCGAGCTTGAGCTTCAGCAACTCGACTCTCAACTGAACTCTCAAATCGAGCAACTTGCCAACCAGATCGAAAATGAGGTCCGGGTCATTCCCAAGGAAAACGCAGTGGATGGGAAACCGGTCCTTGTCATCTTGGGAGCCACTGAATTCACGATCGGTATTTTCAATGGAGCGCAGCGCACCCTGCAGGTTACGCCAGCCACTTATTACCAACAATTGGGCAGTGCCTTGAACTCCTATGACAAAAAAACAAATTTTTTCGTATACTTTTTCCGACCATCGGCTTGTCAGACGGAAGTTACGAACGTTCCGGGGAGGAACGGGATGATCAAAAAGAATCTCTTTGCCCTTCTTTGCGACCCCAAGAACAACCTGACCCGTATGCTTGGTTTCAAATACGGGTCCGAGCCCATCCATGAAGAAGCGGCCGTCTTGTTCACCGACAAGACACCCGACGTATTCGAGGACCTGTTCATGACCCCCTGACGAATCGTTAGAATATGGCAAGAGAAGAAGAAGAAGGCGGAAGCTTGGACATGTTGTTGGATACCCTCTGCAATACTTTCGGGGGTATTATTCTCATAGCCCTTCTGCTTGCTCTTTGCGTAAACCCCAAGAGCGTTTTTCATTACACGAAAGTAGTCCAGACCGAGGACAACAAATCCAAATTGATACGTGAAAGGGAGCAATTGAAGAATTCCCTTCTCGACTTGCAGGACGAACAGATCTTGATTTTGGAGGATCTGGATGACGAGGCTGACCGGATGCGGGAGGAAATCGAGGACAACAAGGACAATTTGGACGACTTGAGCAGTGACGCCTCCGCGGTCGAGACTTTGGCCAAGAGGGAGAAGGAAAAGCTTGAGGACCTGAAGGAACTTGAACTCAAGGAGGAGGAGGAAAGGCTTAGCCTGGAAGAAGAAGTGGCCCGACTTGAAACGATTCTCGAGCATCAGGAACTGTCTCAGGAACTAAAGAAGAAACCCTACCGCAAGGTCAGCCTGCCCCAGCAAAAAGATACCAAGAAGAAACCGCTTCCCGTTATCGTCGCTCATGGCAAGATGTTCCCCATGGTTCGTTTCGGCATTGGGAAAGTTGCCAAAAACGAGGACGGACTGACTTGGAACCAGACCCCCGATCAGCGTTTCCGGATCGAGGTCGACCCAAACAAGGGACTTGACCCGATGAACGAACAGAATCTCGAGCAATTTCTTTCCTCGGTACGAAACGCTCCCCGTAGCGTCCGACAGTCCTTCTTTCTTAACTTGTTCGTCTTCTCCGATTCCGAAAGCTTTGGTGTTTTCAACAAAATTCGAGACGAAGCGGTTTTGCGGGATTTGGACTATAATTGGGTGCCGATTTCAGAACTGCCCCTTATGCTCAAGGCAGACAACGTACCATGGAAAGTGCAGTGAATTTTGCCCAACGTGGCGATTGGCTCTGCATCCGGCAATTGAATGATCGGGTATTTGAACGAACAAAATGGTCTTGTGGAGAAACTTTCCATCTTTTTTTGTCCAAAAAAAGAGACTGCCGGCAGAACTATTGTAAATGATGAAGGAATCCTCAACGCTTGTCCCAAGACACCTTGACCAAAATCCATTGGCCCGAAGGTCGGGTGTTTATGGGCTCAAGACAGAAAGTCGTTCGACATGACCATGAAATTATTTCCAATGAACTTTCTTTCCATGCGTCTTACTCAATATGGAGCTTTTTGCCAAATACTGCGGAAAAACCTTTCTTTTCGGAGAAACGGAAATTATACGGAAATCCGCAGATTTAACTTGTTAAAACACAACGTTTAGACTTAATTATAACCGATGTCCAAAGAACTTTTGATTTCCCTATTTTTTGGAGCTGCCATGCTGCTTGTGCTCGCGTTGGGCATTGTCTTTGTCGTGATTGACCTTAAATCTGTCGTAAGCAACCCCATTTTTCTATTAGTCGGGTGGGTATGCGTTGCGGGGCAGATCGTGACGGCTCATTTGGCATTCAACCAGTACAAGAACCTTTCCACTCAAACACCTAACGAAGGACAAGAAAATGACGGAGAAGAACGATCAGAAGACGGATTCGATGACTGAAGAGGAAGAAGAAAACCTCTTGGAATCCGAAGAACAGGAAACCCAGCTTGACGCAAAGCACCGGACGCCGGCATTGGCCAGCTTGATAGCCGGCTATACCTTGGCACTTGGCTTTGGTTGCCTTCTTGCCATCGTGCTCAGCACCGGAACGACACCGGAAGACGGTAACTTGGCGAGCCCTGCCGATCCTGAAGTGATCAGCGAAGGTGAAGTGGTTGCGGGCCTCGACGTTTTGCCCGAAGAAAGTGAAATCATTTCCCTTTCCGGTGGAGCGAGCATCGCTTGGCCCATCGGCAAGCAATGGGTCGACCCGGGTTACACTGCCATGATCGATGATCAGGATTTTACCCCATTTGTGGAAACCGTATCATTCGTTGATCATAGCCAACCCGGCACCTACAAGGTTGTCTACACCGTAAGGGATCCTGACACGGAAGAAGTTCATTCGAGCGAACGCTTTGTGACGGTTAACGCAGGTGGATTCATTCATAATGCCAATCCCGTTGCCTACAACGACCGCCTTGACGGTGTGGTGGTTGAGGATGATCGCGTAAGAGCAGTCGTTGGCGATGCTGACCGCGACCTGCTTTACGTTGACAATGATGATCGTCACCTCCGCCACGCAGGCCTTGATATTGGTCATGGTCGCGTGGAAGGTGGAGTCGGCGGAGGCGGAAATGGTGGCCATGGCGGAAATGGTGGCCGCGGAGGCCGAGGCGACCGGGTTCGCTATGACGACGACGTCGTTTCACTCGACGCCCGTCTGCGTGACTTGGATGAGGATTTGGTGATCATTGAACAAGGCGACGATGACTTGGTCGCCCGCTTGGACCGCAAGGACATTGGCCTGGGGAGAGGCGGCAACGATCGTGTCGACATTGGAAATTTCGTTCCGGACGACCGTCAGGGCAACGATGATGATGAACTTGGGGAAGTTGGAGACTTTGACAAGGACGGCAACGGTTTTGGCAAAGGGACTCTTCCCGGTGTCGGCAAGGGAGCGGAAGTATACGCTTACAATTTTCCTTCACAAGGAGTAGGTGCCGGAGTCGGTAGTCCTGCCCTTGGAGCAGCAGCTGGATTCGCAGGCCTTGGAGCCGGGATCGGGCAAGCCGTAATGGAAGGCCAAGCCGTTCCTGCCCTCGGCGGCATAGGTACTTATGCTCCTGCGGGTCCCTCCACGCCAGCCGGTCCTGATTCGGATAGCGATGGAGTTCCTGATGCGTTGGAACCCTCCTTCAAGACAAACCCCAACTCGGATGACACCGACAAGGACGGGGTTTCGGACGCAGACGAAATCAAGGGGATGTCAAACCCCCTTGACCCTCGTAGCAAGCCCGGTACTCCTGCTCCCGGCGATGATGCTGACTCGGACGGAGTTCCTGCTTCCCTGGAAGCGCTTTATGGATTGAACCCGGCCTCATCCGACAGTGATGGAGACGGATACTCCGATGGTGAGGAACTTGCCGCCATGACCAACCCCAAGAGCCCGGAAAGCAATCCTGGTGAAATGGGTGGTCCTGCCTTGGCTGTTGCTCCCGGAGTAGCCGGTGGTGTTGCCGGTCTCGTATCTGGCGCTGGCGCCGGTTCGGCCGCCGGTCTGGTTTCCGGACGTGTTTCTCATCCTTTGGGATTGGGAGTCAAATGCGAAGACGGTTGCGGAGACAAAGGTTGTGGTGAATGTGGCGGCGTCGGACATGGTGACGGTCATCATGCCGGAGATGATTGGGACTACGATCACTTGCCCAAGGACGGTAACCTTTACATCATGATGCACGTTGATGGGAGTGGATCCATTCTCAGTACCCGCAAAGCATTGGAGGAAATGAAGTCGACTCTCCTCAAGGAGCGACTGCTTCCCTACTACAAGAACGATGAAGCTCTCTACAAAAAGAGAGTTTTGATCGTAGACGGTGAAGGTGAACGCACACTCAAGTTCTTTGCCCAAGCGGCTAAGAAGGAGAACGTTTTGGCCCTTGTTTTCCAAGACGAGGCCCAACCCGACTATCACCTTCCCAATTTCAACCGCAAGCCCGAAGACAACTACATGGACGACTTGAAAAAGCTCAGGAGTGGCTTGAATGGCTACGGTGGACTTTATCGTGGAATCATGTTCCAAGTGGATCGTGGCAAGACCTTTGCCAAGTCCTTCAAGGAATTCGTTCAAAATGCTTGGCAAGGCGAAGGCTATTTGGGCAAACCCGGACAAAGCCTGAAACCATATTACTGGCAGGAAAACAGTAATCATATTCGTAACCGAGATGGAATTGTTTTCAGCGACGAATATCATGTGAATTCGGAAGGTGATCCGGCCTACTACATGAATCTCATTATGGAGGCCTCCCGCAAGGTTGGTATTGATCTCGGTCGGTACGGCGGAGGTCAGGAAGACGGTAAGTTCAACGCAAAGATCAGCAATGCCGGCAATGTTTCCGAAAGCTCCTCATCCCTCAATCAGATGTGTCCCATCAAGAAGGACCGCAAGGCCAACCCTTCGATAACCGCAACGAACAGCAGGGGAGAAACCGTCGCTTTTTGTTGCAAAGGTTGTAAGAACAAATTTGCATCGGCTGATTGATCTTATCAACCTCAGAGCTTTCCCTTTTCCTTCCGGTTTGAAAAGGGGATCAAAATTTAAAAAAAGGGAGAGTATGGTATGAACACCAAGACCATACTCTCTCTTGTTTTTTCGGTAACCTTGGTTCTTGCGATACTGGGCAACCAGTTCGCCGTAAAAATGTGGCTCTTGGCCGCGGTGTTGGTTTTGGCCGTATTGGGGGTTGGGATTCTTGCCCATTTGGCTTTTTTTGAGGAGAAGAGGAAAAGAAGGCACGGAGTCGGACCAATCCCGTGGCTTACTTTGGGCATGTCCTACGGCACTCTTTTGATGAGTCTGGCTTCCCTTCTTTATTTGCTTCTTCCCCCATCGTCATCTCAAGCTCAAGAGCAAACCATAGCGAAGGCCGGCCAAGTTGCAGGAGACGAAACCGAAGGTTCCAAGGTACCTGTGAGTGACCGTACGAACGTCGATTCGGGTGGAGAGACGGCAAGGCTTGGCAGCACTGGGCGTGGAGAGGGGGAAGATACCCTTGGTGGAGCAAACGAAGACAACCAGAACGCCATGAGGGAGGCTCAGGTACATGATCCTGATATAGCGGGTGCCAACCAAGGGGTTTCGGACAAGACGAAAGTATCCGCTCAGAACGTTCAGGAAGTCATTGACCCAGGAGAATCCGACTTGGGTCTTGCCAACGCAACGGACAATGCAATTGAGCGGGTAGGGCAAGATGATGAAAACATGGACGTCGGTGATCCCAATGCCCTCCGGTTCGATGAAGATGAGGAGAATACTTTGGCTTTTGACAATACTGTCTTCCGGGGAAAAGACGAACGTCCCCTTGATTTGCCCAAGGCAAAAGGGGATACCGTGCGGAACGTCGGAGTCGCCGTAAATTCGCTCGGTATTGCGGTTCCGAAATCCATGAGTGGGCGTTGTGACAAATTGGGCCGCATAAGTCGATTGACCCGGGCAGGCGTAAGAAAACCCGAATCCGTGGAAAGAGCCGTGGTCAAGTCATTGGACTGGCTTACGGCCAAACAAAATGACGATGGATCTTGGGGAAAGACTTACCAAGGTGCCATGACGGGTTTTGCCCTTCTTTGTTATCTGGGTCATTGTGACCTGACGGATTCCCCCGAATATGGGGAAGCGGTGGCCAAGGGCATCAAATACCTGGTCGAGCTCGGAGACGAAAAAGACGGTTGGCTCTATGTTACGACCAATAAGCATGGGGCTGCCTATACTCAGGGAATCGCGACTTATGCCATGGCGGAAGCGTATGGGATGACCGAAAAGGACTTTATCCTGCCCGTCTTGCAAAAAGCCATCCGCCGCATTGTCGCCGGTCAAAAGGAGGACGGAGGTTGGTATTACCTGGAGGCGAGGAAGGGACCGGACAACTCGAGTTTTGTTGACTTCGGCAAGAACAAAAATTCGGCAAGTGATACTTCGGTGAGCGGATGGCAGTTTCAGGCACTGAAGGCAGCTTACAATACGGGAGCCGTCTTTCACGGATTGGAGCCTGCTTTGGAAGCTGCGGTAAAGAATTTTTACCGGGTTTATTCTCCCAAGAACGGTGGCTTTGGTTATCGCAAGGCCTCGGATACGAACAATGTCACCCACAAGCTTACCGGGGTGGGTTCGCTGGGTTTGCAGTCATGGAAGCATGGACATCCCTCCGAGGAGCAGAAGCAGGAAACTTTGAAGAAAGCCATGCAACATATTCTCAAGAATAACCAAGGAATGGATTACAATAGTGGGGATGCCAACCTGTACTCTTGGTATTATGACACGCAGGCCCTCTACAATTATGGCGGAGCCTACTGGTCTTCCTGGAACCGAAGGATGGAACCCATTCTTGTCAATGCACAACTTGCGGACGGCAGTTGGCCCAAGGAGGGAGATGGGAAAACTTCATCGCAGGGGAAGCAGGATGCGGAAATTTACCGCACCACGCTTTGCACTCTGATGCTTGAGGTCTATTATCGTTACGTCTATTGATGGTTTCGAGGTTTGCGACCGGATGAGGGACATGCTGGGTAAATTCATCTTATTGCTTCTTTTTGTCTCTTTCCCTTTGCTTGGTTCGGATTTTCCGACTCTAAAGTCAGGAGAGGCGTTTGGCATCCTGTCGTCCAAAGCAACCGCCTGGATCGAGGTCAAGGAGGACGAAGGGTTCACTCACCGGTACCTGTCTCCGTGGCAAGGTGGTTCGCCGACGAACGGTGGTGGTTTTGACCCAAAGATGATGGATAAGATCGGTGAACTCGTAGTGGGCAACCGCATTTGGTTGTCCTGGTATTGGGACGGACATCTGCGGATCAAGAAAACCCGAATGATCAGGCCAAGGAAGCATAATGGTGTCTTTGCGGGCTATTTGCTGGAGAAGGGAGGGAATTGGTTCGATGCGCGTACTGAAGGAGGTAAGATTCCATGGAGGTTTTACGTGCGGTGGCGAGGTGGATTGCCCGAAAATGGTGGTGGATATGATACCGAAAGCCTGAATTTCCTCAATGAAGTTGACCCGAATCTCCCCATCCGTTTTTCCTGGAGCTATGATTTCAGGCCCCGCTTCGACAAATTCATCGAAGAGGAGGAAGAGGAGGTATTCGTTCCCTTTCACCAAGGCCGATCCATTCGGAAATCAACGGATCCCCCGGTTTCCCCATCACCAAGGCTCAACCCTTTTGACCAAGCTCCCCGACCCAATCCCTTCGACTCGATTAAAACGCCCGCCAGCCCTTTTGACCAAGCTCCCCAACCGAGTCCATTCGACTCGATTAAAACGCCCGCCAGCCCCTTTGACCAAGCTCCTCAAGCCAACCCCTTTGACGCAACTCCTGCCCAACCTGCAAACCCTTTTGATTCACAGGAAAACGAAGGCGGTAAACCTGTGGATGCCAACCCCTTTGAGTCCGCCCCCCAAGCTCCGCAAACCCCCTTGCCCGGCAACCCATTCGAAAGCTTGGAAAAGGCCGAACCTTGAAGCCGGGTACTTGTCCCAAAGTACCGCTTTGAATCTCAATCAATGGATTTTTTCGCGAATGGACATCTGTGATCCATTCGAAAGAAGCCAATGCGCCTCGCTAGCATATCCTTGATTCCATGACCGTTGGATTTTGACCCATGGCTCATTGATTCTGTCAGGCAAGGCAACGGTTTTCTCCCTCAACGGCGCCCACAAGATATCGATGATTTCACCTTCGCTACCGAGTCCGACGACTTCCGCTCCGTCTTTCTTCAATTTTTCCCGGTAAAATTGATCGTAGAAATCGGCGTACTCGATCGAATCTTCCTCTGCAAACTCTCCGGCCATTTTGCCGGCAACTCCCGAAGCGTTGTTTTCGGCCTTTACCATGGCTTCGTTGAAGGATTCGTAGGTCGGTTCGAAATTTTGATCCAGCAAGTGACCTTCTCTCGTTCGGATTGCTATGCCCATAATGTGGGATGACCAAATGGGTACGATTTCATCACCCTTTTTATCCAGGGAATAAACCAAAGCCGGCGCATTGTCCGGATTCCTGTACTTTGGGATGGACAGGATGGCTTTGGCCGCCTCATCGATAGCCCGGGAAAAACCGTTTGACGTCGGGGGGTGGGGAGGGAAGGGACGTTTGCCATCAGGAAGGATTACCACGAGGGAACGGGTTCTTGGATAATAAGTCAGTTGATCCTTCGCGAGCAGTCCATCGGTACTGAAATTGCCTTCTTCCTTGAGCAAGTCATTTTGGGTTACGTTGAGCGGTCCGGGATTGTCGGAAACGTTAAGGTCTCCCGGGTGAAAATAGGAACGGTAGGTTCCGGCAGGGTTGCCATCAAGAAAGGTAACTTTAAGGCGAAGATGATTTTTTACCGGGATTTCCCCAGGGTCTTTGTCCTCATCGTTTGATTTTTCCTTGTAGCGCAGGACGTCGTTGTTGGAGGCGGGGTAGAACAACGTGAAATTACCGTCCAACTCTCCATCCTTGTAGTTTTTTTCATAAACCAATTCGCCCGTCTTGCCATAAGCGGTAAATTTTCCATTCCGCAGACCCTTTCGGTACGATCCGCTCAGAAGCCTGATTCCGTTTTTCTGCCAGAAGGTAAACCTGCCGTCCCTCAAGCCGTTGAGAAAACCTACCTCGAAATGTTTGTTTCCGTTTGGATAGTCGTCTACGACATAAGCTCTCTCCCCATCTCCAAAAGGGCTGTCTTCCCCAATTTGGTAAAGAGTGTTCGACCCGTTGTCATCTTCCCGGTATTCAACGTCGTCAGGGTGGAGCCGTTGTTCCGCACAGGAACCGATCAACAGGCAAACCAAAAACAAAAAGAAGGATATGGTAACTTCTGACTTCTGACTATGGGTAAACTTGATCATACGGGAAAACCGAACAATATCTACGATAGAATGGTTTTCGCAATGGAAAACTTATTGATTTCTCGATCGGACTTGTTCTGCGATTTCATCGATGTCATCCGCCGGAAGGGTCACGATGCTGCTCGGGCGTCCCCGATCCATCTTGTAGACTACAATCCCCAGCCAGTTGGCTTCCTTGTCGAATACCGGAGTGCCAGGGGCGGTATTTTCGATTACGAAATACTTCCGGGGCTTTTCGATGACCGCATTGACCCATCCCTTTCTCAAGGTCGATTGCCTGTAGAGATTTCTGCCCAACTTGCCCAAGGAGACCACTTCATCCAAAGGCAGAGGGGCTTTTGTCTTTGATGAACGCGGAACGTGGGAGAAAGTCCGTTTTTTCTGTTTTTCGCCCTTTTCCTTGATTGGCAAAACGAAAGCCAAGTCCAAGTCGGTATCCTTGAGCAATAACTTGGCAGGTACTTCCGTACCGTCCTGCATGAGAAGAAGAACTTCCGTGTAGTTGACGTTTACCGAGCCTCCCGGGGTGCGTATCCGCGAAAGCAGGGTAGCCGTAGGATCGACTCTGCTCAAAGACAGGACGGTAAGGCCGTCCTCGGCGATAATCGTGCCGAGGGCCTCGAGTTTTTGCTCCTGCGGAGGCATGCTTCTGCCGCCGGCGCTTACCTCGACCCGGACGGTTGCCGAAACCCAAGTCACGCAATTGGCATGATCCTTTAGCAAGTTTCTCCAAGTCGCTTCGCTTTTTTTGCCAAAAAGGGCGAGAGGTATCGAAAAGGCAAGCAGGACAAAGACCGTTAATTGAAATTTCATGGAGTGAGCCGGTTAGCTGTTGTCCCAGTCGGGTTCGAGTTCAAGGAACAGAGTATGTATGCCTCTGCGTACGAAAAAAATGATTCGTTTGGCTTTTTGCTCAATGAGACCGTTCATCTTCTTTTCGAACTTCCCCACGTCGTCTTGTTCCGCCCCGTCGATCGACAGGAGCAAGTCACCTTGTCGCAAGCCGGCCAAGGATGCCCAGCCCGCAGGCTCGACGTTGTGAATCAACAAACCCGGGTGGTCATCTTCCAGTCTTATGTTGACCCGATCCCCAAAAGAAAGTTCCCGCACCGTGAATTCAAAGGTTTCCTCCTTGTATTCCGGAAGTTCGTTAGGCGGAGCGGGCCGTTTTTCGAGGGTGACGTTAAGGTCCAGGGCTTTCTTGTTCCTCAAGCCGGTAAA
>JABGWD010000431.1 GCA_018645725.1 Opitutia bacterium
AATCCTGCTACTGGTACGGAATGCATGGAACGGTCGCCGGAAACTGGGCGGTCTGCGAGAGCGATCTCCTCCTTTGCGCCGGAGCCCGTTTCGACGACCGGATTACCGGCAAAGTCGACAAGTATGCCCAGGAAGCCTACGTCATTCATTTCGACGTCGACAAATCCGAGCACAACAAAAACGTCCATGCTCATTTTCCCATCCGCACGGACGTCAAATATGCCTTGCGCCGACTGTGCGAACTGATCAAGGAAAAGGGATTCGACAAGCCCGAACTGACCGGTTGGCTCGAAACCATCGACGGTTGGAAAAAGGACTACCCCTTCAAATACGCCAAGGGCGAGCACGTTACCGGCCAGGAAGCGATCGAAGCCCTCTACGAGGAGTCCAAGGGCGAAGCCATCATCACCACGGGAGTCGGCCAGCACCAGATGTGGGCCGCCCAGTACTACAAGTTCAAGGAACCCCGCACCTATATCTCATCGCTCGGTCTTGGGACGATGGGCTTCGGCTACCCCGCCGCCGTCGGGGTCAAGGTCGCTCGACCGGACAAGGAAGTCATCGATATCGACGGGGACGGTTCCTTCATGATGAACGTCCAGGAACTTGCCACCGCGAAGATCGAGAAGATCAATGCCAAGTGCATGATCTTGAACAACCAGCACCTCGGGATGGTCATGCAGTGGGAAGACCGGTTTTACGAGAGCGTGCGCGGTCACACCGTACTTTGCGACCCTGACAACCTCGGCGGTCCGGACAACTTGGATGCGATCTACCCGGACTACGTCAAGATCTGCGAAGGTTTCGGCGTAAAGGCCCGCCGCGTCACGAAGCGCGAAGAATTGCGTGATGGAATCCGCGAAATGCTCGAGACCGACGAACCCTTCCTGCTCGAGATCATCGTTCCCTATTCCGAGCACGTCATGCCCATGATTCCGCAGGGCAAGTCGGCCAAGGAAATGCTCATCGAGTAAAAACTCGCCCTCTTTTCCCCAGAACAGTCATTTCGCGTTTCGGTTCCATCTTTCTCGCAACGGCCAAAGGGCTGCTGCGGCCTTTTTACTCGGCTTTGCTGGTATTGGCTTTGGCTTGCGGAGGATATCTTTACATGGGATGGGACAAGCAAATCCTTCAATGGGATCTGGAAAAGGCTCTTCGCGAAAACGAGGATTTGCAAAACGCAATCTCGAACCTGACCGGACAAATCCTCATCCGACCGGATGGAGAATCAACCCTCGGGGAAAACCCAAAAAAGGATCAACCCGAACAAGCGGTCAATTAGGTCCGTCCGGTTTTGCCGCTGACTCGGGACTCACCCCGATTGCTTGGCGAAGGCTCGATTTATTCTTCGCTTTTGTCCGAACCGAATTTTCCCTTCAAAGAATAAAGAAGGATCAAAAGGGGAAAAAGCAATTTCCCTCCGATTTTGTCCCAAAAGGGAATCGCGCTGGCAGCTTCGCCATATTCCTCCTCCAGTCTCGCCAAAAGCGCCTCGTTTTCCACTTCGTAGTACTGATCGGATCCTTCGCGTCCCAAGACGTACCTGGCATCCCAATTCCATAGCGGAACCCAAAGAATCCAAAACTGTTTGTGAAGCACGCAAGCATCCACGTTATTCCATTCATTGGTATCGGGCAACTCCTCCACCAACGAGATTTCTTCCCCACCGGCACTGTATATGTAGCCGAAAGACTCCCCAGAAAAACCAACATAAACAATCATTACAAACAGGCAGGTCAATGTTCTCATACCTATAATGCACTGTTTTTCACTCTTTGTGTCAACCCTTTTCAAGGCATGACGTCTTTGCGACATGCCGCCGCGTTCAGCCATGCTCAATCGCTTCAATCCAACATGTCATTGAGTGCCAACGGTTCCCATGAAGGCATGATCTCAATGACCCCCGTTGTATTCCACTCCTTCGGGGATTTCCCTCCTGCTCGAACCCCGCCAAGCATTAATCTCGAGCCAACGGCCGGAGTGGAGCAAGGGTCGCAAGCACCGAGCTTGGGGAATGGGCGAGAAGGCCCACCTAATCTTACTCGTATTTGAGGGTCGAATAATTCCAGTAAACCAATCGCCCTTTCCTCAGCCCCATGTAGTAAAGCCAAGTCAAATCACGCCAGCGGTAAAAGTACGGATACAGACCATCTTGCGTCCAATGCCAACCGTGCTTGTGACTCCAAAACCACACGCTCCCGTCATTCTGAGCAGCCGGATACAGCCAACCCAAAGTCTCGTGGTATATCCATTCGGACTCGATCATCATGAATGAACCGAACCAGGAAGAGGTTGCCCACCCTGCCCCGGTCAATGAAATCCGTCCGCCCCATTTGGAAATGCCGGAATTTACTTCGACCCGGAATCTCTTGATGCTCCCGTAGGTAAAGCCCTCGGAGTTTTCCGCATAAGCCCGGAAATAATAGTACTCTCCCAAATCCACTTCCGTAAGTTCGGTGGAGAAAAGACCGGTGCTTGCATTCAAGGTCGCCCGAATGGTAGTCGCGGAATCGAAACGCAAATTGCGATCCAATAGAAAACCGACTTTCGTAACCGGAACCCCACCGTCCGAAAGAATCCGGCCCGTCAAATCAAAAGAAGCAAGCCCCGAGGAAACGGCTTCGTAAGTGGAAGGCAGAGGCCGGAATGCGTCGATCACCTCGATGGAGAAAGTTTTCTCGAAAGTCGCGTTGAATTGGTCGGCCACCCGTATGCGGACGCTCAACAAGGACTTGCTCTCGTAATCCAATACTTTTTTGGTCACCAACTCGCCCTTTTGGTTGATTTCGAAGGAATTGTTGTCCGTGGAACCGTTTCCGGAAACCAAAGTAAAACCAAAACCGGTGGTCTGATCCACGTCGACTCCGTTCAAGTCCCCGACCTTTGTGCCCTTGACCATTCCCTCCATCACGGTATTGGAGGAGAGAGTCAAGCCCGTGGGGACTCGGTTGGGCAAGGAAGCGGGATCCAAGGGATTGGTTCCCCAATCGATCTCCACCTTGTCGGAAAAGCCGTCCCCGTCGGTATCGAACTTTTTGGGATCGGTGCCGTAGGACAATTCCTGGTTGAGAGTCAACCCGTCGCCGTCTTCGTCCTTGTCCCCATTGGACACGGCCGAAAGAACGAGATCATAATCGCGGGACGCGTTGCCCGAATCGGTTATGCGCACCCGGATCACGTAAGATGCGATCTCCATCGGAACCGTCGTTTTGAGAAGATCGCCGGTCAATGAAAAATTCCCGTTGTCGTTGGCCCCACCCGTGGAGACCAAGGCATAAGTGTACGCATCCGCCTGGTTTGGATCGTCGTAATCGAGGGGGAGAAGTCGCCCGACCGTCAAACCGGCCGGTTCCCGCTCGAAAAACTCGTTTTGGGAAATCGCCACGCCGTAGGGAGTCCGGTTTCCGAGAACCATGTAGAGGAATCCGGTCGAAGCCCGCGACGAGATTCCGCCATCCTCGACACTGTCCACGATGGTTGCTTCCTGCCCCAAGGCGCTCTCCCGAAGGTTGGAAAAGGAATCGCCGTCCGGATCATCCTGAGGCCCTTGGCTCAGGTCGCCAAAATGGTAATATTCGTACCAATCCTTGATTCCGTCCCCATCGCTGTCCAAGGTAGTCTCGATATAATGAGCCTTGACCAAGGCGTTCGCGGTCAAGGTAAAGCTCAGTTTTGATTTGGCCACCCCGCTAGGCCCCGCTTGCCGCGCCCCGTTGATCGACCAATAAGCGAAAGTAAACCCGTTTGAGTCGCCATGCAAGGAAGGCGTATGAACAATCGTTCCGGGATTCACGTAGGAATCGGAGGTCTCCACGAACCCGACCGGCACGCTTCCCAAGGTGTAACGCACGAGGGAAGGATCGGCGTAGACGAAACCGACCGAAGTCCTCGAAGAGGCTCCTCCGTCCTCCACCAAGTCCTTGATGGTCGCCTCCTGCCCCAACGCCAGTTCTTGGGCGTTGGTAAAGAAATCGGCATCCGAATCATTGCTCATGCCCTGACTCAAGTCGCCGAAATGATAAAGCTCGTACCAATCCATGAACCCGTCCCCGTCGCTGTCCTGATTGCTCGGCACGTAATGGGCCACCATGTCCAAATCGTTGGTTTCGATCTTGACCTGGGCTTGAGATAACGCGACCCCGGACGGACCCGCCTGCCTCACCCCGTTGACCGTCCAATAGGCAAAGTGATAACCAAAGGATTCCCCGTGTACGTTGGGCGAAGTCAAGGTCCCGTTGGCCTCCCCGTATCCCTCCTCATCGGGCACGAAACCAAGCGGACTGCTGTACACCCTGCACTTCGCGAGCAAGTAATGCCCGTAGACGAAAGCCGACGACTGGCGGCCCGAAACCCCACCGTCTTCCACCAAGTCCCGGACGGTCGCCTCCTGGCCCAATTCGCTCTCCTGCAAATTATTGAACCCATCCCCGTCCGGATCACCCGTCAGGTTTTGGTCCAGGTTCCCGAAATTGCGATACTCGAACCAATCCTTGATTTCGTCCCCGTCGCTGTCTTCGTTGTCCTGAAAATAATGCGCCGTCAAACTCATCGTGCCATTGACCTCGATGGCCGCGCTGGTCAAGGAACGCCCCCCCTCATCGGACAACCTGACCCCATCGCGCTTCCAAAAGCCGAAAGTGTATCCGTTTTGAGTAAGCGCAGGTTGGGTCAACTGAAGGACCGATCCCGTGTTCAAGGCCTCGGTGTTGCTCAGGAAACCGGAGGGTTGGGAATCCTGGGTCACCGTAACCAGCGCCCCATGCAAGGACATGCCGATCAGGCAAGCCCACGACAAGCTTAGGAACCGGGCCTTGGCCTTCCAGCTTTGGGTGATCATTTCGTTATCCCGTATTGACTTCTAAAAAGGCGGCAACGACAGGAAACTATTGGCTGGAACGGAATAGGATCGCGCTCCCCACGTTGGACTTGCCCGGCAAATAAAAACTGCTCGTCCCGAGAATCGTATTCCTGCCCGCCATCGCCCCCGAATTGAAACCACTCGATTCATTAACCGGATGAACGAAGGTCTCGAGAAGAGTCGGCAAGCCCTCCGCACTCACCTTGTAGACGTTGTTGCCGGCCAGCAAACGGTCTCCGCTCAGTTCCAAAAAGGAAGCATTTAGGTTGAGCGTGGAGGTCGGGCTAGCCGTCCCGTTGGCGCTCAACTTGTAAAGCCAAACCCAGCTGCTTCCTCCCACCGCAAGAAAATTCCCGGACAAGGAAACCTTGGAGCCAAAATTTTGATAACTGTTGGAATTGTTTGAAAGCAACCCCTCCAGGATTGCCGTCTCGGTCAGGTTTCCATTGGCATCCGATTTGTAAACGATGACCCTTCCGTTGTCCTGATAGGTCTGGCTGTTGTAAGTTCCATCGACGTAAGGAGCCCCCACCGCGACAAACCCATTGTCCATGCTCACGCTGATTCCGAAATGATCGTTCTGCTTGCCTTGCGAGTCGGTCACTTTCACGACCTGGGCAACCGTGGCCCCCGTTCGCTTGAACACGTAAGCCGAACCGGCGGTCTGGTTTCCGTCCACTTCGTCTCCATAGGCCCCCACGATCATGAGATCGCCGTCCATGGCAACCGATTGGCCGAAATAATCGTTGCTGCTTCCATCCGATGCAGTCAAGCGGGCGACCTGAGAAGGCGTCCCCGTCAGGTCGTACAAGTAAGCCGCTCCCGTGCCGTGATTCGGAGCGTATGCTTGGCTTGCCCCCACCAACAAGGACGAACCGCTCAAGGCAAGGGAGGTACCGAATCCCTGCGAATCATTTCCCGTGGAATCTGGCACGGCTTCTCCGGCAGCCTGCAGGGCGCCCGTTGTCGGGTTCACGTCGTACAAGAAAACCTTCTTTTTGTTGGTGCTCAAGGCCACCGCCAATTTGTCTCCCTCCGCAGCGGCGCTCGTTCCGAAATGGTCGTAGGAACTCCCATTGTAGTCCAAATCCGTCGGAGTGAAATCAGGCAACCCCAAGGTACTGCTCTTCACGACCCACCAACCGCCTGAACCGTAAACGTATTGGCCATATTGATTATGGTGACCACTGTAATAATTCCCCGTGTCGAAACCAAGCTCGTTCACGCTCCTTGGCAAGTTTCGGGGTTGCACCGGGTTGGCCGCCGCCCATGAATTGATCGAACCGGGAGTGGCTCCCTCCTTGGCCAGGGAAAGCTCGACCGTCTTGGCCCAACGATAGCCCAAATCGTCCATGAAAAAGGTTCGCCCCGCGGTGGTAACCGAAGAACCGTTGTACAAAACCGTTCCGTCCGACTTTTGAATCGTACCGTTGACCAAATTGATGTTGCTCTGCCCGGAAGCGAGTCGGAATTTGAAATAATTCAAGAAATCCGCGCTGACCAAGGGCGACCGACTGATGGTCAGGTTCCCCTCGGCCAGGGGAAGTTCAAGAAAATGCAAATCAACCGGGGAAACCCGCCGGCGCCAATCCTGACAGAGCACTTCGAACTTCAAGGTTCCCGTCGACTGGGGCCAATCCTCCGCAACGTTCCAGGAAATCCGGTGAACCTGATTGGTCGCAATGGGCGACCCGATCAAACTCCCCGTGGAGTCGATCAAGTAAGCAGGAACGATCAAATCGGACAAACTCCCGAAATTCCCATTGACCGCGGCCAAAACCCCCACCGTGGCATTGGCGTCGTCCGGATCAATGATCTCGAAATCCAAATCGATGATGTTGGTCCCCGGCCGTTGCGAAATCCCCCGGATCGCGGGTTGCGGAATGACGTTCGGCACGGGCAAACCCTTCGTTCGATAAGCCCGTTTGTAAAGCTTGAGACCGCCTCTATTTACGATCAAGTCACCGGTAGGCGTAAACGCAGTGCGAGTATAGTAGTCGAATAACTGAGAGGCATACTGGAGTTGCGTACCATCTTGATCAAGCAACTTTCTGTCACTCAAAAGCGTACCGTCTTTGGCCAAGGAGACATACCTCCTGCCACTGCCCGTTCTACGAACAAAAGTTCCGTCCGCTTGAAAATAGTGAAGATAGGAATTGTCCGCCACCACCACCGTACCATCGGCAAGAACGACCAGATCTCGGGGGTGATTGAGTTGACCGGGCGCAGAACCCTGAGTGCCGAAACTGCGAACGAAGGAACCGTTGTTTTCCAAGACTTGGACTCGATGGTTTTCGTAATCGGCCACGTACACCTTGCCATCGGTACCCAAGGCAAAGCCCCAGGCATTGTAAAATTCTCCGTCCCCCGATCCAGAACTGCCATAACTTGAAATGGAGGCATTCTTTCCCGTCCTCCATTTGAAAGTTCCATTGTTTTCCAAACAGGTGACCGCAGCGTATTCGGCAACGTAGATGGTCCCGTTCTCATCCAACGCAAGATCCCTTGGATAATACCTGGAATTCGCTATCGTCACGTTTCGGTCCCAAGTCCCGTTCAGGTCGAACACCCCGACGTAAGCGGAACTTCCATTGCCCATTAGGGCGTATACCTTGCCCACCCCGGTTGCATTGTCCTCGTGGTAGGCGACTCCGTATTCATTGTCCATCGAACCTGGAAATTCTTTGGCCAAGTACCAGTTGTCCTGCTCCGCCGCCCGCAAGTGCAGGCAGGAAAACAAGAGAGTGAAAACCAAGGCGAGTTTCGTGTGTTTCGTATTCATGATCGGTGGTAAAAAAAGGGATATAGGCGTTGCGAAAGGCAAAAAACGTAAAATGGGTAAATGAAATAACTCTGCTCCGATGTTATTTAGTAATCTTTTTGCACGTTTTGTCGAGTTTTTTCTAACCCCCCCTCCACCAAACGCCCAACACCAAGTCATATCCCATATAAAAGTCATATCCCATATTTACCAACCTCAGCACCCCTTTGCCACCTATTGCAAAGGAGTGCCCGAGGGGGGACTTGAACCCCCACGACCTTGCGGTCAACGGATTTTAAGTCCGCTGCGCAGTCCTTTAAATAAAAGAACTTGAGCAATGTGCTGTCATTTTGCTGTCTTTTTGATTGATAAAATCCCTCATTTCCTCTTATTTCAAATACATGCCCAAAAAGACAGCACCCAAGCTAAAAAACAAGAGGATTACTGCCAAAGGAGAGTTCCCTCTAATCAGACACATTGCCAGAAGAGATAATTTTGAAGTCGATGCAGGATACAGATTGGGTGGCGAAAAGAAGCATAGAAAATCGTTCAAGACACTTGAAGAAGCCAAAACATATGCAGAACAGATCAACATAAGACTCAAAAACGAAGGGCTAAGCGGATTCAAACTTACAAGAGAAGAGCAAATAGACGCGCTGAAGGCACTTAAGACCGTAAAAGGACTCGGAGTGAGCTTGACGGATGCCGCAGCCTTTTACGCCGAGTATCATCAGCTTAAAGGGGCTGAAATGACGTTTGGAGAATTAGTGGACGACCACCGTGCCAAATTGGACGATGACCGAGCCAAAGGAGAAGGTGTGGCAGATCGAACTTACAGCGACTACAAGAGCAGGCACAACCGACTCAAAGACGAGTTCTCCTCGATCAAGCTCATAGCTTTTTCTCATATCGAACATTGGGAAGCCTTCAGCAGAAAATTAGGCGAGGCATCGAGGAGGTATGAAAACCACTTGAGGATACTATTCAACTACGCGGTTGAAAGAGGCTACCTCAATTCCTCCCCCATGATCGGGAAGCTTTCCGATGCCCCCAAACTAAATAAGCCCGCAATCCTCCGTGAAGACCAATGGCGTCAACTCCTTCTTACCGCAATCCAGACGGATAGCACCTTAGATCTTCTAGGTTATGTGGTCTTGACCCTGTACATGGGATTACGCCCAGAGTCCGAGGTCAAAAGAATCAGTTGGAAAAACATCAATTTCAAGACAGGCAAATTGTTTCTTGGAGACGATGAAACTGGAAAGAGCGACCTCGGAAGAACTCTCGAGATCCCCAAGGCAGCGATGGATTTGCTCGCTCGATGCAAAAGGAAAAAAGGACGAATTATCAAATCCGACTACGAGCATCGAAAGAACTGGGATGAACTTCGGGAAAAAGCTGGGTTCATCGTGAGGAACAAAGAGGGTAAGATCACGAGGAACGACTGGGTAGCCGATATAGCCCGTCACACTGCAGGAACTATGGTATACGCCAACACCCAGAGCAAAGAAGTCGTGAGGGCTTTCCTCGGGCACACTAACGACGTTACAATGAGGTACTATGTGAACCACGGAGAGAGCCTCGACGAAGAAGCAGAACGGTTTTATTCGTTCTCCGCTCCCCTACCCGATCTTGAAGCTGACTTAGAGGAAGCAACTGGTTAGCATAATCAAATTGTGATTATTGCCTATCAGGCTCGAGCACTCCGTAGTAAAATCTTCGCACCCCTTGCATTATTCCCCGCTCGCCCCAATCAGTCCAAAGACCATGCTTTGCTCCACTTAACCAATTTTGCTCACATTTCTTCTACAACTTATTTTTTGTCTTACGGGAAGGTCTGGCCCGTGCCATGACTTTCTGGGCAGCACCCTTGGGATCAAACTTTAGTCGGTCACGGGCTTCACTCGCAAGTGCAACGAGGCGTGACCTTTTTCCATATTTTGCTCTAATCCGTGCTGGGTTAAGAAGTTCTTTGTAATCTGGTTGTGATCGCCACCCTGCTTCTCCGCTTCGGACAGCTGTTCCACGAATTGCTCCCATACCTTCTGCCCAAGCAACATATGCCCCGATTCGTTTGGTTTGGGCGAGGTCTTCGGAGACGAATGAGATGGTGTGATTTTTTGTGTCATGGCTAAATCCTTCATCGAAGTTATATTAATCTAAGACGGGTCTTCTGACTGGTCTGGTTGGGTAGTTGACGAAATCAATGAACTCTTCTCTTCCTCCCTCAACTCTGCCTTTCTCTCCTCCGACAAATACGGATGATCGGTCATATTCATACCCATCTTTGAGATGATTTCCAATGCTTCATCTGGGGTCATATTGTCTATAAGTTCCTCGTAGTTCTCTATCATAATTAATCTCCTTTAGTTTTAACTGAACAGATAGAACTCCGCTTTCAATAGCTGAAGAGACTTCATCTTGCAAAGTTTTCAAATCTGTAATTCTTTGAGCCATAAACTTTTCAATTTTCGCATCATGAGAGTGGTGGACGAATCTTTGTCGAGCAGGCCTTGAATTTCTCGATTATCTTCATCACCTCTGGATCGTCTCTGCAACTGGATGGTTTCACGCTCTTACCATTGCTTTTGGGGCTAATGAGATGATCGCCCGTTAAGTCCTTAACTCCCTGCCCCTTGAAGTAGTGATCGCTAATTTCCGACTTTTGCCAGATTTCCAGCCTGTTGTCATTCATTGCTTCCAAGAACTCATCCAAGTAGAGCTTCCGACTCAAGTAATCCGCAAATGTAAGTTTTGATTTTTCATTGTTAGCCATATCCGTAGCATAACACCCAAGTTGTGCATCTACAGGATTCATTGCGTCATAATTAGAATGCCATGGAAAATCCAAAGTTCCAGCCTCGTACGCGCGCGCGAGCAAGATTCGAATGCAGGGGCTACGACCGATTTCTTTGATGATCAATGCCTACTTCTTAGCAGAGATGATGAGATTCATTTACACTTTTACACTTATTACGCTTTTTTTGCGGTTCTCTTTAATACGATGCCTTCTTCATTACCTATCACTTCTCTGATTTAACTAAAAATAAAGTGTTAAAAGTGTAAAAGCGTAAGGTCTAAGAATAAGCTTACCGGGCATTGCCTGAGAGCTTTGGGATTTGCCAGTGTAGTGGATTACGGGCATATAAATGATGCATATGAAGATTGGGATTAATATCGAAAAACTCCAAAAGTTGATGAACACCCCAATGGTTCCTCCCCCGAATTGGGCAAAGCGTTGGCAGACAGAGGCTGAACACCTACTTTTTATGGCACACTCGGCTAAGGATGAATCAAATCTTGAAGAACTTCAAAAATTAGACGATGAAGCAATCAAGTTAATCGAAGAAAGGGAGTCCAAACTCGGTTAAACTCTTAGTAGCTCCAATCCTCATGGCTAACCGGTAATCGATTAAGGGTTTGCCTACGCTCTTTCCATCGCGAAAAAGGCAGTCCAACAAGTGACTAGAGCTCTAATTACCAATTAATACTACAGGAGTTCGCGATTCGCGTAACGGGACTAAAGAAGCAAAGTTCCATTAATAATCTTAGTAATATTCTCGGATATACCCGTAGGCCCGGTCGAACAGGTCGGCGTCGGAGTGCAGCTGGTACTTGAATAGCGTCTTGCGGAGGGCCTTCTTGATCTCACGCTCGCCGGCGTGGGTGTCCTGCCAACCGTCGAAGCGTACGTGGCGAACAATCGCGTCGATGTCACCGACCACCCGCTCAATCATGATTGGAGTGGCATCGCTCTTCGCTTCCTCTAAGAGCTCTGTGAGTGCGGCCTTTCCACGCTCCTCTTGCTCGATTGGGGGAGATGCCTGTTCGGTTGCTACTAAATCCCTGGCCAGATCTAGCAATTCCTTTAGAAAGTCGATACTGATCAGCAGGCCCTGCTCGTGCTTTTCACGAAGTGCCTCAAGTCGTTCGGCTAACGGCTTGAACCGAGGGTCATGCAGGTGCTTACGAAGCCGAGTTGAGACCTTGATGTCGATTTCCTTCGCCTTCTTTGTCGGGTCCGGCGTCCCTAGCACGGCTTCCAGTAGTTCAGCATCAAGGACAAGCGTCTCGAGATCGTCATTTACTGCTTCGACGCTTACATTCTGGTGAATAAGCTCGATCGTCTTCGCCCCCAGGCGATGCCAGATCAGACGACCATTTCCCGAGGGTGGTTTGACAGACTCGTAGACCTTGATGATCCACTGATAGTCGGTTTCGTACTCGCTTAAAATAGGGTCAGGAGAAATCGCTTCCCAAAGTCGTGCCAAAAAGCTGCAATCCCGTGCGAAGCGGTCACGCACCTCGTTGTTGGGTAGGCAGTCTTGTGCAGCAATGAGACCTTCGTATCCACTTACCGATCGGTCGACTCCAGGGAAGTATTCCAAGCACTTCTGTACTGCCGCAGGTAGTTTCTCGAGGAGTTCGGAAATGTTTGAGACGACTCGTCGGATGCCTTCCTCGTCGAAGTCGATTGCCTGGGCCACATCGTCGAAGACGCCGAGGTAGTCGACGATCAAACCGTGCGTCTTCTCTTGGCCGTAAGGACGGTTGGTTCGGCAGATCGCCTGTAGGAGCGTGTGGTCCCGCAAGGGCTTGTCGAGATACATCGTCTGGAGGATCGGAGCATCAAAGCCAGTGAGGAGCTTAGCGGTGACGATGATGATCTTGAGCGGGTCGTCCGGATCTCGGAAGCGGTCAAGTAGCTTCTCCTCGGCATCACGGTCGCGTCGATACTCCGCGTACTCGGTCTCGCCGCTGTTGATCGACATGACGATGTCGGAAACTTCTGGGGCCAAGTACTTGTCGAGCTCCTGTTTGTAGAGGACGCAGCTCTCACGATCGATCGTGACCAACTGGGCACCGAACCCTTGCGGTTGGACCTTCTCCTGGAAGTGCTGCGCGATGTCCTGGCACACGGCGGAGACCCGTTCAGGTGCCTTCAGAAGAACGGCCATCTTCGCGGAGGACTTCGAAAGTTCTTCCTTCTCCTCAGTCGTAAGGCCGGTGGTCAGCTCCTCAAATGCCTTATCAATGGAGTCCTGATCTACATGGAGATCAACCAGTCTCGGCTCGAAGTGTAGCTTCTTGGTGGCACCGTCCC
>JABGWD010000432.1 GCA_018645725.1 Opitutia bacterium
TGACGCACCACCCGCACCTCCCTCTTTCGGAGACGAGCCTCCCGCTCCGCCCGAGCCAAGTGACACGCCACCCGCCCCTCCCTCTTTCGGCGACGAGCCTCCCGCTCCACCCGCACCGGATTCCGATCTGCCCGCTCCGCCTTCATTCGGGGACGAGCCTCCCGCTCCACCCGAGCCAGCTTCCGATCTGCCCGCTCCACCGTCACCAAGTGACGCACCACCGGCTCCTCCCTCCCTAATTGACGACGGAAACGATGGGTCGCCACCAGCACCACCGGGACTGACCCGCCCACCCAGTGGTCTTGCGGGCAAGCCAAAGCCCAAGCTTTCGCTCAAATCCGGGAAATCAAAGACGAAAGGCCTCAAGATCACCCGTCCTCCTCAACCACCACCGGCTTAATTTCCGATCCCTTTCAGAGGATTGGACTCGACCTTCTTTTCGTTTCCTGTAAAAGAATGATTTGATTGGGGCCGTAGCTCAGTTGGAAGAGCGCCACAATGGCATTGTGGAGGTCGTCGGTTCGAACCCGATCGGCTCCACCAATCAAAACCCCTTTTTCCCATGTACCGAGTCCCGAAAACCGTCAGATTGCTCGGACTTCTTGTGATTCTTGCAAAGTGCGGTTTGTTTTCCTCTTGCTCACCGCAGAGTCTGGAGGAAGAAGCGTTGGAAATCATCGAAGCCAATGATTCTTCCCTTGGCGGGCACGACTCCGGCTTGGAGCGTTCTCCGGACGGGCGTCAATTCACCAAAACCACCGGCGGGGCCGGCCAAAAGGAATCCGTTGGCTTTACCGGGGACGGCACGCTTGCCTACAAGGGACGTCTCAAGAACGAAAAAGCGGATGGGGAATGGACCACTTTCTATCCCGATGGCAGACTCCGATGGCAAGGAATGAAGGAAAACGGGATCAACAACGGACCTTTCACCATGTGGTACCCGGATGGAAAAGTCAAAATGCGGGGCCAATACAAAGAGGGCGGCAAAGACGGCAAATCAACTATTTTTCATATGAACGGAGCAAAATGGAGAGAACAGTGGCACGAAAAAGGGAAGGCAGTCGGAATATGGAAGACTTGGAACGAAGCCGGAAAACTCATTGAGGAAGTGAGCCATGAACCCGAACAACCCGATCCGAACGAGTCGTCGAATTAAGTCAAAAGTCCTTTAGCCTTGCCGAAAACGAATCTGCCAATAACCCAATAAGCGATATGGAAGAAGTTTGGATCACCGGGATGGGTCTGATAACGAGCATTGGAAATGATCGGGAAACCGTCACCGACAACCTGCTCGAGCTTAGGCATGGGATCGAACGGCACCCCGAACTGAAGGGCGATGATTCCCCCGTCAAGATTGCCGGCACGGTCAAGGACTTCGAAGTTTCTTCCTCCGATCCCGAGGATTGGGAGTACCCCGAGCAATACCGTGTCCCGCGAGCCGTCCTGCGCAGTTTTTCCCCGCATGTCCTCTATGCATGGAGTTCCCTCAGGCAAGCCATTGAGGATGCAAACCTATCCGAGGAAGACCTTCATGACCCCGACGCGGGGTTATATACCTCATCAGGCGGATCCATGCGTTCCATTCACAAGCATTTTGAAAAAATGGACCAGCGGGGAGTGATGGCTTGCAACCCGCTCGCCATTGTCGCCTCGATCGCCGGCACCCTTACCTTCAACTTGGTCGCCGCCCTTGGCATCAGAGGATCATCAACCGGTTTGGTTTCCGCATGCGCATCCTCCGGGCATGCCCTGGGTATGGCTTTGGACGAAATCAGGCTCGGTCGGCAGAAAAGGATGCTCGTAGTCGGGGCGGAAGACTGCAATTTCGAGAGCATCGTTCCCTTTTGCGGAATGCGGGCGCTATCCCTCGACACCGATCCCGATCGAGCATCCCGCCCTTTCGACAAGACGAGAAACGGATTCGTCGGAACGGGGGGGGCGGTCAGCCTCGTATTGGAGACCAAAAGCGAAGCCCAAAGACGCGGGGCCGAACCATACGCCAAGTTCATCGGATGGGGACAAGGATCGGACGGACACAACGTCGCCATTTCCCATCCCGAAGGCAGGGGCTTGAATCGGGCCATGACCCAAGCTCTTGCAGATGCCAAAATCTCGGCCCCGGACATCGATTACGTCAATGCCCATGCCCCATCCACTTCAATCGGGGACGCATCCGAACTGAAGGCGCTCAAATCCGTTTTTCCCCTGCCTCAGGAAGTCATGATATCGAGCACCAAAGCATTGACCGGCCATGGCCTTTCCCTCTCCAGCATCATGGAAGCCTCCTTTTGCTGCTTGGCCTTGAAGGACGGTTTTCTTCCCGGATCCGCCCACGTCACCGAACCGGATCCTGAAATCGGGCACCTTCGACTCCTCCGCCAAACCGAGCAAACGCAGGCAAAGCGGATCCTCAGCAACAGTAGCGGATTCGGAGGAGCCAACGTGAGCGTAATCTTCGAGCAAACAGAGTAAGAGGCAGTCCAAGACTCATGGCATCAGGAATAAAGGAACTCATTCTTCGGCGAAGGACTTCCAAGCCCGCGAATTTTTCCGACCGGATTCCGGATCCCGCCCTCATCCGCGATTTGATTGAAACCGCCCGCCACGCCCCCAACCATCACCGTACCGAACCCGCCCGTTTTTATTTGCTCGATCAAGAACGCATCAAGGAAGTCGGCAGACTCTTCGGAGAAGTGGTCGCAGTTGACGAGTCCGACCCCGCCCTGGTTGAGCGCGGGAAGAAAAAAGCCCGCGAATGGGGAGCCTCGCCCGGACTGCTCGTCGTAACCTGCCATACCGATCTCGACTCCGAACTGGCCCGTAACAAGCCGACGGTAATCGAGGAAAACTACGCAACTTGTTCATGCATCTGCCAAAACCTTCTTCTTTTGCTCGAGAACGAGGGAATATCAGCCAAGTGGGGCACAGGACCTGTCTTCGACCATCCCGAATTTACCGAAACCATCGGGATGCAAGCACCCGAGTGCGAAAGCGTGGTCGCCCTGCTCTTTTACGGATACTCGGAAACCGAATTATCCGAAAGAACTTACGCTCCTCTCGAGACTCATCTTCGCGACTTCACTGTTTGACTTTCTCGGCGCTAACCAAGCAGGTTGGCTTGAGAATTTGCCTTTTGTCGAATGGTATCCCTTGAAAAACGAAAAAAGGTTTCCTAAGATCACTTCCGCCTGATGAATACGAAAATCCCATTCTTTCTCCTTTCACTTCCCTGGCTATCCGTTCCCACCTTGTTAGCCGCAAAGCCCACCGTCGATTTCACCAAAGACGTCCGTCCTCTCCTTTCCGAGTACTGTTTCCATTGCCACGGCCCGGACAAGAAAACCCGGAAGGCCAAGCTCAGGTTGGATACCGAGGCAGGCTCGCTCAAGGATTTCGGGGGTTACTCCGCCATCGTTCCCGGAAAACCCGGCGACAGCGAACTCGTCTTTCGCCTGAACAGCGATGACAAGGAGGAAATCATGCCCCCGCCCAAAACGGGCAAGGTCCTTACGCCCGAGCAAAAGAAGATCATCGAGGCATGGATTGCGCAAGGAGGCAAGTACGAGGAGCACTGGTCCTTCCGTCCGATCGAAAAACCAACCCTGCCGGCCAAACGCTCCTCCGATCACCCGGTCGACCGCTTTCTCGAGGATTCCCTCACCAAAGAAAAACTCACCCTCTCCCCCGAAGCCGATCGCATCACCCTCCTGCGCAGGCTCTACTTCGATCTGGTCGGGATGCCCCCTACCCCTGCCGAGGCCGATCGCTTCCTCAAGAACAAATCCCCCAAGGCCTTCGAGCAACTGGTCGACCGTCTGCTTGGCGACGAACGGTTCGGCGAACGCATGGCCGTCCATTGGCTCGATCTCGTGCGCTTTGCCGACACCATCGGCTATCACAGTGACACCTTCATGGAAGTCTCCGCCTACCGCGAGTACGTCATCGACGCCTTCAACGAAAACCTTCCCTACGACCGGTTCGTGATCGAGAATATCGCCGGCGACCTGATCCCCGAAGCGAGCAACCGGCAAAAAGTCGCGTCGGGGTACAACCGCTTGCTCCAGACCACCCAAGAAGGCGGTGCCCAACCGGACGAATACGTCACGATTTACCAAGCCGACCGGGTGCGTAACTTCGGGAACGTCTGGCTGGCCGCCACCACCGGATGCGCTCAATGCCATGATCACAAATACGATCCGCTCACGATCAAGGACTTC
The DNA here is from genome assembly GCA_018645725.1 of Opitutia bacterium. Classification (GTDB taxonomy): domain Bacteria; phylum Verrucomicrobiota; class Verrucomicrobiia; order Opitutales; family Seribacteraceae; genus Seribacter. The sequence continues at coordinate 4,218 of JABGWD010000432.1, forward strand.
TATTCCCTCGCCGCCTTCTTTGCCGACATCAAGGAAAGACCGGTCGGGAAAAGAACCCCCAACCTCACCCTCCCCACCGCCGAACAGGAAGCGCGGCTCAAGGAACTCGAGGCAAAGCTTGCCCAAGCGGAAAAGGCGGAGAAGGATCGCAAGGCGCAAACCGACGGCAAGAAAAAGGAGATGCTTGCCAAGCTTCACGGTCTGGTCGACAAGGTTGCATATGCCGAACCCAAAGCCGACTCCTCTGCCGATTCGGAAAGAATTTTCGTTGAGGACGCGCCGCCTACGGACGCGACTCTTGTCGATGCGTGGAAGATCGCCCAAGCCCCCGACCCCGTATTCTCCGGAAAAAAATCAATCGTTCGGGAAGGCGCTGGAAACAACCAGCATTTCTTCTGGCAATCCAAGTCACCCTACGAAATCGCGACCGACGGGGACGAATTCTTCGCCTACGTTTTTCTCGACCCAATCGACCCGCCCAAGCAGGTCATGCTCCAGTTCAATGACGGCACTTGGGAACACCGTGCATACTGGGGAAAATCACTCATTCCATACGGCAAGGAAAA